>NZ_JBHSPA010000126.1:0-37660 GCF_042656245.1 Nonomuraea insulae
GGCCCTTCGGGTAAGGCGGATGGCCGAACCATAAGATGCCGAGCAGATTGCCGCAATATTTCGACGAGATTGCGCAAAGAAATAACTGCGGCTCGTGCGAGTTTGAGTATCTTTCCCCTGCGTATGCCCGTGAGCTGGGCGGCTGGCGAATTGTGACAGCACGCAAGCGGCAACGTCCGGCGAGCGCAAGTAGCCGCAAGACTTGCGCTCCCGGTGCGTCGGTTTGCGTAAGCCGGCCTCAGGCCAGCTGAACCAGCGCCACGATCACCGACGTCAGCGCGATCGGCCCCATCACGGCCACCGACACCACGGTCGCCCGCCGGCGGGGCAGGATCCGGGCGAGGGCGTTCGAGGCGGTCCGCCGTGCCGCGCCCGCGCCGGGCAGCACGAACAGCCCCATCGTGAAAGCGCCCGCGGCCAGGGACTCCGCGTGGCTGCCGTTCAACCGGCCGGCCGCGTGCAACAAGGCCGCGGCGGCGATGCCGAACGCCAGCGAGAGGATCAGATGGCCCCCCGCCACGAGTGCGGCTCTGGACGGCGCCGGCCTGGTCTCGGCGAGGAAGTAGTCGCCGGCGCGCAACGCCAGCGAGAGCGCCGCCGCCACCAGCCCCACGGCGACCGGCATCATGACGGTGAACGCCATCAGCGTCACGACCAGCAGCACCCCGACGAAATCGGGGCCGGCCAGGAACCGCCGCAGGTCGAAGGGCTCCTTGGGGGCCTGGGGGCGCTCCCGCGGCCGATCGGCCTGGACGGTCGGCGCCGGCCGCTCCCCCTCCTGGCGCCTGCGGGCGTATTCGACCGGAGGCAGCAGGTCGGAGACCACGTCCATGGTCAGCGTCCCGCCGGCCTTCCTGGTGCCGGGATCGAGCGTCCTGGCCATCCGCAGCAGCTCCCGCGCGCTGGGCCGGGCGGCCGGATCGACCTGCAGCGCGTGGCTCAGCCAGTCGCGCAGCCAGGCCGGCGCCTTGTCGATCTGGGAGCGCCCCTCCATGGTGTTGAAGCAGACCGCCTCGAACGTCCCCGAGCCGAACGGCGGCAGCCCCGTGGCGGCGAAGAACACCGTCGAGGCCAGCGCGTGCACGTCGGCCGCCTGGGTGATCTGCGAGGCACGGATGATCTCCGGCGCCAGGTAGCCCGGCGTGCCGACGAACATCCCGCTCTGCGTCAGCCTGGCCGCGTTCACCAGATGCGCGATGCCGAAGTCGATGACCAGCGGCTCGCCGCCGACCAGCATGACGTTGGACGGCTTGAGGTCCCGGTGGATCACCCCGGCCGCGTGCACGTCCACCAGCGCCTGGCAGAGCCCCTCGGCGAGCCTGACGACCTCGCGCGCCTCCAGCGGGCCGTGGGTCAGCACGGCGTCCTCCAGCGTGCGGCCCGCGGCGAACCTGGTCACCACGTAGGGCCGCCCGCCGGTCAGCTCGGCGTCGATCACCTCGGCCACGTAGCGGCTGCGCACCCGCCGCATGGTCTCCACCTCGCGGAACAGCCGGTCGCGCGCCTTGAGGTCGGCTGCCACATGCGGGTGCAGCACCTTGATCGCCACTTCACGACCCGCACCGTCGAGACCGAGGTGGACGACCCCCATGCCGCCCTCGCCGATCTTCCCGACCACCCGGTAGGGGCCGAGATTCTCCTGCGTCTGCGTGCTCATACCCGACGTCCATCCTCCGTGATCCCCCGGCACTGGCCCGGACATTGTCCCGCGGCGTTCCCCCGAATTGCACAGTAAGCGACGATCGGCGCAAGTGCGGCTGCCGGCCCACCTTCAGGTACGACATCCGCTCGGTGATCTCCGACGCCACCGGGGCGTCCGTCGAGTTCCGCACCTCCGCGATCGGCCGCTCCGGTAACCCGTAAACGCACGGTTGCGGGGGCTCGGCGGCGTAGGCGAGACTCATCCGCATTCGGCAGGTGAGTCGGAGGTCACGATGAGCACCCCTGGCAAGGGCAACGCCTATCTGGAGCAGGTCGTCGCACAGCAGGCGGTGCTGGAGGACGACCTCAGGGCTCGCCGCATCCCGGGCGAGCCCCCGCTCGCGCCGTCGCCACTGGCCAAACGCGATCGAGCCCTGAGCGCCCCGCTCCCCGACAGGCCCTCCCCCGGCCCGGTGGACATCCGGATCACCGGTTTCTGGCGCTGGAAGAACGTCCTGGTCCCGCCGAACGCCTACGTGGTCCACACCCGCCGAGGCCGCCAGGAGCCGCTGCACATCGGCCTCGGCGTCTCCTTCCGCTACAACCCCTCCACCGACTCCTTCCTGGTGGTCCCCGGCGCCACCCAGACCATCCTGATCAACGCCTACTGCGTCTGCCAGGAACTGCAGGGGGTCTTGGTGCAGGGCTACGTGCAGTGGGGGATCCACTCCTTCCCAACCGCCTACCGCAAACTGGACTTCGCCGACCTCCAGGACCCCATGCGCCTGGTCAACCTCCAGCTGAGGGAGCAGGCCGAGGCCGCCATCAAGGACAAGGTGGCCACGATGGGCATCCGCGACGTCCTGAGCGACAAACAACCCATCATCGAGGAGCTGACGGCGCGCCTGCGGGCGGTGGCCGAGGGCGAGGACAACAGCGACCAGGGCCTGGGCCTGCGGATCGTCACCGTGCAGATCAAGGAGGCCGTGGTCAGCTCCTCACGCCTGTGGGAGAACCTGCAGAAGCCGTACCGGGCCGAGCAGGGGCAGGTCGCCCGCCTGGCGGAGCTGCGGTCCGAGGAGGCCATCGGCCAGCGCGAGATGGCCGCGGAACGCCTCAAGGAGACCCAGCGCCTGGAGTACGAACGGGAGCTGGCCGAGTTGCGGGCCCGCAACGACGCCTGGCAGTTCGACACCGAGGTGGCCGAGCGCCTGCGGCGTACCCAGCGCACGCACGACGACTCCAGGGCGGTGGCGGAGCTGGAGACGGAGACGACCCGGCACGCGCTGCGGATGGAGCGCGAGCGGCACGCGGAGGAGGCCGAGACGGGCAGGCTCAGGGTCGAGCGGGAGCAGGAGCTCAAGCGCCTGGAGCTCGACGGTGAGCTGGAGCTGGCGCGTTCCAGGACGCTGGCCGATCACGAGCGGGCGCTGCTCGACGTGGAGCGTACGCGGCTGCGGGCCGAGATCGACAACCAGCAGACGCCGTCGAGCCTGCAGGCCAAGCTGATCGACTCGCTGCCGGAGATCATGGAGCGGCTCCCGAAGCCGGAGGAGCTGCGCATGGTGTCGATCAACGGCGGCGACCGGACGACCGTGTCGGGCCTGCTGGCCGAGCTGGCCGTGGTGGTCGGGGTGCTGCGTTCGGCGGTCAACGGGGATTCCTGAGGCTTGTGATCGGACCGGTTCACGCGGTACAAACGCGTTAACCCATCGAGAGAGCGCTCTCTCAGGCTGCGGGAAAGGACCACCTGTATGACAACCCAGAGGCGCCGTCCGGGACGGGCGTTCACGTTCGGTCTCGTGCTGGCGACCGCCGTCTTATCGGCCGGAACGCCCGCCACCGCCACCACCGCCACCCCCGGCCTCGGCCCCAACGTCACCGTCTTCGACCCCGGCATGCCCGTCGCCGACATCCAGTCCACCCTCGACGCCGCCCACGCCGCCCAGGTCGACAACGAGATGGGCACCACCCGCCACGCCTACCTGTTCAAGCCCGGCACGTACGGCACCACCGAGCACCCGCTGCAGATCAAGGTCGGCTACTACACCGAGATCGCCGGCCTGGGCGCCTCGCCCACCGATGTCGTCATCAACGGCAAGGTCGAGGTCTACAACCGCTGCCTGGCCGACGGCGGAACCGGCAACTGCCTGGCGCTCGTCAACTTCTGGCGGACGTTGTCCAACCTGTCGATCAACGTCAACGCGGCCGGCCAGGACGGCTGCCGGTCGACGGCGAACTTCTGGGCCGTCTCCCAGGCGGTGTCGCTGCGCCGGCTCAACATCAGCGGCGGCAACCTGTCGCTCATGGACTACTGCACCGCCGGCCCCCAGTACGCCAGCGGCGGCTTCATCGCCGACTCCAGGCTGCCGGCCGTGACGAACGGCTCGCAGCAGCAGTGGCTGACCCGTGACAGCGAGGTCGCCGGCTGGTCGAACGGCGTCTGGAACCAGGTCTTCTCCGGCGTCGTCGGCGCGCCGGACGACGCCGCCTTCCCGAACCCGCCGTACACGACGCTCGACACCACCCCCGTCAGCCGGGAGAAGCCCTACCTGTACACCGACGCGCGCGGCAGGTACCAGGTCCGCGTGCCCGCTGCCCGCAAGGGCACCCGCGGCGTCTCCTGGGCCGGCGGCATGACGCCCGGCCGGACGATCCCGCTCACCGACTTCTTCGTCGCCAGGCCGTCGGACCCGGTGCAGGTCATCAACAACCAGCTCGCGCGGGGCAAGAACCTGCTGCTCACGCCCGGCGTGTACGACATCGCGCGGAGCATCGAGATCAAGCGCCAGAACACGGTCGTCCTCGGCCTCGGGCACGCCACGCTCACCGCCGTCCACGGCTCGACCCCGATCGACGTCGCCGACGTGCCCGGTGTCGTCGTCGCCGGCGTGACCATCGACGCCGGCCTCCAGAAGTCGCCGGTCCTGCTGAGGGTGGGCAGGCAGCACGGCAGGAGCCGAGGCCCGGCGGACAACCCGACGACCCTGTCCGACGTGTACTTCCGCGTCGGCGGCCCGCACATCGGCAGGACCGAGACCGCGCTGGAGGTCAACAGCGACAACGTGCTCATCGACCACACCTGGGTGTGGCGCGCCGACCACGGCGTAGAGGGCTTCACCGACACCCAGCGCTGGAACACCAACATCGGCCGCAACGGCGCCGTCATCAACGGCGACCACGTGACCGCGACCGGCCTGTTCGTCGAGCACTTCCAGCGCTACAACACCGTCTGGAACGGCGAGGACGGCACGACGATCCTCTACCAGAACGAGCTGCCGTACGACCCGCCGACGCAGGCCGACTGGATGAACGGCGACGTGGAGGGCTGGGCCGGCTACAAGGTCGGCGACCGCGTGCGAAGGCACAACCTGTACGGAGCCGGGGTGTACGTCTTCAACCAGAACAACCCGGAGATCCACACCGAGAACGGCTTCGAGGTTCCGGAGACCCCGGGCGTCAGGCTGCACCACATCATGACGGTCAACCTCAGCGCGGGAACGATCGACCACGTCGTCAACGGCGTGGGCGAGGCGGCCGACACGACCAAGGTCGGCGTGCCGGTCTACGTCACGGATCATCCCGCCCCGTAAGTTCGGGATGATCAAGGGGTTCGGGACGGTCAAGGCAGGAGCTTCACCGCGTTCTCGTAACGCGTCTTCTGGAGAGTGGCCAGCCGTTCGACCACAGGACGGTTGGCCGCGATGACCTTCTCCTGCGCCGGCCGGCCCTGGAACGGCTGCCGGTTCAGAGTGCGAGTTCGACCTCGTACCGGCGCAGCCATTGGTCGAGTTGCAGCAGACGTTCCAGCGCCGTGCGGGTCGAGGGGCCGGGGGGTTGTTCGACGGTGGCGCGGGCCTTGTCCCAGTCGATCAACTGGGCGGCCGGTGAGTCGCCCTGCTGGAGCAGGGCGCGGGCCTGGTCGTGCAGGGCGCGGTCGTAGGCGGGGTCCTGGGTGGCCGGGTACGGGCTCTTGACGCGCTGCAGGATGCCCTCGGGCAGCAGGTCCGCCGCGGCGGCCCTGAGCAGGCTCTTCTCGCGGCCGTCGAACGTCTTCTGCGACCAGGGGGCGTTGAAGACGTACTCCACCAGGCGGTGGTCGCAGAACGGCACCCGCACCTCCAGCCCCACGGCCATGCTCATCCGGTCCTTGCGGTCGAGCAGGATCTGGACGAACCGGGTCAGGTGCAGGTAACTGACCTCACGCATGCGCCGCTCGTGACCGCTCTCGCCCGGCAGGTGCGGCACCTCGGCGAGGGCCTGCCGGTAGCGCTCGTCGCGGTAGCCGGCCAGGTCGAGGTCGTGCCCGAGGTCGTCCTTGAGCAGCCGCTCCGCGCCGATGTGGGCGCTGGCCCCCGGGATGGCGAGCCAGGGGAAGGTGTCGGCCTCGACCGCCTCGCGCTCGTGGAACCACCGGTAGCCGCCGAACACCTCGTCGGCCGACTCCCCCGACAGCGCCACGGTGGAGTGGCCGCGGATGGCCTTGAACAGCAGGTACAGCGAGCTGTCCATGTCCCCGATGCCCATCGGCAGGTCGCGGGCCCGCAGCACGGCCGAGCGCACCCCCGGGTCCATCAGCTCGCCGGAGTCGAGCACGATGTCGGTGTGGTCGGCGCGGGCGTGACGGGCCAGCTCGTGCACGTAGGGCGTGTCGGGGGTCGAGCGGGTGAGGTCCGGTTTGAAGTTCTCGGTGTAGCCGGCGAAGTCGACGGAGAACGAGCGTACGGTGCCCAGGTTCTGCTCGCGCAGCTGCTTGGCGGCCAGGGCGGTGATCGCGCTGGAGTCCAGGCCGCCGGAGAGCAGGGCGCACAGAGGCACGTCGCTGATGAGCTGGCGGGCGACGATGTCGTCGAGCAGTTCGCGTACGGTCTTGACGGTCTGGGGGATGTCGTCGGGGTGTTCGTGGGAGTCGAGCTGCCAGTAGCGGCGTTTGCGCAGGCCGTCGCGGCTCACGTGGACGACCTGGCCGGGGCGCACCTCGTACATGCCGGTGAAGACGGCGTGTTCGGGGGTCTTGACGAACGACATCAGCTCGCGCAGGCCGTCGGCGTCGAGCACGCGGCGGGCGAGCGGGTTGGCGAGGATGGCCTTGGGCTCCGAGCCGAACAGCACGCCGTTCTGGGTGGGGTAGTAGTACAGCGGCTTGATGCCCATGCGGTCGCGGACGAGAACCAGGTGTTCCGCCCGGGAGTCCCAGATGGCGAAGGCGTACATGCCGTTGAGGTGCTCCGCCAGGTTCTCCCCCCATTCGAGGTAGGCGTGCAGCACGGCCTCGGTGTCGCTGCGCGTGCGGAAGTCGTGGCCGAGGGCCGACAGCTCCGCGCGGAGCTCTTCGAAGTTGTACACCTCGCCGCTGTAGGTGAGGACGGCGTCGCCGGCGACCATCGGCTGACGGCCGCCGGCGAGGTCGATGATGGCGAGCCTGCGGTGGCCGATGGCCGCGTGCGGCGCCGTCCAGAGCCCTTCGTCGTCGGGCCCGCGGCAGGCCATGGTGTCCGTCATGGCCTGCGCGGTCTCCCGCTCCTGGCGCAGGTCGCGGTCGAAGTCCACCCATCCGGCGATGCCACACATGTCGGTCCCCCACTCCCGAGGGTCCTAGGTGTGCCCGCTCCCAGGTAGATCGTTCGCAACGGCTCCGAATAGCCTCGGGGCGAAGCAACCTGTCATACAGGCTAGAGTCCTGTCATACATGTTGCCCGCCGTAAGGAGACGTCACGTGATCGCCACGGACTACGACGTGGTGCTGGTCGGCGGCGGGATCATGAGCGCCACCCTCGGTGTGCTGCTGCGCCGGGCGCAGCCCGGCTGGTCGATCCTCGTGCTGGAACGGCTGGACGGGCTCGGCCAGGAGAGTTCGTCGGCGTGGAACAACGCGGGCACCGGCCACGCGGGGCTCTGCGAGTTCAACTACACCCCGCTCACCGGCGCCGGCTCGATCGACGTCAGCAGCGCCATCACCGTCAACGAGCAGTTCCGGCTGTCGCGGCGGTTGTGGGCGCGGCTGGCCGAGGAGGGGGCGCTCGGCGAGCCCGCGGACTTCATCCGCCCGGTCCCCCACTTCAGCTTCGCCCACGGCGCCGCCGGGGTGGAGCACCTTCGCCTCCGCCACGAGGCCCTGCGCGGGCATCCGCTGTTCGACGGGATGGAGTTCACCCGCGACCGGGACGTCATGGCGCGGTGGCTGCCGCTGATGTTCGGCGATCGCCCCGCGGGCGAGCAGGTCGCGCTCTGCCGTACGCGGGGAGGCACCGACGTCGACTACGGGGTGCTCACCCGGCGGCTCTTCGCGGCCCTGGAGCGCGACGGCGTCGAGGTGCGGCGGGGCCACGAGGTGCGCGCCCTGCGCCGGGGCGACCGGTCCTGGCGGCTGCTCGTACGGGATCGCTCGCGCGACTACGGCGTAGGCGGTTCGTTCGTGTTCCTCGGCGCGGGCGGAGGAACGTTGCCCCTGCTCCAGAGCGCCGGCGTACCCGAGACCCGGGCGTACGGCGCCTTCCCCATCAGCGGGCGGTTCCTCCGCACCGCCGACCCCGAACTGATCGCCCGCCACCACGCGAAGGTCTACAGCCACGCCGAGCCCGGCGCCCCGTCGTTGTCGGTGCCGCACCTGGACACCCGGGTCGTGGACGGCCGCGCGTACCTCATGTTCGGCCCCTTCGCCGCGTTCTCGCCGCGCTTCCTCAAGCGTGGCCGCCTCACCGACCTGCCACGGTCGGTGACCCGCCACAACGCCGGCACACTCCTGGACGCGGCACGCGGCAACCTCGATCTCCTGCGTTACCTCGTGGGCCAGGTGGCGCAGACCCGGAGCGGCCGGATGCGGGCGCTGCGGCGGTTCGTCCCGGACGCGCGGGCGGCCGACTGGGAGGTCATCACCGCGGGTCAGCGGGTGCAGGTGGTCAAGCGGGTGAACGGCAGGGGGTCGATCGCGGGGTTCGGGACCGAGGTCGTGACGCCGGCCCCCGGCGGCCTGGCGGCCCTGCTCGGCGCCTCTCCCGGCGCCTCGGCCTCAGTGGCGATCATGCTCGATGTGCTCGAACGCAGCTTTCCCGACCGTATGCCGGGCTGGCGGCCCGCGCTGCGGACCCTGCTTCCCAGCGCCCTGGAGCAGAGCGATGACTGACGATCACGGCACCCTGGAGCGGAGCCATGACTGACGATCACGGAGCCTTGGAGCGGAGCGATGACTGACGATCACGGCGCCAGCCTCGCCGACCGGGTGGAGGGCGAGCTCAGGGCCGGCATCGGGCACGGGACCTGGCGGCCTGGTGAGCTGCTGCCCTCCGAGGGGGAGCTCGCCGGCCGGTTCGGGGTCAGCCGCACCGTCGTACGCGAGGCGATCTCACGGTTGCGCGCGGCGGGGCTGGTCGAGACGCGGCGGGGACGCGGGTCGTTCGTCCTGGCCAGGCCCGCGGCGCAGGACTTCACGCGCTCCATCGGCACCGTGCGGAACCTGGAGGACCGGCTGCACCTGCTCGAACTGCGGCGCGGGATCGAGGTGGAGTCCGCGGCCCTCGCCGCCGCCCGCCGCACGCCCGCCACCCTGGCCGCCATCGACGCCGCGCTGCGCCGCATGGCCACGGTCCGGGGCAGCGCGGGCGACGCGGTCGAGGCCGACTTCGCCTTCCACCGCGCCGTCGCCGTCGCCACCGGCAACCGCTTCTACCTCGACCTGCTCGACGCGCTCGGCCCCGGCGCGATCACCCGGCCGTACGCCGGGGACGAACACGACCCCGGCCACGTGGACCGGGTGCTCGGCGAGCATCACAAGATCCGGGACGCGATCTCCGCCGGCGACGCGCTGGGCGCCGCCGCGGCCATGCGCACCCACCTGGACGCCTCCAGGGCCCGATCGGCTCAGTGGTGGAAATAGCGGTGGGCGGTGTGGACGAGCGTCATCTCCAGCTTCCGGCAGGCCTCGGTCACGGCGTCGTCGCGAATCGAGCCCGCCGGGGCGGCGATGGCGGTCACACCCCGTCCTGACGCCTCCAGCACGTTGTCCGCGAAGGGAAGGTAGCCGTCGGAGACCAGCGCCAGGTCCGTGAACGCGGCCAGCCATTCGGCCCGCTCCGGCGCACCGAGCCGGGCAGCCGCGGCGTACAGCTCGTTGATCCGCGTCTGAGGGCTCTCCCCCGCGCCCGCGGCGAGCACGCGCGGGTGCTGGATGAGCCACCAGTTGGCCGCCTTCTCCCCCGCCAGCCTGGTGCAGTCGATGCGTGACTGCTGCCCGGCCCCGATGCCCATGACGAGGCCGTCGCGTGCGTAGACGACGGAGTTGGACTGCGTGAACCTCGCGGTCGCGATGCCGAGCAGCAGGTCGCGCCGCGCCCGGGACGACAGTTTCCCGGAGACGACCTCGCCCAGCTCGGCGCCGGGGTCGATGGGGGCGTCGCCACGGGCCTGGGTCAGGCGCACGCCGAACACCTCACGCGACTCCTCCGCCGGAGGCTCGTAGGCGGGGTCGGCCTGGAGGATGAGGTAGGCGCCCTTCTTCTTCTCCCGCAGGAGCTCCAGCGCGCGCGGGGAGAAGCCGGGAGCGATGATCCCGTCGGAGACGACCTTCCTGATCAGCCGGGCGGCCGACTCGTCCACCTCGGCCGAGAGCGCGATGAAGTCGCCGAAGGAGGAGCGCGGGTCGGAGGAGCGGGCGCGGAAGCAGGCGCTCGCCGCCTCGGAGAAGTCGTGCCCACCCACGTCGTAGGCGTCGAGCATGAAGGCGGGAACCTCGCCGGGCAGCGCGACTCCGGCGGGCGAGACGTGCTTGAACGAGGTCGCGGCGACCTCCCCCGTGGCCGCGGAGGCCACCCGCACGAGCTGCCAGGCGTTCAGCGCGTCGAGCAGGTTGATGTATCCGGGCCGGCCCGACAGGACCTCGAACGGCAGCGCCCGCCCGACAGGAGTGGCCGAGGCGGGCGCTTGATGGGGGTTCATTCCATAACGGAGCTGCATGACCAACCGTTCGGATCGCTACGGCAGAGCTGACCAGCGTAACGATGGCGTGGCGGTCATGGGCCGCCGCCCCCAGGGATCAGCTCGCGCTGCAGGAGACCGTCGGCCAGGTCGTGTTGCCGCCGTGCTGGATCGTCACCCCCCAGTTGTTGCCGTTGCCGTTGGGCCGGGCGGTCAGCACCTGGGTGCTGGGATAGGTGGCGCTGATGTTCCAGCTCGCGATGATCTTCGCCGGGGACGGCACGTTCATGGTCACGGTCCAGTTGCTCGAACCGCTGACCGAGACGTTGAGGTTGTACCGGTCGCTCCAGCTCTGACCGGCGGACAACGTCGCGGTGCAGCCACCGCCGCCACCACCACCACCGCCGCCCCCGCCACCGCCGCCGGTGCCGTCCACGGTGATGTTGGAGCTGCCGCTGCTCTGATATCCCTCTGTCGCGAGAATCATGTAGTCATGGCTGCCCAGGTTCATTCCATAACGGGCCCAGGCGTCGAAGTGGTTGCCGGCGGTGATGGTTCCGCCCGTCTTCTTCGACTGGCGGACGCTCCAATACTGGTTGAAGGTCTTGTTGCCCTCGATGGAGGGGGCGTTGTAGCGGGTCGTCTGGTAGACGTCGTACGTGCCGCCGTCGCTGGTGACCGTGCCCTTGTACGTGCCCGTGGGCCGATAGGTGCCCCAGTTGTCGACGATGTAATACTCCACGAGCGGATTTCTCGTCCACCCGTAGAGGGTCAGATAGGCATTGCCGGACGGGTTGAAGCTGCCTGAATAGTTCACGGTCCTGCGACTGCCGGGATTCCAGCCTTTTCCGGCGACGAAGTTCCCGGTGTTGCGCCATGAGGTGCTGTAATTTCCACCGGATCCCAGGTCCATGGAGACCGAGCCCTGGCTGTCGGTCCAGAACGAATAGAAGTAGCCGTTGTTGGTGCCCGTCTGGTTGGTGGTTATGGCCGCGTGGGCGATGCCGGGCGGCATCACCAAGGCCATGATCAGCGCTACGACCATGGCGCTGACGCGGGCGATGAGCTTCCTGACGCGTCCATGGCTCGGCGGATGGGCGGGGGCGCCGTTCATGTGCGTACTACCTCCTCGTGAAGGCTGGGCTGGGGGGCGAAAGTATCGGTGAAGTGACGAAAGTATCGGCCTGGTTTCGTCAAGCTGTCAACGATTCCTGTACGGCAGTGATGGACATGACGGCATGGCACCCTGGTCAACCGCCTAGTCAGGCTCACATCAGGCGGGTGAAAGTTTCGCGTTATACCCGAAACATCAACGACGGCTGCCCTGGAGCGGCACCGTGTTCGGTCCCGCCGGGTCCCGTACGAGGCAGACGATGTCCTCGTCGCCGACCAGCCAGGACTCCCTGGTCGGTGTCAGGTAGCGCAGATCCAGCCCGGACTGCTGGTGCGGTATCCCGATGTAGGTCTGGAACGCGGCGGCACACAGCCGGTCAGCCCCGGCGTCGACCGCGGCCTGCCCGGGGAAGGCGTCGAAGGTGACGACGTGGTGCGAGACCACCTCGTAGCCGTGCTCGCTCCCGCAGGGGCGCACCTCGTACCGCAGGGCCAGTTGAGGCTGGTCGCGTGTGACTTCCTCGGACGGCACGGACAGGCACATCCCGGGGGCCAGCTCATGCCCTTCGAGGATCCGCCGGGAGCCGCCGGCGACGCCGGCGAGAACCAGCGCGCACGACAACACCGTGATCCACGCCGCGCGACCGCGCCAGCGGTCCCGCCTGCGGGATGGGGCGGGCGCGCGGATCGCCCGGCGGCCCAGCGCCGCGTCGATCGCCACCTCGTAGTGCCACTCGTCACGCCACTTCCCCAGGAGCACCCTCCAGTCGCCCGGCGTGATGGGCTCCGTACGGCTCAGCGTGGCGGACTCCGCACGGCTCAGCGTGACGGACTCCGCACGGCTCAGCGTGACGACCAGCGCGTGACGGCGGGCCGCGGCCGGGACCGGTGGCCAGCCGGCGCTCCCGCCTATCTCGTTGAAGGCGTCCCAGCGCCGTTCGAGCTCGGCCTCACGGAGCGGCGGCACCACGATCATCATCTTGTCCGCGGCGGCGAGCCGCTCGATCGTCCGCAGCTCCCAGGCCAGCCCCTCGGTACGGCCGAGGACGACGACGATCGCCGAAGCGTTCAGGATCCGGTCCTCGATCTCCGCCTGCCAGGTGCCGGCCGGGAGGTACTCCCTGGCCGCGCCGAGCTGGGCGAGCCGTTCGCCCGGCCGCCCGACCGCGACGACGGGTCCGAATCGCCACAGATGCCAGGTCAACATGAGCTCGAACCGCTCACGCCGGAAGGCCAGCAGACGTTCGAGAAGCGAGTGCCGCGGCGACATATGGGTGTAGACCCTCAGCTTGTCGTCCCTGAACGAGCGCAGGTACAGCAGCCACGGCCGGGCGTCACGCTCCCGCTGGTCCACCGCGCGAAGCGCCGCGTGGCGACGGCCCAGCGTGTACGCCTGGAGGCCGATGAGCGACACCACCACCTGCAGCACCAGAACCGCACCGCTCAGGGACGCCACACGTGCCGTGGCGCCGGGGATCATATACGACGAGTTCTTGTTCATCTCCGCGAGGAGCACGATGAGGCCGGCGGCCAGCGCGAGCAGCCAGAGCGGCAGGACGACGAGCACGTGCCGCCCGGTGAAGAGCCGGCGTCGGGGCGGCGCCGTGCTCGGCGCCCATCCGGGCGGAAGGTCATCGCCGGATGCCGGGAACACCACCTCGGCGGCGGCCCGCCCCGACAGGGCCACCACCGGGAGGACCACGATGGCGCCGATCACCTCGATCGGCACGCCGTTCTTGACGAGCGTGGACACCACGGACGAGATCGTGGAGCTCGCCACGATGGCCACGACCACCAGGATCGGCCACCTGAGCAGGCGCAGCCACCGCACCTCCCGCATCGCCTGGCCGAGGCCGGAGGCGTTGAAGGCGGTGACGAGCAGAAAGGTGTTCAGCAGCGACACGGCCGGGCTCGGGCCGGCGCCGAACGGGTTGTCGAGGCTGGTCACGGCCAGTTCGCCGATCCCGATCATGAAGCCGGCGGTGAATTCGCCGCCCTCACCTGGTAGGGCGATCCCAAATCCGGATAACAGGAAGACGAGAAGCGCGAGAACGGCCGCGGCCAGCGTGACGCGGGCGGCCAGAACACCGCCCCGGCGCAGCTCGCGCCCCGCCCAGACGGCCGCGGCGACTGCCGCGATGACAGCCACGGCGACAGCCACGATCACGTAGACGAGTGGGCCGTGACCGGAGAACGGCGTGCTGATGACCGACACCGCCGTCGCCGCGAGATACGCCATGAGGAGCCGGACCGGCAGGATTCCGCGGATCACCCGTTTCCTGCTCGTCACGGCCCGGCCGAGATCGATCGCCTGATCGCTCACGTCAACGGACATCTCCCCTCACGTGCCGCGCATTCGCGATATTAGGCCGCGATATCGGCGCGGCATATGTTCCCGTAACTAGACGAGCTCGCGGGGAGGGCGCCCGTGATCGCCGACTCTGCGTGACGACGTATTCACGGATGACGGTCCAGGATCGTAAAGTGTCAGGATGATGGTCGAGATCACGTGGCCGCCCTGCCGCGCAGGGCCCGGCCGGCCGAGTTCGGGACGTTCCTCCTGCCCATGCGGCCTCACGGCTGATGCACGACAAGGACCACCCCCATGGCTCAAGTCAGTCCCCCCAGTCCTGCCGAGGCGGAAAGCGGCCAGCCCAGTCTGAAGCGGGTGATGGGCCCCGGCCTGTTGCTGCTGTTCATCGTCGGCGACATTCTCGGAACCGGTGTCTACGCGCTGACCGGCGAGGTCGCCGGCGAGGTGGGTGGCGCCGCCTGGCTGCCCTTCGCCATCGCCTTCATCGTCGCCCTGATCACGGCGTGCTCATACCTCGAACTCGTTACGAAATATCCGGAGGCGGCGGGAGCTGCCCTTTACGTACATAAGGCATTCGGCAAACACATCCTGACCTTCCTCGTGTGCTTCGCGGTGATGTGCTCGGGCATCACCTCGGCCTCTGCGGCATCGCGGGCCTTCGCCGCGAACCTCGCCGCCGGATTCGGCCTCGACGTGGGCAACGGCGTCATCCTGCTGATCGCCGTGCTGTTCATGCTCCTGATCCTGGCCGTCAACCTGCGCGGCGTCGGCGAGAGCGTCAAGATCAACGTCGTGCTCACCGCGGTCGAGCTGTCGGGGTTGCTCCTGGTCATCGTGCTCAGCATGTACTTCATCCTCGGCGGCCAGGCGGACTTCTCCCGCGTCGTCGCCTTCGAGACCCCCTCCGACAAGAGCGTGTTCCTGGCGATCAGCGCCGCGACGTCGCTGGCCTTCTTCGCCATGGTCGGGTTCGAGGACTCCGTCAACATGGCGGAGGAGACGAAGGAACCGTCCCGGATCTTCCCGCGCATGATGTTCACCGGGCTCGGCATCACCGGGCTGATCTACGTGCTCATCTCCATCTGCGCCGTGGCCGTGGTCCCCGTCGGAAAGCTCGCCGAGAGCGAGACACCCCTGGTGACGGTGGTGCAGACCGCCGCCCCCGGCGTGCCGATCGCGGACCTGCTGCCGTTCATCTCGATGTTCGCCGTCGCGAACTCCGCGCTGATCAACATGCTGATGGCCAGCCGGCTCCTGTACGGGATGAGCAAGCAGGGCGTGCTGCCGCCCTTCCTGGCCAAGGTGCACCTCACCCGCCGCACCCCGCACGCGGCGATCGTGTTCACCACCATCATCGCCATCGGCCTCATCTCGTTCCTCTCGCTGGACCCGGAGAGCCCGGTCGTGTCGTTGCTGGGCGGGACGACGTCGCTGCTCCTGCTCGCGGTCTTCGCGTTCGTCAACGTGTCCGTCCTCGTCCTGCGCAGGGACGACACGGGGGTGGAGCACTTCAAGGCGGGCCGCGTCCTGCCCGTGCTCGGCACCATCACCTGCCTCTACCTCGTCCTGCCGTGGTCCTCAGGACGCCCGGCCGGGCAGTACGAGATCGCGGGGGTGCTGCTGGCGATCGGCCTGCTCCTCTGGCTGGCGTCCTGGCTGACGAGCAGAAGGAAAACCATGACCGGGTGAGGTCACGACGACCGGTAGGCGGCCGCGTTGGCGAGGTAGCGCTCGTGCTCGGCCTGGGGGTCGGGCGCCTGCGCGGCGGTGACGGCGCCCGTGGCGAAGAAACGCTCCAGGGCGTCGTTGGCCCCCACGGCGTGCTCGCCCGAGCGGGGCAGCATGGTCGCCTCATACCGGGTGATGGCCTCGTCGATGGTCGGCTCCTTCGCGATGGCGTGGGCCAATTCGGCGCCGTCGAGCATGGCGAGGTTGGCGCCGAAGCCGCCGAAGGGGGACATCAGGTGCGCCGCGTCGCCCAGCAGCGTCACGCCGGGTGTGTGGTCCCAGGTGAGCGGGGCGGGCAGGATGTGGATCGGGCGGCTGACGTAGCCGCCGTCGCAGTCGGTCAGGAACGGCCGGAACCGCGGCTCCCACCCGGCGTACTCCTGGAGCAGGAAGGTGTGGACCGCGTCCCGGTCGCCGAGGTCGAGGTCGTTCAGGACGCGGGCCTCGGCGCGCAGGGCCAGGAAGGCGCGGACCCGGCCGTTGCTGTTGCGCTGGCCGATGACGGCACGGCCCTGGCCGTCCTTGGCGAACATGTGGCCGTCGCCGACCAGCTCCGCGATCGCGGGGTGGCGGTGCTCGACGTCGTCGTAGTAGACGTCGAGGAAGCAGACGCCGCTGTAGGCGGGGACGGCGTCGCACAGCAGCGGGCGCACGCGGGACCAGGCGCCGTCTGCGCCGATGACCAGGTCCGCCTCGGCGCTCGCCGCGCCGTCGAACTCCAGGCGGTGCGCGCCGTCGCCGAGCGGGACGGCGTGGAGCAGTTTGTGCCCCCATCGGATCGTGCCGGGCTCGACGTTCGCGGCGAGCATGGCCCGTAGTTGCCCGCGGTCGACCTCCGGCGCGGCGACGTCCCCGGCGTCGGGCACGTACGCGTTGAGCACGGTGCCGTGCTGGTCGAGCATGCTCTTGGCCTGACCCTCCGGCCTGGCGAGCGCCATGAACTCCGCCAGCAGGCCCGCGTCCTCCAGCGCGATCTGCCCGGAGTCGGCGTGCAGGTCCAGGGTGCCGCCGGGGTCGCGGGCGAGGGCCGAGGCGTCGGCGTCGTAGACGGTGACGTCGATGCCGTGGGTCTGCAGGACGCGGGCGCAGGTGAGCCCGCCGGGGCCGGCGCCGACGATGGCGATGCGAGGGCTGGTCTCCATGATGTTCTCCTCAAGTCACTGAACGGGCGTTCGTTAAGCTCATCCAGAGAGTAGCCGAACGCCCGTTCAGCAAGCAAGCTGAACGGGCGTTCGGTGGTGAACTATGCTGGCGGCGTGACGACCACAACAGGCGGCAGGCGCTCAGGCGCGGAGACCCGGGCGCAGATCCTCCAGGTCGCCCTGCGGCTGTTCGCGGAGAAGGGCTACGAGGCCACCTCGACCAGGGACATCTCCAGCGAGCTCGGCATGACCAAGTCGTCGCTCTACTACCACTTCCGCAACAAGGAGGCGATCCTGCTGGGCCTGATGGAGGATCGGGCGCGCGAGCTCGACATCTTCATCGAGTGGATCAACGCCCAGCCGGCCACGCCCGGCCTGCTCCAGCGGGCCGTCATGCGATGGGTGGAGACCAGCACCCCCGGCCGCCTCGAGGTCATGCGCGTCGCGGGGGCCAACCAGCCCATGTTGCGGCGCATCGACGGCCGCTACAACGTCAGGCAGCTCTTCGACCGCGTCATCGACCTGCTCGTCGACCCGGAGGCGAGTCAGGAGGAGCGGTTGTTCGTGCGCATGGCGTTCGACACGGTCAGCGCCGCGCTGGTGGCGGCCCAGGGCACCGGCGCGAGCGCCGACGACGTGCTGGCCGCGGCCCGCCGCGCCAGCCGGGAGCTCGTAAAAGCCTTCTGATGACGGTCAGGCCAGGTGGCGGCGCCTGAAGCCGTACATGCCGGCCACCGTCAGCACGGCCGCGATGGCCGGCAGGATCAGCAGGGGCGCCGCCGAGAGGGCCGCCGCCGGCAGCTTCGGGATCTCGATGAACGGCGAGGCGCTCGCGATCGAGTCGTCCACGCCGGGGAGCTGGGCCAGCAGGAACACCAGCACGTTCAGCACGAGGATCCCCCAGGCGCCCGCGACGGCAGCGCGAGGGACCAGGCCGTACAGGAGGGTCGCGACGCCGATCATGATCCAGACGGCGGGCAGGTAGACCAGCGCGCCCCCGAGCAGCCTGGGCACTTCGCCGGCCACGTTCCCGCTGGTCAAGCCGAAGATGAGACCCCCGCTGAGTCCGAGCGCGGCCAGGATGGCGGCCGAGCCCGCGGCCGCCACGAGCAGGTGCGCGCCGAGCCAGCGCAGGCGGCCGATCGGAGTGGCCAGCATGGGCTCGGCGCGGCCCGCCAGCTCCTCGGTGCGCGCCCGGAGCGTGACCTGCACCCCGTACGCCGCCGCGGCCAGCGCCAGGATGTACAGGAACAGGGCGAAGACGCCGTCCACCGGCCTGCCGCCGCCGCCCAGGTAGTCGATGAGGTCCTGGAGCTGGCGGCTCTGCCCGGCCTGGCCGGTGACGCTCTGCGCGATGCCGCCCAGGACGGCGCCCGCGCAGCAGAAGCCGATCACCCAGCCGGTCAGCGTGGTCCTGTGCAGGCGCCAGGCCAGGGAGAACGGGCCGCGCAGGGCGGGCGACGCGGTGGCCGGCCCCGGGCGTACCGGGAGCAGACCGGCGCCGAGGTCCCTGCGGGCGGAGAGTGCCACCGCCACCCCGGCCAGCGCCAGCGTGGCGGCGGCGGGCAGCAGCAGCACCGGCCACTGCTCCCCCGCGAACGGCCGCACCCGGTGCGCCCAGCCGAGCGGCGACAACCAGGAGAGCGCGCCGCCGCTCGCGTCTCCGAGAGCGCGCAGCACGTACGCGACGGCCAGGACGATGAGGCCGATGCCCCTGGCGCCGCCCGCGCTCTCGGACGCCTGGGCCGTGACCGCGCCGATCCCGGCGCAGACGCAGCCCACGCTCGCGATCGCCAGCCCCAGAGCCAGCGACCCGCCGCCCGGCAGGCCGGCTCCGGTGAGGGCCAGGGCGGTGAGCAGGCCGGTCAGGCAGCAGGCCACGACGCTCACGATCAGCGCCGCGACGAGCTGCGCGTGCCGGCCCACCGCGGTCGAGCCGAGCATCTCGCGGCGGCCGGAGTCCTCCTCGGCCCGGGTGTGCCTGACGACCGTCAGCAGGCCGGCCAGGGCCGCGCCGAGCAGGCTGCGCACCCCGACCTGCCAGCTCGTGATCGCGCCCGCGCTGTCGCCGAAGATGGGGCCGACGAGCGCCAGCTCCATCGGGTTGCCCGCGATCCCGGAGGCCCACTCCCTGCGTGCGGCCTCGGTGGAGTACAGCTCCAGGACGCCGGCGGCGGTGCTCGACGTGATCGCGGCCAGGCCCAGGATCCAGACCGGCAGGAGCAGGCGGTCCCTGCGCAGGATCAGCCTGATGAGCGACCCGACGCCCGTCATCGCGACGCTCCTGACGGTTCGCGCACGGCGGCGTGGCCGTAGTGCCTGATGAACAGCTCCTCCAGGGTCGGCGGCGCGGAGGTGAGCGATCGGATGCCGAACGTGTGCAGGTGCCCGACCACCGCGTCCAGCGACGCCGTGTCCACCGACAGGCTGGCCCTGGTGCCCTGGATGTCGGGATCGTGCACTCCGGGCAGGTCCGCCAGGCCGGTCGGCGGGGCGGCGGTCTCGACCGTGATGCTCGTGGTCGTCAGGTGGCGCAGCTCGGACAGCGTGCCGCGCTCGACGGTACGCCCCTCCCGCACGATGCTCACCCGGTCGCACAGCGCCTCGACCTCGGCCAGGATGTGGCTGGACAGCAGCACGGTCTTGCCCTGCCGCTTCGCCTCGCGCACGCAGTCCTGGAACACCACCTCCATCAACGGGTCCAAGCCGGAGGTGGGCTCGTCGAGGATGTACAGGGGGACGTCCGAGGCGAACGCCGCCACCAGCGCGACCTTCTGCCTGTTGCCCTTGGAGTAGGTGCGGGCCTTCTTGGCCGGGTCGAGCCCGTACATGTCGAGGAGTTCGGCGCGGCGGGCCCGGTCGATGCCGCCCCTGAGCCGGCCGAACAGGTCGATGACCTCGCCGCCGGTGAGGTTGGGCCAGAGGTTGACGTCGCCGGGCACGTACGCGAGCCGCCGGTGCAACTCGACCGCGTCGTTCCACGGGTCGGCGCCGAACAGGCCGACCGTGCCGCCGTCGGCGCGCAACATGCCGAGGAGCACCCTGATCGTGGTGGTCTTGCCCGCGCCGTTGGGGCCGAGGAAGCCGTGCACCTCGCCCTCCGCGACCTCCAGGTCGAGCCCGTCGAGCGCGGTGAAGCGGCCGAAGCGTTTGGTCAGGCCGAGTGCCGTGATCACGTTCACGCGTTTCCCTCCTCGCGGTAGCGCTGCCAGCGGCGGACGAGTTCGTCGCCGTACTCCTTCTCCATGAAGGCGAGAAAGTCGGCGAACTCGCCCAGCCGTTCCCCACGTGCCGGGTCGTCGCCGATGATCTTCAGGCCGAGCTGGGACAGGTCCCTGCCCGCGCTCAGGAACCCGATCCGCGACTGCGCGATCTGCAGCCAGCCGTCGGCCTTGACCTGGTAGCGGTGCTGCCGCGTGCCGGGCGCGGGCACCCGCTCCACGAAGCCGGCCTGCTGGAGCTGCCTGATCACGGTGCTCACCGAGGCCTTGCTGACCTGCAGCACCTCGGCCAGCTCGGTGATCGACTGGTCGGGCGGCTCGCTGATCAGCAGCCAGCCGAACATCCGGCCGGCGGTGCGGTTGCCGCCGGCCATCTCGAAGAAGAGTCCGAAGCGCTCAAGGTAGTCGCTCTCGTCATCTGTGGGCATGTCACTCCCATACAGATCGTTCAGTTTGGACTTAACGTTCTGTACGTTAGCAGATTCCGGGAAGAATTTCTCCTTATACGCGCGGCGTATACCCTCGGTGTATATTGACCGGCCATGAGCGTTCCCCTAGCCCTGCTCGGCCTCCTGGAGCGGGAGCCCAGCCACGGTTACGACCTGAAACGGGACTACGACACCTACTTCGGCAGGGGCAGGACCCTTCCGTTCGGGCAGGTGTACTCCACGCTCGCCCGCCTGGCCAGAGACGGCAAGGTCACCGCCGGGCAGAGCGAGCCTGGCGACGGCCCTGACCGCAAGCGCTACGTGATCACCCCGGTCGGCACGAGCGAGGTGGCGTCGTGGCTGGCCGAGCCGGTCGCGGCGGAGCCGTACCTGCAGACGGTGTTGTTCACCAAGGTCGTGCTGGCGCTGATGCTGGACCGCGACGCGGCGGGCTACCTCGACACCCAGCGCGCCACGCACCTGCGGCGCATGCGCGAGCTGTCCGAGGTCAAGCGGGGTGGCGCGCTGGTCGACACGCTGCTCGCCGACCACGCCCTGTTCCATCTGGAGGCCGACCTGCGGTGGATCGACGTCACCCAGGCCCGACTCGGGGCGCTGGCGGAGACGGTGCGCGAGCGATGATCGTCAACGCACTGCTGCGGGCCGAGGGGATCAGCCGCTCCTTCGGCAACACGCCCGCGCTGCGGGAGGCCGCCGTGTCGGTGAACGCGGGCGAGGTCCTGGCCATCATGGGGCCCAGCGGATCGGGCAAATCGACGCTGCTGCACTGCCTGGCCGGGATCTTCACCCCGGACAGCGGGGAGGTGTGGTTCGACGGGCGGCGGCTGGACACGCTGGACGACGGCAGCCGCAGCGAGCTGCGGCGCACCGCCTTCGGCTTCGTCTTCCAGTTCGGCCAGCTCGTGCCGGAACTGACCGTGGCCGACAACGTGGCGCTGCCGCTGCTGCTCGGCCGGACCAGGCGCAAGCCCGCCTACGCGCGGGCGGCGTCCTGGCTGGAGCGGCTGGAGCTGGGCGGGCTGGGCGGACGGCGTACCGGGGAGTTGTCCGGCGGGCAGGCGCAGCGGGTGGCCATCGCCAGGGCGCTGGTGACGGGGCCGCGGGTGGTCTTCGCCGACGAGCCGACCGGCGCGCTCGACTCGCTCACCGGCGAGCACGTGATGGAGCTGCTGGTGGGCCTGGCCCGCGAGGAGGGCACCACGGTGATCGTGGTGACGCACGACGCCCGGGTGGCCGCCGGCGCCGACCGGGAGATCATCGTACGCGACGGCAAGGTGACCGACCCGTACGCGAGCGGGATCGTCCGATGATGCTGCTGGGCCTGCGGCTGTCGTTGCGCGGCGGCAGGGAGACGGCCGCCAGGCTGGCGCTGATCGTGGCCGGGGTGGCGGTCGGCGTCACGGTGTTGCTGGCGACGCTGGCGCTGTTCAACGCCTTCCTGACCGCCAACGACCGCCCCTGCTGGGAGTGCACGCGCGGCGCCGCGCCCAACGGCTGGGCCCTCGACGCCACCGCCGACGGCGCGTTGTGGAACCTGCGCGAGGACTACTACGCGGGCCGGAAGATCAAGAGGCTGGACGCGGCGGCGCTCGGCGACCGGGCGCCGGTCATCCCCGGCCTGTCCCGCATGCCAGACCCCGGTCAGTACTACCTCTCCCCCGCGCTCGGCAGACTGCTGGACTCGGCCCCGCCCGAGCAGCTCGCCGGCCGCTTCCCCGGCACCCGGGCGGGCCTGCTCGGCCAGGCGGCGCTGTCCGGGCCCGACGACCTGGCCATCGTCGTGGGGCACGCCCCGCAGCAGGTCGCCGCCATGATCGGCACCCGGCAGGTGGACGCGGTGGCCACCGGACCCGCGATCGACGAGAACACGGACGTCTACCAGGTCGCGTTCGGCATCGCGGCCATCGGGCTGATCGTCCCGCTGCTGGTGCTGGTGGGCACCGCCACCCGCCTGGCCGCCGCCCGCCGCGAGACGCGGTTCGCGGCGATCCGGCTGGTCGGCGCCACCTCCCGGCAGATCAACACGCTCGCCGCGGTGGACGCCGCCGTGGGCGCGCTGCTCGGCGCGCTGGCCGGCGCCGGGCTCTTCCAGCTCGTACGCCCGCTCGTGGCCGGAGTGCGGATCACCGGCTCGCGCTTCTTCCCCGAGACCATCGTCCCGAGCCTCTGGCAGTACGTGGCCGTACTCGCCGGTGTGCCGCTCGTCGCGGCCGTCGCCGCCCTGTGGTCGCTGCGCCGGGTGCGGATCTCGCCGCTCGGCGTGGCCAGGAAGGCCGTCAAGCCGCCGCCGAGGGCGTGGCGGGTGATCCCGCTCCTGGCCGGGCTGGGATTGTTCGCCGGCCCGGCGTTCCAGAACGGCAAGCCGCAAGCCGCGCCGGTCTACGCCGGGATCGTGCTCGTCATGGCCGGGCTGCTGCTGGCCGGGCCGTGGCTGACGATGCTGGCCGCGCGCCTGGCCGCCCGGCTCACCCGCGGCGCGGCGACGCTGCTGGCCACCCAGCGGCTGGCCGACGACCCGAAGGCCGCGTTCAGGTCGGTGAGCGGGCTGGTGCTGGCGGTGTTCATCGGGACGACGATCGCGGCCCTCGTTCCGGCGGTGCTCGCCGGGCAGCAGGCCGTGGCCGGAGGCAGGCTCAACGACGTGCTGGGCGCCACCCTCTACCGGCCGGGTGTGCCCGGTCTGGCGCCGGGACCGGGGGCGGACCTGGTCGCCCGGCTGCGCGCCTACCCCGGGGCGGAGGTGCTGCCGATCTACGCCCGCACGGACCTGGCGGAGGACCGGCGCATGCCGCCCGCGAGGTCCGTGGTCGAGTGCTCGCAGCTGGCCCGGTTCCCCGTGCTGGGCAGTTGCCCCGCGGGCGCGCGGGGAGTGGCGGGGAACTTTGCCCGTATCGTCGGCGCCGACAATCCCCTCACCATCGACAAGCTCCTGCCCTTGTCGGGCCCCGCGAGTCAGTCCGTCTCTCCCGCCGGGCTCGACCTGGAGGCGGTCATGGTCCGTACGGGAGACCCGGCGACGCTGGAGCGGCTGCGTACGCTGCTGGCCGGGCACACCGAGGAACCACCGATGACCTTCGCCGAGGTCGCCCAGGTCAGAGCGGACCTCTACACCCGGGCGGAGAGCGTCGCGCTGGTCATCGTCGCGCTCACCCTGATCGTCGGCGGCTGCAGCCTCGTCGTGGCGGTCGGCGGCGGCCTGGTCGAGCGGCGGCGGCCGTTCACCCTGCTGCGGCTGGCCGGCACGCCCACGCGCACCCTGGCCGCGGTGGTGCTCCTGGAGTCGGCGCTGCCGCTCCTCCTGGCCGCCGTGCTCGCCGCCGGCGCCGGCTTCGGCGTGGCCGAGCCGCTCATCGACCAGCTCGCGATGAAGCACGCCTCCCTGGCGATGCCGGGGCCGGTCTACTTCGCGACCGTCGGCGGCGGCCTGGCCGTCTCCCTCCTGGTGATCCTCACGGCCCTGCCGCTGCTCGGCCGCATGACCGCGCCCGACAACGCGCGTTTCGAATAGGAGTCCCGATGAAGCTCTCGCTGAGACCGGCCGCGGTGCTCGCGCTGGTCCTGGCCGCCGCCGTCGTGGTGGCGGTGCGCACCACCGCCCCGTCCCTGGCCGACGACGGCCGCTACACCGCCGAGATCCGGCGCACCGAGTACGGCTTACCGCACATCTCCGCCAAGGACTACGGCGGGCTCGGATTCGGGTACGGCTACGCCTTCGCCCAGGACAACCTGTGCGTGCTGGCCTCCTGGGTGGTCACCCTGCGCGGCGAACGATCCAGGAACTTCGGCCCGGAGGCGGACTCCGACGACCCGGTCCGCCCGGTCGCCAACCTGGTCAGCGACGTCTACTACAAGAGCGTCGCCGAGTCCGGGGTCGTGGCACGGGTGTTGTCCCAGCCGCCGCCCGTGGGCCCGAGCGCCGAGTTGCGCCGGCTCGTGGACGGCTACGCCGCCGGGTACAACCGCTACCTGAAGGAGACCGGGGTCGCGAACCTGCCGGACCCCACCTGCCGGGGCAAGTCCTGGGTCGCCCCCATCACCGCCACCGACGTCTGGAACAACCTCCTCGATTTCAGCCGCATGTCCAGCGGCTCCCAGTTCAAGGAGTTCATCGTCGGCGAGGTCGAGGGGCAGGCGCCGGAGCGGCCGGCCGCGGGCAGCAACGCCTGGGCACTCGGCCGCCAGGCGACCCGCGACGGCCACGGCATGCTGCTCGCCGACCCGCACTTCCCCTGGAACGGGATACGCCGCTTCTACCAGGTACAGCTCACCATCCCCGGCGTGCTCGACGTCTCCGGCGCCAGCGTGTACGGCACACCGGTCGTCCAGATCGGCCACAACGCGGCCGTGGCCTGGACCCACACCGTCTCCCACGCCCAGCGCTTCACCCTCTACCGGCTCGACCTGGTGAAGGGCGACCCCGACAGCTACGTGGTGGACGGCCGGGCCGAGCCGATGGGCCGCCAGGTGGTGGAGGTCACCCTCCAGGACGGCACCACCGTGGACCACACGCTCTCCACCTCCCGCTACGGCCCGGTGCTCGCCGACGGCCGCACGGACGAGGCCGCCTACGCCTTCGCCGACGTCAACGCCGCCAACCTGCGCCCGGCCGACGAGTGGCTGGCGATGGCCAGGGCGGGCGACCTCACCGGGCTGCGCACGGCTCAGAGCACCTACCAGAGCATGCCGTTCGTCCACACGCTCGCCACCGACACCGCGGGAACCGCCTACTTCGCCGACGCCTCGGTCGTCCCCCACGTCACCGATGCCCAGGCGGAGCGCTGCGCCAAGCCCTCGCCCATGCCCGGGCTGGAGGAGTACGTCCTGGACGGCTCGACCTCCGCGTGCCTGTGGGGCAAGGACCGCGACGCCGTCGTGCCCGGCATCTTCGGCCCAGCCGCCCAGCCGAGGCTGACCCGCGCCGACTACGTGGCCAACTCCAACAACACGGCCTGGATCACGAACCCGAAGGCGCCGCTGACCGGCTACCCCCGCGTCTGGGGCAAGGCGGGCACCGATCTGGAGCCGCGCCCGCGAGTCAGCCTGGACATGATCGCCCAACGGCTGTCAGGGAAGGACGGGCTGGGCAAGCCCGGCTTCACGCTGGAGACGTTGCAGGCCACCGTCCAGGGCAAGCGGAACTACACCTTCGAGCTCATGCGCTCGGACCTGCTGCGGTTGTGCCGTGCGAATCCCTCGCTGACCTCCTCCGGCGGCAAGCCCGTGAACGTGCGCGAAGCCTGCGCGACGCTGCGTGCCTGGGACGGGCGCGCCACCCTGGACGGCGAGGGGGCCATCCTGTGGCGCGAGTTCTTCACCCGGCTCGGGCGGCCGACCCCGGTGGGAGAGCCGCCCTACAGCCCGTGGCTGGTGCCGTTCGACCCCGGTCATCCGTTGAGCACCCCCCGGAGGCTCAAGGACGACTCCGTGGCACGGCAGGCGCTGGCCGACGCCGTCCTCTACTTCCGGACCAACCACATCCCCCTGACGCTCACCCCGGCGCAGGCGCAGCACTACTCCTCGATCCCGATCCCGGGCTGCACCGAAGGGGAGGGCTGCTTCGACCGGGTACGCATGCGCGGCCCGCTCGGGCAGGACGGCCGCTACCCGGAGGTGGACACCGGGTCCAGCTTCATGATGGCCGTCGAGCTCACCCCCGAAGGCCCCAGGACCCGGACGGTCCTCACCTATTCGCTCTCCGCCAACCCCGACTCGCCCCACCACACCGACCAGACGGCGCTGTTCTCGCGCGGCCAGTGGGTCACCGAGCGGTTCACCCAGGCCGAGATCGCCGCCGACCCGAAGCTGAGCACCGCCACGGTGCGCGGATGACGGTCAGCTCACGCGCGTGGCGCGGCGGAACACCGCGAGCGCGATCGCCAGCAGGGCCGCCGCCATGCCGGCCAGCACCGCGAGCTCCGTGACCACGGCCCCCGCCCCCGCGCCGGGTTTCGTCAGGGCGAGCAGCGCGTCCATGCCCCAGGAGTGCGGGAAGAGGTAGCCGATCGTGTTCAGCGGCTCGCCAGCGACCTCCTTCGGCCACAGGCAGCCGCCGAGCATGCCCAGCACGATCCCCAGGGGCGGGCCGATCGCGGGGGCCTGCGAAGGGGAGCGTACGAGGCTGCCGACGAGGACCGCGGCCCCGGTCGCGACCAGGCAGAACACGAGGACGACGAGGGCCACGCCGAGCGGGTCGCCCCACGAGACGCCGAACACGAGCGTGCTCACCACCATGATCAGGGCGGCCTGCGCGACGGCGATGAGGAACCTGCTCAGCGTCTCGCCGAGCAGCACCGACCACTCGCGGACCGGGGCGGCGAGCGAGCGCCTGATCATGCCGAGCGCGCGGCTCTCCGCCAGCCCGGCGGCCACGGCCATGGAGTTGAGGAAGGTGAACAGCAGGAGGTTGGCGGGGGCGGTGTAGGCGAAGCCGCGCGGAGTGCCGGCCGCCGCGCCGGTGTTGGTCACCTCGACGTGCGTGGTGTCCGCCTGCGCCGCCCGTACGTACGCCGCCGCCTCGGACGCGCTCGCGCCCGCCGCACGGGCCGCGCCGGTGGCCTCCATGACCGCGGCCACCCGTCCGACGGCGACGTCCACGGCCCGGCGCGCGGCCAGCCCGCTGCCGTTGGACTGCGTCACCACCATGTCGAACCGGGTGGAGCCGGGCCGGATCACCAGCCCGCCGGCCAGCGCGCCCTCCCTGACCCGGTCCCGTACGTCCTGCTCGCCCGCCACCCGGACGACCTCCAGGTCGGGATGCCCGCGCAACTGCTCCAGCACCGCGGCCGCCACCGGGTCGGAGTCCTGCGCGACGACGCCCACCGGCAGCCGTACCTTGCCGGTGGCGGCGCCGCCCATGGCGAGCCCGACGAACGCGATGGTCAGGAACGGCATCACCACGATGAAGAACAGCCCGACCCGGTCGCGGGCGTGGCGCCGCAGGTTGGCCGCCACCAGGGCGAACACGGGACGAGGTTTCATCTGGTCAGTCCTCTCCGCAACCCGGCGGCCGACAGGCCGCCGGCCACGAGCGCGATGGCGCACAACACGCCGAGCGGCGCCGTCACCGAGGCGATCCCGCCGCCGGAGCCGGCCAGTTCGATCAGGCCGGAGGAGATCCAGCCGTTGGGGGTCAGCAGGGCCGCCTTCTGCAGGAACTCCGGGAGGTTGTGCAGCGGCACGAGGCTCCCGCCGAAGAAGGCGACGACGAACGAGACGCCCATGATGACGCCGTCCGCCTGCGACTCGGTGCGCGCCCGGCTGGCGACCAGCATGGTGATCGTGGCGGCGGCGGCCGCGTGCGCGGCGCACAGGGCCAGCACCGCGACCGGGTCGCCCCAGGTCGTACCGAAGATCAGCACCGAGGAGGCCCAGGTGGCGCACATGCTGGCCAGCGCCAGCCCGAACCCGACCAGCGCCTTGGCCAGCGCGGGGGTCCACGGCGGGATGGGCGCCACCAGCGTGCGGTCGAGCGTGCCCAGCCGCCGTTCGGTGAGCAGCCCTCTGACGGAGGTGCCGGCCACGAAGAAGGCGAAGAGGGCGGCCATGCCGGTGCCGTAGTAGACGGCCAGATCGACCTTCCCGCCCGACAGGGAGTCGGCCGACAGGCCCAGCGCGGGACCGTTCGCGCCGTTGCGCTCCACGAACGCCTGCACCTCGGCGCCGGGCACGCCGGCCGCGATCGAGGCGCGCACGGCGAGCGTCCTGGCCTCGACGAGCGCGGACATACGGTCCACGACGGCCTGGGCGAGCACCCCGGCGAGCGGGGCCTCGGGCGAGCTGAGCACCGTCACCTCGCCGCCCCGCCCGGCGCCGACGCTCTGGCTGAAGCCGGGCAGGAAGACGATCGCGGCGCCGATCACGCCGTCGTCCACCTGGCGCCGCGCCTCCTCGCGAGTGGGCAGGTCGCGCAGTGTCAGCACGCCCTTGAGCTCCTCGGCCGCGGCCATCTCGCCGCGCACGCTGGCAGGGAACTCGCCGCCGTCCAGGTCGACGTAGCCGACGGTGGCGCGCAGCGGCGGGTCGTCCCCGCCGAGGGCCAGGCCGAAGATCGTGGCCAGCAGTACGGGGGCGACGAGCGCGACCAGCAGCGCCGTGCCGTCGAAGATCCGGGTGCGCAGTTCCTGCGCGGTCACGACCAGGAGAGGTCTCAGCATCGTCAGTCCCTGAGGGTGCTGCCGGTGAGGAAGAGGAAGGCGGCCTCCAGGTCGGGCTCGGCGATCCGCACCGCGGTCACGGCCGCGACGTCGCGCACGGCCGCGAGCAGCGCGGGGAGCAGGCTCCTGCCGCCGTCCACGATCAGCCGCACCTCGCCCGCGCCCGCCTGGACGCCCTCGGTGACACCCTCGACGGCCAGCAGCAGTTTGAGCGCCACCTCGATGTCGTCGGTGTCGAGGGTGAGCTCCACCCGGTCGTCACCGCCGATGAGGGAGACCAGCTCCTTCGGGGTGCCCTCGGCGATGAGCTTGCCGTGGTCGATGATCCCCACCCGCTTGCAGAGCCGCTCCACCTCCTCGATGTAGTGCGAGGTGTAGACCAGGCCCATGCCGCCCGCGACGAGCTCCTCGACGCCGTTGAGTATGGCCATGCGGCTCTGGGGGTCGACGCCGACGGTCGGCTCGTCGAGGAAGAGCACCGCGGGCCTGTGCAGGAGCGCGGCGCCGATGTTGATGCGGCGTTTCATCCCGCCCGAGTACGTGGAGACCTTGTCGTCGGCCCGGTCGGTCAGGCTGACGAGGTCGAGCACCTCGCCGATCCTGGCGGCCAGCGCCTTCCTCGGCAGGCCGTAGAGCCGGCCGAAGTAACGCAGGTTCTCGCGGGCGGTCAGGTCGGGGTAGAGCGCGACCTCCTGCGGCACGTAGCCGATCTTCGACTTGGCCGCGATCGGGTCGGCCGCGAAGTCCTTGCCGTCGATCAGCACCTTTCCCGAGTCGGGGCGGAGCAGGCCGACGAGCATGGAGATCGTCGTGCTCTTGCCGGCGCCGTTCGGGCCGAGCAGCCCGTACGACTCGCCGGGCTCGATCTCGAAGCCGACGTCCTGGACGGCGGCGAGGTCCCCGTACGCCTTGGACAGGCCGGCGCAGGCCAGGGCCGCGGTCACGGGCCCGACCAGCCCGCCAGGTGGGGAGGCTCGCCGGCGCCCGCGAGGTTGGCCTCGAACGTGTGAGCCGCCGGGTCGCCGCCGATCTGGAAGTCGAACGGGGTGTTGCCGATGACCCGGTTCCACAGGACGTGGTTGCCGAAGGCGTCGTCGCCGCCCCACTCCTTGGAGGAGGCCACGACGAAGGCGGAGCCCATCACGGAGGGGCCGCTCGGATGGTTGTCGTGCACGTGGTTGCCCACCAGCGCGACCCGCTGGCCGCCGATCAGCGCCAGGCCGACCCCGGAGATCGGCGGGCCCGCCTCACCGAGGCCGCCGGGGGTGCTGCCGCTGGCCAGCCCGTTGCCGTACAGGTCGTTGTCGGCGATGAGGCAGTCGGTCACGCCGCCTTCAGGCTCGCCCTCGTAGGTCTGGTTGACGGCCAGAATGCCCGCGGCGTTGCCGTGGCAGGTGTTGCGGACCAGCCGCGCCTTGGAGGAGTTGTCGATGAAGATGCCGAAGGCGTTGCCGGACGTCTCGTTGTCCGCCACGAAGGCGTCGGCCTGCCCGCAGAAGCTCAGGGCCACCCCCGCGTACTGACTGCCTGAGGCGCGGCAGGAGGTCACCTCGCAGCCGGTGGACTCGCGGACGTACAGGCCCCAGATGGCGTTGTCGAGGGCCTCCAGGTCGTCGAGCACGACGTCGGTGACCGTGTGCGCGTAGACGCCGGCGCCCGAGAAGCCGCGCAGCGACAACCCGCGTACGGTGACGCCGGCCACCTCGTGCACGCTGATCCCGCTCAGCACGTCCTCCCCGGCCTCGTGCAGGGGCGGGATGCCCGGAGGCGCGCTGCCGCCGGGCACCAGCACCGTACGCCCCGGGCCCGCGCCGATCAGGCTCACGCCGGGATGCTTGATCCACAGGCTGCCCGGGAACTCGCCCTCGGCCAGCCGCACCGTCGCGCCCGCGCCGGCGGCGTCGAGCACCTCCTGGACCGGCTCTCCCGGCCGGACGAACACCTCGGACATCATGCCTCCGCCTGCTTGTCGGTGAGCCGCTCGTCTGGGAGCCGCTCGTCGGTGGGCTTCTCGTCGGTGGGCTGCTCGCCGGGGAGCCGCTCGTCTATGAGGACGATCGCCAGTGCGACGAGCAGTCCGCCGCACCGGCCCCAGCGGGCCGCGCCGAGCAGCGGCGGGTCCTCGCCCCGCGCCGCCAGCCTGGTCAGCGCGGCCCTGCGGCTGGCCCGGCGGATCGTGTACGCGGCCCCGTCAGGAAGGGACAGGCCGGTCGATCCGGTCAGGCAGGCCGCGGCCTCCTCCAGCAACCCGGCGGCCCCGGGCGGCACGGGACCCGCGGGCTCGAAGTCGTCCCAGCGGAACCCGGGCGCCCGCCCGCCCACAGCCTTGATGAAGCTCTCCGTGATCGGGAAGGACTCCGGCGCAGGCAACCAGCGGCCGAACGTGGCGCCACCCCGCCGGGCGGCCTCCGCGACCCGCTCTTCGGCGACGATGTCCACACCGACCAGCACGGCGGGCTCATCCACGCGACCCCCTGGGCCGACCAGGACGGCGGGCTCGCTCACGTGGCCGGCCCCGCGTGCCGGGCCAGGAAGCCCTCCAGGCTCGCGGTGTACTCGCCGGGCCGTTCGATCATGGGGATGTGCCCGCTGTCCTCCACGACCACGACCTCGCAGGCGGGGTAGCCGGCCAGCAGGTCCAGCCAGGCGTCGATCGGGGTCATCCGGTCGTGCCGGCCCCAGACGTACATGGAGGGGCAGGTCACCTTGTCCATCGCGGGCCTGACGCGGTAGGTGCGGGTCGCCTTGATGCTCCTGGCCATGCTGAGCATCGAGGCCGGTTTGCCGAGCATCTCCGCGGTCTGCGTCAGTTGCTCGTCGGTGAACAACTGCTCGCCGTGGAAGAGCGCGGACAACATGCGGTCGCGGAACTCCTCGCCCTGGGGGCGCACGCTGGCCCTGCGGTCGAAGCTCAGCCCGACGTCGGGGTCGGGGGTGAGGCCGGGCGCGCCGCTCACCACGATGCCGCGGATCCGCTCGGGGAGGCGGCCCGCCAGGTCGATCGCCACCAGCCCACCGAGCGAGTTGGCGCAGACGATGACCTCCTCGGCTCCCGCCTCGTCGCAGGCCTCGATCAGGGCGTCGCCGAGGCGTTCGATGGACCCGGCCACCTTGCTGTCCAGCTCGCAGATCGCCTCGTTCGTCCGCAGGACGGGGTGGCCGGAATCGACCAGGGCGGTGTACGGGTTGTCCCAGATCCACTTGCCGGCGAACAGGGCCGACATGAAGGCGACGGTGGGCCGCGCGCCGTCGCCGGGGCGATGCTCGAAGGTGAAGACGCTCATGGTGCTCCAGTCACAGTAGGGAGACACGGTCGGGGACCCAGCCGCAGCCGCAGGCCGCCCCGTCCTCGACGGTGACGACGCCGGCGCAGTGCGGGCAGCGGGCGTACTCGCGTACGGCGGCGGGCAGCCACTGGCTGATCAGCGCCCGCGTGCACAGTCCGCCGCGGAAGAAGCGGCGCATCGCGCGCTGGTGCGGCCGGGCGTTCACGGCTCTGACCGACTCGGGCCGGTCGAACGCGCTCAGCGTGAACTTGCGGTCGCCGATGTCGAACGTGGACAGGCCGAGGAACCCGGACGAGGCGCGCAGGGACTTGACGACCTCGACGCTGAGCAGGTCTACCTCGGCCGCCTCCGCGCCGTCGCGTACCTGCAGGTAGGTCAGCGCGAGCGCGCCGGGCCTGGCGGTTCTGGCGGTGACCGCCCGCGCGCTCACCCCGTACTCCCTGACCTCGTCAGCGGCGGGCACGAACCTCGGGTCGTAGCCGAGCGCCGCGGCGACCGCCAGCCGGTCGAAGCACCTGCGTACGTGCGCTCCGCCGGTCACCAGGTCGGTGCCGGTGACCTCGACGGGCCGTCCGGCCGCCGGCATGCCCAGGTAGGCGGCGCGGTGGTCGGCGCGCAGCGTCCAGGACACCACGGCGGCCTCCGGCCCCTCGACGACGTGCTCCACCTCGAAGCGCAGGCCGCGCAGCCGCTCCATGACCGCCCGCGCGTGCTCCTCCAGCTCGGCGCCGCTCAGCGCGCCCGCCGTGTCGGGGTCGGCGTAGGACTTCACGGTACGGGCGACGCCGGCCGCGTCCCCCGCCTCCCACGCCTTGAGGTGATCGTGGGCCAGCTCGGCCAGAGTCATCGCGGCACCTCCTCTCGGAATGGCCCGCCCGCCACCGGGGCCGTCTCACCTTCGGACAAGCGGGCCGCCACCAGGGCCGTCTCGTCTTCGGGCAGGCGGGCCGAGACCAGGGCCACCGCGAGGGCCCGGTCGCCGGTGTGGCTGATGGAGATCCGGATCTGCCGCACGCCCGTGAGCCGCGCGAGCTCTCCGCAGAGCCGTACGGCCGGCGGGTGGCCGTGGGCGCAACCGGCGTCGCGCCGGCAGGTGGCGGCGGGCCGGGGCAGCACCTCGGCTCCGCGCAGGTGGCCGGCCGTCGGGGCGACGTCCAGCAGCCGCAGCACCGCGTGTTTGGCGGCCAGCCGTCCCGCCCAGTGCTGGAGCGTGCGGCCGGCGCCCGAGCGCAGCCGTTCCGACCGCGTGTAGACCTCGTCCAGGCGCAGTCCGGCGATGAGCTCGCCGGGCCGGCTCAGACCGGCGAACCCGACCTCCGCGAACCCCCACCGGTTCACGCGACACGCTCCCGCGCCGGACCGGCGAAACACCGGCACTCCCGGATCAGACCGGCGAAACACCGGCACCCACGGATCGAACCAGCGCAACACCGGCACCCCAGGACCGAACCGGCGAAGCACCGGCGTTCCCGGATCAGACTGGCGAAACGCCGACGTTCCCGGATCGGACCAGCGAAACACCGGCGTTCCCTGATCGGACCGGCGAAGCGTCGGCGGTTCATGTGGCACGCTCCCGGGCCAGGCGGCGCGGGGTCGTCGGGTCGGCCATGCTCAGGCAGCGGACGCCGGCGGCGCGGGCCAGCCCGGCCAGCACCTTGCTGTCCCCCACCTCCACGCACATCCCGAGCGGCAGGGCGTGCGTCATGGTCTCGGTCCACCGGACCCTGCCGGTGAGCTGCCCGATCAGCGCCTCCCGAAGGACGGCGAGGTCAGTGGTGGGCTGGGCGGTGAGGTTCGGGACGACGGGGAAGCGGGGCTCGCGCATCGGCGCGGCGCGCACCGCCCGCTCCCAGCCGGGGAGCGCCTCGCGCATGAAGGGCGAGTGGAAGGCGTTGCCGACCTTGAGCGGCACGACCTTCGGCGCCAGCCGGGCCAGCCGTTCGAGCGCGGGGAACGCCCCGGAGACGACGACGTGGCCGAGGGCGTTCTCCAGCCCGACGACGAGCGGCTCGCCGTCCCGTTCCGCGGCGGCGGCCAGCGCCTCCACCTCCGGGACGGGCAGGCCCATGACGGCGCTCATCCCGCCACTCCCGCCGACCTCGGCCATCAGCCGTGACCTGGTCTCCACCAGCCGGAGGGTCTGCTCCAGGTCGAGCGCCCCCGCGGCGTGCAGGGCGCTCAGCTCGCCCACGCTGTGCCCGGCGACCAGCTCCGGCTCGTGCCCCTCGGCCCGCAGGACGGCCAGCGCCGCCAGGTTGCACACGGTGACCGCGCGCTGAGCATGCTCGGTGGCGACCAGCCGGTCCAGCGGGCCCTTCGCGCACAGCGGCGAGATCGGCTCGGAGAGCAGGTCGTCCGCGGCGTCGAACACCTGCTTGGCCGCCGCCGCGCGGCGCAGCCACCCGCCCATGCCGACGCGGACGGTGCCCTGGCCGGGGAAGAGGAAGGCGGGCATCACAACCTCCGCCGGGGACGCCGCTCGGGCTCTGCGGGCCGCTCGCTGCCGAGGAAGCCCAGCAGCAGCTTGTTGAGCTGTTCGGGCGCGTCGACCGGGATGTAGTGGCCGGCGCCCTCGACGCGCTCGTAGCGCCACGGCCCCTTGACGAACCTGCCGGAGCCCGTCATGCCCTCCTCCAGCAGGTCCTTGTCGCGGGTGGACCAGATGCCGAGCGTGGGGGCGTAGACGGGCGGGAAGGGCCGGGAGCCGGCCAGTTCGGCGGCGGGCGAGCGGTTGGCGCGATACCAGTTCAGCGCCGCCGTCAGCGCTCCCGGCCTGGCCAGGTCGCGTACGTAACGGTCGTGATCGCCCTCGCGGCCGATGATCTCCTTGAACAGCCGCCAGCCGTTGCGCCGCAGCAGCTCCTCGCTGACCCCGGGGAACTGGTAGAAGAGCATGTACCAGGAGGCCGCGCGCTGCTCGATCGACGGGGCGGTGAAGACGCCGGGGTGCCCGACCGACAGCGCGACCAGGTGGTCGACGCGGCGCGGCAGCAGGAAGGCGTACATCCAGGCGATGGCGGCCCCCCAGTCGTGGCCGACGACGTGCGCCCGCTGGACGCCGAGCCGCTGGGAGAGCGCGACGACGTCGTTGACGATCGTCTGCATGGTGTACGCCTCGACCTCCTGCGGTTTGCCGGAGTCGCCGAATCCGCGCAGGTCGGGCACGATGGCGCGGAATCCGCCGTCCACCAGCGCCGGGATCTGGTGCCGCCACAGGTGGGAGGAGTCGGGGAATCCGTGCAGCAGGATGACGGGGTCGCCCTCGCCCTCGTCGAGGTAGGCGAGATCGACGCCGTTGACGGTGAGGTGTTTCTTGTTCACGCGCTCTCCCTGAACAGACGCTCGGCGAAGAACTCGCTGAAGCCGAAGTCGGGCACGTCCTCGGGCGCCACCAGGTTGAGCAGGCCGGTCACCTGCGCGCCGAAGTGGCGGGCGGCGAGCCTGCCCACCCGGCGGCGCCGTTCGAGCGCCTCGGGGCCGAAGGAGGCGTGCAGCTTGGCGACGATCTCCGCGCCGTGGTGCAGGCGCCCCATCCGGAAGGCGCGTTCAGCCAGGAAGGGGGCGAAGGCCGCGGGCCGCCAGTCGTCGCCGCCGAGCAGGACCTCCGACACCGTGCGCGCGTCGCGCAACGCGCAGGACAGGCCGGTGCCCAGGACGGAGTCGGTCTGGCCGGCCTCGTCCCCGATCAGCACGACCCCCTCCGTGAGCGTGGGCCGGTCGGGCAGGGTCGACAGGCGCGGCCAGACGGCCAGCGGCCCCGCCGGCCTGGCCACGGTGACCGCCTTGCCCCGGTCGGGCAGGCATTCGAGCTCGAAGTCGGCGATGAACCGCTCGGGCCCGCCGGGGCCCCGATAGCGATGCTGGTTGGCCGTGGGGAAGTTCATGTACAGGCGGGCCCGGCCGGCCTCCTGGGGGAACACCATGAACATGACGTCGCCCTCGGTGCCCAGCGCCTGCGTCTCGGCCGGCCAGTCGCCCAGGCCCTCGACCATGAGCGCCCCGCCCCACTCGTGGGTGGCGGAGGTCATGCTGACGCCGATCTGCCGCCCGACCTTGCAGACGCGGCCGGTGGCGCCGAGCACCATTCTGGCCCTGAGCTCATGGAGCCCGCCGGGCGTCCGGTAGGTGACGACCGGCTCCGTGCCGGGGGTGACGGTGATCTTGGCCGCGTTCATGACCACGCGGGCGCCGCTCGCGACCGCCTGCTCCGCCATGATCTGGCACACGGTGTGGTGCGGGAAGGAGAGCGGGCCGCCGGCGCTGGGGATGAAGCGCGTCATGTCGACGGACTCGACCTCCTCGGGCGGAACGGCCTCGTCCCAGGTCACCCAGCGGCGCATCTCGCAGGCGCCGCCCACGGCGAAGCAGTCGAGCACGCCCAGCCGCTGCGCCTCCTGGATCCCCCAGGGGGCCAGCCACTCACCGCGTACGAGGTCGGTGAAGGCGTCCTGCTTCTCCAGCAGCACGACCGACAGCCCGCCCGCGGCCAGCCGGCAGGCCGCCGCGGCGCCGCCCATGCCGCTGCCGACGACGACCACGTCCGCGTGGTCGATGGTCATTTCTCCCACCTCTCCCAGTACGTCCGTTCCTTGGCCGGGCGGCGCTTGGCCGGGTGGAAGTCCCCGCCGAGGGTGTAGCCGACGCCGACCATGCAGATCTGGGTCACTCCCGACGGGATGCCCAGCAGTTCCCCGATCTGCCGCTCGAAAGGCAGGTGCATGCAGTTGATCGAGCTGCCCAGGCCCCTGCCGCGCAGCGCGAGCTGGAAGGACCAGATCGCCGGGTAGATCGAGCCGTAGTAGACGCTGGCGCGCATCGGGCCGAGGCGTACCTCGCGGATCAGGTTGCCTTCCGGGGCGGAGGCCACTCTGCGCTGCCACTCCTCGTCCACCGCCCGGATGTCGGGCGGCCGGGAGATCACGCAGGGCAGGACCAGGACGGGAATCCGCCCGACGTTCTCGGTGAACCTCGCCACCGACTCGTCCATCCGCCTGGCCTGCGCTTCGTGCCTGCGGCGGCCCGCGCCCATCATGGCGTTGCGATGGTGGCGCCATGAGTACGCGGTCAGCTCCCCGATCCGCGCCTTGATCGCCACGTCGGTGACGACCACCCAGCGCCAGTTCTGGTGGTTGTTGGCCGTCGGCGCCTGGACCGCGACCTCCAGCGCCTCCTCGATGAGTTCGCGGGGCACCTCCCTGTCCAGGTCGAGCCTGCGCCGCACCGATCGGGTCGTGGTGAGCAGCCGGTCGGCCTCCCCCACGTCGAACGCGCCCGTCACGGGGCCTCCAGCAGGACGGCGCCGCGTACCGAGCCGGGAGCGGCCGACAACACCAGGACCCGGTCCGGTGGCACGGGCAGGCCGGGTTTGGTGAGGTAGTCGTCCAGGTCGCCCGCGCATGGATGGGCCAGCCCGCGCAGCGCCGGCGCGAGGCCCGTCCTGATGGCCAGGGCGGCCACCGCCAGGTTCAGCGCGCCCGTCGCGGCCCCGCAGTCGCCGGTGTGCACCGTGCTACTGGTGAGCGGCCCGCCGCGGCGGCCGGCCAGCACGACCTCCGCCTCTTCGGCCCCGCCGTTCCCCACGACCAGGCCGGCCTCCTGCGAGGGCAGCCCGGCCAGCGCGCGGGCCAATAGCTCAGCTTCGTCGCCGCCGCCGGCGCCCGCGTGGCTGCTCGCCGCCACCCGCGCGTACGGCCCGCCGCCGC
>NZ_JBHSPA010000127.1:0-9994 GCF_042656245.1 Nonomuraea insulae
GACGCGCGGCGGGCCGGGCGCAGCGACCAGGACCTGGCCATCGCGGCCGCGCTCGCCGCCGCGCGGGGGCTGCCCGCCGAGCCGCCGTTCCGTCCCCTGCTGCCGCCGCTGCCCGCCACGCTGCCGCACACCGCGGTGGCGGGGGCGGGCGGGGTGCCGTACGGGCTGATGGACGATCCGGACAACCAGGCCCAGCCCGCGATGGCGCTGGACCTGGGCGGGACCGAGCGGCTCATGGTGGCAGGGGGGCCGCAGTCGGGGCGCACCACGTTCTGCCGGACGTTGATCTCCAGCCTGGCGGCGCGTTGCTCGCCGTCGCAGGTGTGGTTGTACGTGGTGGAGAACCAGCCGGGCGGGCTGAGCGCGTACGCGGACCTGCCGCACTGCGGGGCCGTGGCCGGGTCCGGGGAGCCGGACCGGGTCAGGCGGATCGTGACGTGGCTGGCGAGCGAGGTGGAACGGCGGCGGCTGTCGCGGCTGACCCCCGGCGAACCCTCCTCGCCGGTCATCGTGTTCGTGATCGACGGCTGGGAGTGCTTCGAGGATCGCGGCAGCCCCGACTGGTACGAGACGCCGCTCCTGGCCACCCTGCGGAGCGTCGTGGCCGGTGGGCCGCCGGTGGGCATCCACACGGTGGCCGCGGGCGGGCACGACATGTTGCGGGGGAAGACGCCTGACCTGTTCTCGCAGCGGTTGTTCCTGCCGTTCGCCAGGGAGGAGACGCGGCGGTCGTACCTGTCGTCGGGGATGGTGTCGCCGCCGGTGCTGCCGGGGCGGGCCATCGAGGCGGCATCCGGGCTGCACGTCCAGGTCTGCCTGCCGCCCGACCACATCCCCACGGCCCGGCACAGCCGTCCGGCTGACCTGGCCAAGCAGTTCCCGCCGCTGCCCGCCGTCGTCCCGCTCGCGCGGCTGGAAGGCGCGGCCATCGGGGTCGGCGGGCCCGACGTCACACCCGTCGAGCTGGACCTCTTCGACCTCGGCCCGCACCTCGTGCTGGTGTCCGGCCCTTCGGGGTCGGGGCGCAGCAACGCCGCCCTGGTCATGGCGACGGTGCTGCTGCGGGCCGGGGTCCAGGTCCTGGCCATCGCCCCGCCCCGGTCGCCGCTGGTCCAGTCGTTGCCGGGCGCTCGGACGCTCGCCGGCACGTCGTTCGCGGACGCCGACCTCCGGGAGGCTGTGGCCGACTTCGACCGGTACGCGGTGGTCGTGGATGACTTCGACCAGATCACCATCACGGCGCGGCAGGAGAACTTCGACACGTTGCCCACCCTGCTCCAGGACATCGTCGCCCCCTCCTCGCTGGGGCGGCGGGCGCTGGTGCTCGCGGGGGACGCCACGCCGGTGCTTGAGGGGCAGCGGCGGTCCATGGCGGGGGAGGTCACGGAGATGTTGCGGTCGGGGACGCGCTTCCTGCTGACGCCCGCCAGCCGGGTTCACGCCCGGGAACACGGGGTGAACCTGGAGCCCGACCAGTTCTTCGCCGGGCCGCCGGGGCGGGGGTACGCGGGGACGGCTCGGCGACTGGATCTGGTGCAGTTCGCGGTGCTCTAGGGCGTGGAGTCCTTCGTCATGGGAGCCGGCCGGTCCTGAGCAGATGGATGGCGGTCTCCAGTTCTAGCGGCGCCTCTCGCAAAACCTGGGCCAGTAGCGCCTCGGGATCGAGTTTCGGCCGCTCGAACGGGAAATCGCCGTCGTCGAGCGTGCCGCCGGTCAGCAGTGCGGTGACCGCGGACAGGATGATCGCAAGCAGATGCGGCACGGGGGCACTGCGGGAGCTTGGCTGGAACACCACGTACCACAACTGTCCGGGCTCACGCGGGCCGGGCGGCACGAAGAACGTGACGACGTGGCCCGCACTTCCCCAGTGGAATGTCCAGGTTTCTCCCTCCTCCTCGAAGAAGACCTCAACATCCGTCACCCCGAGGATCGTTCGCATGGCGAACCCGGCCACGCGGGTGAGGGCCTCCGGGTCCGGCCGCTTCGGGCACATGACTCCGATTTCCACGGACATACATCACCCCGGAAACACGATCCAGCCGTCGGCTGAGTTGACGTAGATACTGCTAACGGTCCCCTGCCGCGTCAGACCTGGCAGCGGCCCGTTGAGGCCGAAATCGAGCACCTCCTGCCCTGGCACATTCTTCGCGTCGATGTAGACCTCCACGCCCGAGTATCCGGCATTCCGCACCGAGGTCTCCGCCGCGCCCGCCTTCTTGAGGACCATGACGGGCTTGGTGCCACCGTATTGCTTGAGGCTGACGGGCATTCCGTCGAGCCAGCCGTCGATACCCGCGAAGTTGTCGGTCGGCGGTCCCACGAACTGCCCGCCGCGCAGTTCCGTGATCTCGCGGGCCTGGATCGCCTCGTGCGGCTGCAGTCGGTTCGGGACGACGGATGGCGGTTTGCCCGCGGGCAGTTCCCTCGGATAGGCCGACAAGCCCAGCGGGTCGATCCAGGTGTGCGGGTTGCGGACGTAGGCGTGTGGGTCCCAGCCGCCGCTGAGCCCGATCGGGTCGGCGGCCGCGTAGCAGCCGGCGTCTGGGTCGTAGTGGCGCAGGTAGTTGTAGTACAGGCCCGATTCCTCGTCCTCGTACTGGCCGGGGAAGCGCAGCGGGCAGGAGACGGCCGAGGGGGCCGGGGAGAGGCCCCAGAGGGTGCGGCGGGGGCGCCAAGCTACCTCGCCCTCGGCGTTCACCAGTTCGGCGGGGGTGCCGGCCAGGTCTGTGGCGATGGCGTAGAAGCGTTCGTCCACCCACTCCTGGGAGCGTTCTGTCTGGGTCAGGGGGCGGAAGGTGCCTGGCTCCCAGTCCCAGGCCGTGGTGTGCGACTCGGTGGACTGTTCGGCGAGGGTGAGGCCGTCCCAGACGAAGTCGGTGCGCTGGGAGCCGTCGGCGCGTTCCTTGGCGATGCGGCGGCCGAGCGGGTCGTACAGGTAGCGCCAGCGGGCCCCGTCCGGGGTGGTGACGGCGGTCAGGCGGTCGTCGGCGTCCCAGGTGTAGTGCCAGGTGCGGGGCTTGGCGGACACGCGCTTGCGCTGGCGCAGGATCGTGCGGCCCTGGCGGTCGTACTCGTAGCGGGTGCGGCCCGCCTGGCGGACCATGGTGCCGGTGTACGCGCGGGGACCCTGGGCGTCGGTCTGCTCCGGCCAGGCGGCGTCGGTGATCTGGCCCGAGGCGTTGTAAGCGTACCGCTCCGACCAGCCTGTCCCGTGGACGGCGGTGACGCGGCCCACGGGGTCCAGGTCGAAGCGGCGGCGGCCGGAGAGCAGGTCGTCGATCTCCGTGAGCCGCCCGTCCCGGCGGTAGCCGTACGTGCGCCGCTGCACCACCCGGCGGCCGGGTCCGGCGGCCAGGGTCTGGGCGTGCAGGTGGGAGTCGTCGTCCCAGTCGTGGGTCAGGCGGACGCCGGCGCCGAAGGCCCTGGAGGTCTCGCGTCCGACCTCGTCGTGGGTGAAGCCGATGGTCTGGCCGGCCGTCTCGACGGTCAGGGGCAGGTCGCGGGCGTCGTAGGTCCAGATGCTCTCGGCCCCTGACGGGGTGCGGCGCAGCACCCTGCGGCCCAGGGCGTCGTAGGCGGAGGTGAGCGTGCGGCCGTTGCAGGTCTCGCCGATGACCCGGCCCCTGGCGTCGCGGGTGAGGCGCAGGTCGGCGTCCGGGTTCGCGGCGCGGGTCAGGCGGCCCAGCCCGTCGTAGTCGAACGTAGTGAGCCGGTCGCCCGCGCGCCGGCCGATGAGCCGGTCCAGGACGTCGTACACGTAGCTGGTGGACTGTCCCGCGCCGTTGACGCGCTCGGTGAGGTTGCCCGCGGGGTTGTGGACGTAGGTCAGGACGCGGCGGTTGAAGTCCGTCTCCTGGACCAGGTTGCCCGCGGGGTCGTAGGTGTAGTGCCAGGTCAGGTCCTGCGGGTTGGTGACCGTGGCGAGGCGCAGCTCGGTGTCGTAGGCGAACTCCAGGCGGGCGCCGTCGGGCGTGGTACGGGCGGTGGGCACGTCGAAGGGGCCGATCTCGAACCGGGTCGACTCGCCCATCGCGTCCACGTGCTCGACGAGGTTGTTCTCTGGGTCGTAGATCCAGCGTTCCGCGGCCCCGCCCGGGGCGGTGCGGGTCGCCGGCAGACCCTCGACCGTCCAGGTCTGGCGGGTGGTGTGGCCGAGCGGGTCGGTGACGGCGGTGACGCGGCCGAAGGGGTCGCGTTCGTAGCGCGTGGTGGCGCCGGCCGGATCGGTGATCGCGACGGGCAGGCCCGCGGGGTCGCACTCGATGGTGTGGGTGTGGCCGAGGAGGTTGGTGATCGCGGTCAGGCGGCCGCGGTCGTCATAGGCGCGGGTGCCGTCCGGGCCCGCCGTGAGGTTGCCGCGGTCGTCGCGGCGCAGGGTCGTGGTGGTGCCGTCGTAGTCGGTGATCCTGATCGTGGTCGGCTCGTGGCGGGTGGCGTCGCCGGGCCTCGTGAGCGGCTCGTCGCGGGTGGCGTCGCCGGGCCTTGTGAGCGGCTCGTCGCGGGTGTGGCGGCGGGTGGCGCCGTCGGGTCTCGTGATGGACAGCGGGGCGCCCGCGTCGTCGTAGGCGTATCGGGTGGTGCGGCCCAGCGGATCGGTGCGCGCGAGCAGGCGGTCGCACGCGTCCCACTGGTAGCGGGTGGTGTGGCCGAGCGGGTCGGTCTCGGCGACGACCTGGAGCAGGTCGTTGTGGTGGTACGTTGTGAGGTTCCCGAGCGAGTCGCGGGCCCTGGTGAGGCGGTCGCCGTAGGAGAGCTCGGCGTTGAAGACCCCCTCCGAGCCGGTGCCGTAGACACAGCGGCCCTCCAGGTCGTAGGTGTAGGCGTACCAGGTGCCGATGCGGTCGAGCCAGCGCGTCATCCGGCCTTCGTCGTCGTAGGTGAAGCGCAGCGGCAGGCCGGAGGAGTTGGTCACCTCGGTCAGGTCGCCCGCCTCGTCGTAGGCGTAGGAGATGAGGCTCTGGCCGGCGCCGCGCAGGCGGAGCTCGACGACGCGGCCCTGGGAGGTCTCGACGTCCAGGTGGTAGCCGCCGGAGTGGACGACCTCGGTGGGCAGGCCGTCGATGTAGCGGACGTCGATCCGGTTGCCGTTGCGGTCGGTGATCGCGGCGATCGGCAGCTCGCCGGGTTCCGTGGTCTCGGCGAAGTGGGTGGTGCGGCCGGTGAGCGGGTCCGTGACCGTGTAACCGGCGTCGGTCTCGTACAGGGCCAGGCGCGGGCCCTCGTCCGGGTACGCCGGGTGGCCGGGCTCCGGGTAGGGGAAGGCGAGCAGGGCGCCGGTCTCGGTGGCCAGGCATAACCCGTCGGCGTCCGCCTCCAGGCGCTGGTCCAGTGTGGAGGCCCAGGAGCGGCCGAACCAGCGGCCGGTGCGGTAGCTCGACAGGTGGGTGCGTTCCAGGCGGAGCGGGAGCACGCCGGGCAGGTCGACGTCGGTCTGCGGCAGCAGGACGACGCCGGTCGGGAAGTGCACCGGGTCCCGGCTGAAGAACTGGCGGCCACGCTGCCAGGCGCCGGTGGCCGCGGTGCCGGTGCGGGCCCCGCCGCTCCGCACGGCGGTACGCAGCGAGGTCAGCGCGTTCCCGCCGCCGCGCATGGCCAGGGCTCCGGTGTCGAGCAGGGTGCCGGCGCCGCCGCGTACCGCGGCCGCCGCGCCGCCCAGCCCGGCCACCGCCTTGGCGCCGCGGCCCAGCAGGGCCAGGCCCCTGCCCACCGGCAGCACGCCCAGCGCGGCCAGGCCGACCTGGCCCAGCGAGCCCTTGCCCTGCCGGTACTTGTTCAGCGCGTCGGCCAGCACCACCGCCCCCGCGGCCACCGCCACGCCGGCCAGGATCACCCCGGCCAGCCCTCCGGTGCCGATCACCAGCACCACCAGGCCGGCCACCATCGCCACGTTGCCCGCGAAGGACACGAAGTCGTCCCAGGACCTGAACGGCGTGGAGATCGTGTCCCACGCCTTCTGCAGCCAGGACTTGTCCTTGATGCCGCTGCCGTCCAGCGCCTGCTCGATCTCCCGCGTCGCCCTGGTCTCCGCGTCGCCACGCAGCCGGGCGGCCTCGTCGGCGATCCTGCGGGCGCGCGAGCGGTCGGCGTCGGCGTCGCGGGCCCGCTGGACCGCCGGCCGCACTGCGGCCTGGACCGTCGCGTCGGCGGCGCCGAGTGCCGACTCCACCTCGGGCAGGGTGCGCCCCGCGCCGGGCAGCCGCGCCTGTACCTCGCGCAGCGCGCCCTGGTAGACGGCGTCTGCGCCCTGCCCCTGGCGCAGGGCGCTGCCGGCCTGGGTCTTGGCCTGTTCGAGGCTGCCCGCGTACGTCATCAGCGCCTCGCCCGCGCCCCGGTACGCCTTGCCCAGCTTGGCCAGCTCGCCGGGCAGCTTGCCCAGCGCCTCGGCGTACCGGGCCGCGTAGTCGCCGCGCATCCCCAGCGACGAACTGCCGCTCGACACATCGCTCAGCTTGGCCGTGTTGTCGTCGGCCAGCCGCGCCTCTTTGAGCAGCCGGTCGGCGAGCCCCCTGACCTGCCCCGGATCCCCGGGTGCGGGGTCGCCGGCCAGCCCGAGGACCTCCCATCCGCCCGGCATGACCTCACGCTCCCGCGCCGCCGCTGAGCGAGGCGTCCAGCTCGCGGTGCTTGGCGATGGCGGTCTTGAGGAACGTGCTCATGCCCTCCAGGCCCTGCATGACCTGTCTGGCGCCGGTGTTCCACTGCTCGTAGTCCTGCTGGAACTTGCCCGAGGCCCGCTCGGTGACGAAGTCGCTGCTCACGAGCTGGTCGATCATCGACTTGAGCTGGGTCAGGCGGGACTCGATGTCCTCCTTCTCCTTGGCCAGCCGGGTCGCGCTGTTCTCCACCTGGGGGAAACTCAGGTGATGCGTGCCACCTGCCATGACGGTTCACTCTCCTTGGGGGTCGGACCAGGCCAGAGTGGCGCTGATCGCGTCGAACAGGTCGAGCATGGGCTCGGCCAGGCTCAGGTGCGGGCTGGTGAGCACCAGGTCCAGCACGCCGTGGCCGCCCGGCACCGGGATGAGGGTCTGCGTGACGACCGATTCGAGCTCGCCGGACTCGATCCCCGTCACGCGTACGGCGCGGCCCGCGTCCAGCTCCACGATCTCCACGCTCCGCCAGGTCGGCGTGCCGGGCGCGGATGGGATCGCGACGATGCCCGCGGCGATCTCCTCGACGGTGTTGGCGCCCGGCAGCCCCTCCGTGTGCAGGACCATGAGCGTGGCCAGGACGGTGCCCACGTCCTCCAGGTGGTCGGTCATCGCCGCCCCGAACACCGCCCCGTGCCGCGCCGCCAGGTCGGCGATCTCGCGCAGCACCTTCAGCAGCACCGCCCGGTGCGGGGCCAGCGCCGGTGCCGCCCGCACCCGGGCGTCCACCAGCCGGGCCAGGTCGCCGGTACGTCCCGCGCGCCAGACGTCGAACTCGTACCAGGATGCGGGCACGCGTACGGTGAACCCGAAGGGCAGATCAGCCATGGTCGGATACCTCCACGATCGTGGAACTGGCCTGGGGTCTGTCGGTGAGGGCGAACGCCAGCGACACCGCGATCGTCGCGGCCAGGATGCCGGTGAGCACGCCGAGTCCAAGTGCCTTCATGACCCACTCCCCTTCATGACGCGCTCCCCTTCATGACGCGCTCCCCTTCATGACGCGCTCCCCTTCATGACGCGCTTCCCGACCCGGTCGTGAGTGAGTCGGCCAGGGAGCCGTCGAGCGTGCCCGTGCCCTCGACGAGGGCGTCGAGCAGGCCGGCGGCGCGTTCCAGGAGCTGGTTCATGCGCTCCCGGTTGTCGGAGGACTCCTCGAAGAACCTCCGTACGGCCTCGTCGACCTTTTCCGAGCCGGTCTTCGCGTCGAGCGCGCCGGCGTTTTCTCCGTCCAATGCCGTGCGAATGGCCTTGAGATCGCGTGACACGTTCGCGGCCTCGCGACGGTCGGCGGAGAATTCCTCAGCCATTGGTCGTCGCCCCCTTGACGGTTTCGTAAGGGCGCCAATTCCGATAATCGGTCTCGATGACCTCCGAGCCGCTGAGCCGGCTCTCCACCCGCAACTGGAGCCGTACCGGCAGCCCTTTCTCATCCACCTGCAGTGTGAATCCGATCGGCCCTTCTCCATAGCTGAAAAGGCTCTCCGCGCCTCTGATCCGGTGGGCCAGCGCCGAGCCCGTGAGTGTGGTGCCGCTCCTGCTCACGTTGGGGCCGGCCGCGTCGAGCAGGGCCTTGATCGAGTTCGGGGAGCTGAGGACGCGGATGGACGGGGCCGCCCAGGCGGCGCAGGGTTCCGCCGGTGGCCGTTCCGCGTCGAACGGCACGCCGTCGGCCGCGCCCCTGTTCCCGACCATGGACACCTCGGTGGGCTGTGGAGCGTTCCGGCACGTCACTTTCATCTCGTACGAGGTGGCGGCGTTCGCGGCGAAGCTGAGCCGGCCGTCGGCGACGACCTCCTCGTCGTCGCCCCGCGAGCTCTTGCTCTCCAGGTGGAACGTGGCCGTGCGGCGGCCGATCGCGCTGACCACGTCTTTCGTGTCCGGTCGTGGTGACGGCGGGGCGGCGGCCCGGCCGGAGATCGCGACGACCACACCGGCCGCCGCGGCGACGATCAGCACGCCGATCGCGATGCCCCCGAGGTAGGCGGGCCTGCGCCAGAACGGCGCGGGCACGGCCTCGTCCACGGGCGGCGGCGGCTCGTACGGCCTGGTCCGCTGCTCTGCCTCCAGCAGCAGTTCGTGCACCGTGGCGCCCCTGGCCGCGCCGGAGTGGCCGAGCAGGATGCGTACCAGATCGACCGCCGACGGGCGCGCGAGCGTGTCCGGGCGCAGACATTCCTCGATCACGGCGCGCAACGCGGGAAGCAGCCTGTCGAAGTCGGCCCCTTCGTCCGGCGACCGCCCGGTGGCCGCGAAGACGATCACGTCCGCCCAGTCCTTGACGTCGTTCGCGGGGAAGCGGCTGTCGCGCGGCCCCGGCGCGAAGAACGCCTGCCCGCGCGGCCCGATCAGCACGTTGCCCGGGCTCAGCCGCAGCCCCGCGATCCCGCCCAGGTGCAGCCTGGCCATGGTCGTGGCGGTGCCGAGCGCGAGCAGGTAAAGCGCCTCTCCCTTGACCGGCCCCGCCGCCCTGACGACGGCGGCGAGCGATTCGCCCTTTCCCAGGTAATCGCGCGGCCGCAGGGCCAGGCCGTGGCTCCATCCCTGAAATTCCATCGCTATCCCCGTGGCAGCCGGTCAGCGCGGTCGGCACTTTCTCGGTGCCGTTTTCCGTCAGGTTGTACGAGGGAAGGCGGTGGCGGGTTCAATCGAATTCGCGAAAATCTTCCGCGTCGGCCGGAAAGGGTATGACTCTGCTGTTCAGGCGGGGTCGGCCGTGAACAACTCGTAGCTGTGGCCATTGGGGTCGCGCACATAGACACCCCGGCCTCCGCCGAGATGGTTGATCTCCCGATCCCAGCCGCTCATCGGGCCGGAACCGTAGTCCGCCGAACCGCTCTGGAGCCGTTCCATGACCGCGTCGAAGGTGTCGTCGTCCACCAGGAACGCGTAGTGGCCTGGCTGGGGGTCGCGGCGGTCGTCGAAGTCGAGCGTGAGGTCGTCGTTGACCCTGACCGGGGCGAACGGGCCCGCCTGCGGGGCCACCCTGAGGCCGAGGAGGTCGGCGAAGAAGGTGGCGGCGGTCGTCCTGTCCGTAGCGGGGACGATCAGGTGGTTCATGGTGATGGCCATGACGGCATCCCTTCAACTGGAAATACATGCGATAGGCACATAATCATATGTGCGTATCGCACGCAATCCGTCGTAAGGTGAGGCCCATGACACTCAAGGAGGCCGGTGGTGAGGACGCGCAGGTGCGGGCCGGCGGTGCGGGCCGACGATCGGAGGCCGGCGGGCCGGGCGGACGATCGGAGGCCGGCGGGCCGGGCGGACGATCGGAGGCCGGCGGGCCGGGCGGACGATCGGAGGCCGGCGGGCCGGGCGGACAAGTCGGAGGCCAAGCG
>NZ_JBHSPA010000128.1:0-1151 GCF_042656245.1 Nonomuraea insulae
AACGGCACCGCACCAATCGCCACCACCACCGACGGCACCAAATACTCCGGCAACCGATCCGCCAGCCCCGCCCGAACCTCAGCCAGCAACGCCCCCAGACCACGAGCCGCCTTCGGATCATTCACCAACCGCACCACACCCGCAGCCGGGACATATCCGCCGGACAACACCGGCCCTGTGCCGGCGGGCAGGATCAGCAGGTCGAAGTGCGCCACCGACGCCGCCGACCAGGTCGGGATCGCCTGCACACCCCGCTTCTGACCCCACTCGATACAGTCATGCGGGTCGATCCCGGTGGCTGGGACCACCACGTCATCGTCCAGGGCTTGTTCGCACGCCACCTCCTCCACCAGACGAGCGTTGGGAATGCCGACGATCCGCACCGGTGCCGCGACCTGATCCAGATCGAGGTCCGGATCCCACGCCAGCGTGGGCACGTGGGCGACATCGACGACGTCGGCCGGGTCCTTGTGCAGCACCACCTCATAACGATGCCGGGTCAGCTCATTGTGATAGGAACCCGGCTTGAGGCGGATGTCGACCGCCCCGATCCGCGGATCAGCCAGCGTGGCGAAGAACTCCGGCGCCACCACCAGTTCCTTCTCCACCATCACCGAATGCGCCACCGCGGCCCGCAGCCGGTCCAGTTGCCCGGCGAAACGCGGCGCCCGTACCGCCGCGTGGAACGCGCGCAACGTGCCGGCATGCCGCACATCGCCCACCACCAGCCGGCCACCCGGCGCCAGCAGCCCGACCAGCCGGTCGATCACCCGCCGCAAGTACTCCCCGTCGGGGAAGTACTGCACCACGGAGTTGAGCAGAATCGTGTCGAAATACCCCTCAGGCAACCCCTCCACGACGTCCGCGGCCTGGGCGCGCAACGTCACCCGGTCGGCCAACCCCCGCGCGGCCACCTGACCACGCAGCCGATCGATCACCGTGCCCGACAGGTCCGTACCCCAGAACTCCGCACAATGCTCGACCAACTGCGACAACAACAGACCCGAACCGACACCCACTTCGAGAAGCCGCTCGGGCCGATGCCGCAGCACCTGCTCCACCACAGCATCACGCCAGGCCCACATCTGCTGCAGCGGAATCGGCTCACCCGAATAAGAACTGTCCCAGCCGGTGAAGTCCTCACCAAAGGT
>NZ_JBHSPA010000129.1:0-18338 GCF_042656245.1 Nonomuraea insulae
GGTTCCTGCGGTGCGGGGGGCGGGGATCGTGGCGGGGTCGGCCGTGCGTGCCGCGCCGGGCTGGCCGTCGTCGGGGGTGGGGGCGACGGTCGGCGAGGTCGTCGGGCCGGGCCCGCCGGGGCCGGGGCCGGAGCGGGCCGCGTCCTTGGCCGCTGCGGCGTCGTGGGCGGCGGCGAGGCTGCTCAGCGGGTGGGCCAGGGCCGAGGCGACGTCAGGGCTGAAGGGACTGATGCTCCCCGTACGCCCGGCGCCCCCCAGGAAGCCGCCCATCAGCGAGTCCGCCGTGAACGGGTTCTGCACTTGCCCGTACACCACGCCGTTGGCGATGAAGCTGCCGAACGGAGAGGCGATCGTGTTGGTGAGGCCGGTGGTCAGGGCGCGGCCGGTGAAGCCGGGCACGTGCCGGGTGACGCGGGAGACGGGGCCGGCCAGCCGGGTGCCGATGACGGCGCCGGTGCCCGCGCCGACGACGGCGGCGCCGGACTTCTGCCAGTCCCAGTTCTGCCGGGTGCCCATCTGGATCTGCTGGTACTGGGCCGCCGCGTCGATGAAGAACTCCTCACCGATCTCCTCGATGAGTTCCCTGCCGATCGGCGAGGTCAGCAGCCGGGTGAGGATGCCGCGCCCGGTGGCCCCGCTGAGCACGGCCACCCTGGCCAGCCTGGTGGCACCGGCCTCCCGGCCGGCGAGGGTGGCGAGCCTGACCAGGATGCGGCTCATCGCCGAGCGCCCCGCGGCCGCGTACGGGCCGATGAGGGCGGTGGCGCTGCCCGCGGTGAAGAAGTTGACGAACAGGGCGATGCCGATGGCGACGACCGTCACCCAGAACGCCACGTTCACGGAGAGCTTGGAGTACTGCGTCTCGACGGCGAAGTTGTCGGCCTGCTGCGAGTACGCCCGCGCGTTGCCGCTCACCCCGGACAGGCCGACGTCGTTGCCGTACAGCTCGCGGGCCCTGGCGACGAAATGGGAGGTGGCGGGCGCCATCCAGCCGTTCACGATGGTCCGCGCGGCCGAGCCGGCGGGCTCGGCGGGGCTGGTGGCCCCATCGGCGACCGCCGCGTACGCCCGCGCCAGCGCCGACAGCCCGCTCTCGCTGGCCCCCGGCCAATGCTGACCGGCGGCCAGCATCGGGATCACCCAGTAGACGACCCAGTCGGGCAGCGCCTCTGTCTCCCAGACGGGAAGCGTGTCGGTGTCGATCCTGGCGACTTCCCGCGGGTTCGGCAGCCCGCCGGAGCCCTGGACGTCGATCCCGCCCGTGTGCGACATGTGCGCGCCTCAGACTTCGCGCGTCTGACCGGTCGTGAGGTCATGCCGGATGTCAGCGTCCGTCTGGAGGGTGTTGTCGATGGCCATGCGCAGCCTGTCCCCCGCGTCCGTGACCTCTCTGGGGAGCCGGGAGCACCGGGCGAGCATGTCGCCAGGCCCGTTGTCGCGGAAGTGCGATTCGCGGAAGGAGTCGCCCTCGGCACCGGGGCCCCAGGGCTGGGTCGCCAGGCACGCCTCGACGGCGGCGGCCAGCCTCGGCAGGCCGCGTTCCAGCTCCTCAGCCATCGTGGTCCACTCGGAGATGCCTCGATCCACGACGGGTTTGGCGATGTACGTGCCGTCCCATTCCTTCACCTGTCGCCCCCCATCTGGTCGGTGAGCCGTGCCAGCACGGTCTCGACGTCGCCGTCCAGATGCGCCCTGAAGTGCTCTGGAGGAATCACCGGCTCGAAGATCTTCACGATGCGTTCCTGCGCCGCCGCGGCTGCCTTCCGCGCGGTCTCCGCGATCGTGTCGGCCAGCTTGCGCGCGTCGGGACGCCGGTAGATGCGCGGGTCGAGGTCAAGCCGGACGATCTCGCCGCGCGCCCCCACGGTCACCGAGACGAGGCCGTCGGGCGAGGTCTCGGTCGTCTGGACCGCCCTCGCCTTGGCGTGCAGCGCGGGCCCCTCGTCCTGCAGCCGGGTGAACATGTCGCGCAGCTCCTCCGCGTACGCGCGCATCCCCGCCACATCTGGCCGCTCCGGTGAGCCCATATCCCCCTCGCGGCATTCTGTCCTGTTACGGCACATCTACCTGTCAAGTAAGTTTCCGTCACATGAACACCATGAAACAAGGGTCTATCCGAAAAGTTGTTAATTTCGATAGATGACCGGTATGACCTCCTCGCGCAGTTCACCGGCTTCCGCCCGAGGCGCCCAGCGGCGATAGACGCCCCGCTCGACCCGTTCCAGGCCCAGCTCGCGGGCGATGACGACGGACCCGCCCAGATATTCGAGCAGCAGCCGCCCGTCCCGCTCGTCGTGCACCTGGAACGGCTGGCCACGCCAGTGGCACACGACCGTGACGAAGTGCAGCGACTCGCACTCGGGGGCGGGGACCGTACGCACGTGGCAGCCGGGCTCGACCTCCTCGAAACCGTCAAGGGGGCCGGGGCTGCGCAGGCGTACCCACAGCTCCAGGGCGTGCGGCTCGGGGCTGGCGGCGTAGTCGGCGCCCCGCCAGCGGGCCCGGTAGGCGTGCCAGGCCGTCACGCGTTCGTGCCGATCAGCAACCAGCGCCGCAGGTCGCCGTGGTAGAGGGCCCTGCGGTGCTCGGCGCCTTCGATGGTCAGCTCCCAGATCTCGGCCCCGTGGGGCAGGCCGACTCCGTACACCTTGTACTCGCGGATGACGTTGTCGACGCTGGGCACCAGCCCCATGCCCACGAAGGGCGGCTCCTCCACCACCCAGCCCGCCACCGCCTGCCTGCCCTCCTCGTCGGCGCCTCCGTACGGAGTGCGGTAGAGGTCAAGGCCGACGGGACGCCAGCGCAGGATGTTCAGCGAGCCGCTCTCGGTCAGCACGTCCTGGGCGTTCAGCGCCGCGGCGAGGACGGCGGGCGTGGCGATGTGGGCGACGTCCAGCGCGTGGTGGCAGTAGCCGGACACCCGGGGCTCGGTGGCGGCCAGCAGGGCCGGGAGGTCGGCGGGCGCGAGCAGCTTCTGCACCACCGGCACACCCGATTCGGGGTCGATCAGGAGATCCTGGGCCATCGTGGGCACCGCCAGCCTGGCCACCGTCCCCGGCTCCAGCAGGAACGACACCGGCAGCCCCGCGTTGACCGCCAGCCCCCACCGCAGGTCAGGCCAGCCGGCCGCCAGCTCGGTCATCGACACGACCCGGCAGTGGGTGGCGGCGCCGCCGGTGGCCAGCCGCATCGCCTCGACGGAGGTGTAGGCGAGCAACCACGTCCGCCCGCCACCGCCGTCGGCCACCCCGGCCGAGCTCCGCCCCTCCTCCACGGCCGATGCCCGGCTCCCCTGCCCGGCGGGCGTCCGATCTCCCTCCCCGGCAGCCGTCCGGCCTTCCTCCACGCCGATCTCCCCGGCCGGTGTCCGCCCCTCCTCCACGGCGGTCGCCCAGGTGGGGGTCTCGCGGCCCTCCGCGGCGGCGGCGGTGATCGGCAGCGCCAGGTCGGCCCCGCGCAGCAGGCTCAGGCACAGTGCCCGCTGCCCGTCCTGGTGGGCGGCCCAGAGCCGCTCCTCGAACGGCGTGGCCGGCAGGTGATCAACGGCGGTCATCCGCCCATTCTGTCAATGACCGCTCGGAGGTCACCGTGCTATGAAGAACACGTGAACGAAGCCAGCCCGGACGAGGTCGAGGCCGCCTTACGCCGGGCGATGGACGGCGGCGACGACTCCCTCGTGGAGTTCTTCGCGACCCTGCTCCGCGGCCATGTCGTCATCCTGGCCAGACCGGGCAGGAAGAAGCGCCCCGCGGAACCGCCGATCGTCCTGCAGTTCTTCACGATCGACGGCGAGGATCACATCCCCATCTACACCTCACCCGCGAAGGTCGCCGCCACCCGCGCGGCCCATCCCGGCATGATCGACGGCTCCCCCTTGATGACGATCGACCCTCGGGGCCTGTTCTCCATGACCTGGGGACGCCACTTCATCCTCAACCCCCACTCGGACGACAGCGTGGACTTCCCACCGGGTCAGATCGACCGGCTCATGGACGCGGTGGACGGCACGTTCACCATGATGCGCGTCGGCTCGGCGGACGACGTCCCGCCGAGCGTCGTCGAGAAGATCACCAGGTGGCTGGACCAGGTGCCGGGTGTACGGGCGGCGCACCTGGGCTGGAGGTACTACCCGTCGCAGGGCCGGAAGACGATCATGGTGGTGATCCTGGACGACCCCGGCGACCTTCCCGCCGCCACACTCGACTTCCCGCCCGGCAGCGCCCTTGAACAGGCCGTACAGATCGAGATCCTCGCGCCGGGCCCCGACGGGATGAACCTGCTGGAGGACGTCCCGCCCTTCTACGTACGGCCCTGAGCCAGCGCCAGTTCCTCAAGCCGTTCGACCACCTCGCCGATCGGCGCGGAGGTGTCGATCTCGACCGAGGAGGTGGCCCTGAGCAGCGGCTCCACGTTGGCCAGGTCGCGCAGGATCGCCGCACGCTCCTCGGGGAGCTTGCCGAAGGGGTTGTCGGTTCGCGCGGCGATGCGGGCGAGCATGATCTCGACGGGAGCGCTGAGCAGCACGACGTGGTCGAACAGAGGGTAGAACCGGCCCTGGTTGGACTTGCAGCCGGCCACGAAGAGGGTGCCCTCGTCGTGGTGGGTGAGCAGGTCGCTGATGGCCTCTTCCCGCCACACCCAGTCGGCGGTTCCGTCGGGCAGGGTCACCCAGTGGCTCCATTGGTCGGTGTCGGTGTCGACGGCGCGATGCCCCCGGGCGGCCAGCAACTGCGACGTGGTGGACTTGCCGGTGCCGGACATCCCGGTGACCAAGACCTTCGCCATCCGGGTGAGACTAGCGCAACCGTGCGACGCGCCGGTCAGCCGTCGTGGCCGACGACGGCGGTGACGCGGATCTCGACGCGCATCTTCGGGGCGCCGAGGGCCGCGACGCCGATCTCGGTCCAGATGGGCGAGCGGTCGCCCATACGCTCACGGAACTGCTCGACCATGACCCGGTTGTGGACCTCTCCGATGAAGTCGGCGGAGCCGGGGATGTGGTAGGAGTCCACCGAGATCACATCGCGCCACGTCGCACCGGCCTCGGCAAGGGTGCGCCCGACATTCTCGAAGGCCTGAACTGGACCGGGCTGGTCTCGCTGGTTCTGCTGCTGCCTGGGCGGCTGGAGTCGCCGCTGCAACAGGGCGCCGGGCTGACCCTGTTCGAATACCTGGCCCTCAGCCACATCTCGGAGGCTCCTGAGCGCCGCCTGCGGATGAGCGAGCTCGCCTACCTGGCCAACGGCTCCCTCTCGCGCCTGTCCAACGTCGTCAAGCGGTTCGAGCAGCGCGGCTGGGTGGAGCGGTCGCCCGACCCCGGCGACGGCCGCTACACCGTCGCCGACCAGCAGGCGCTGGCCCGCATCGCCGCCAAGCTGCGCGTCCGGCCCGTCGACCTCGCTTAGCCGGCCCGATTTCCGGAGGTCAGGGCACCGGCTGGAGATCGGGTTGCCGGGCGGCGGCCGAGCGCAGGGCGCGATACAGCAGGCGGGCGTCGCCGAGCCGGTGGCGCAGCAGCCGTTCGAGGCCGCCGATGGGGATGAGGTTCTGGGGAGCGCGCGGGTCCTTGTAGTCCACGCCCGCCAGCGGCGGCAGAGCGTGGCTGACCGAGTCGGCCAGGCGCACCAGGTCGTCACGGGACAACTCCGCGCTCGCCTCGCAGCGCACGACGCCCGCCCACGGCATGCCGGACTGCCCGGGCAGCCGCAGGTACCAGGCGTGGCGGCGCCAGCTCGTACCCATGAGGAAGATCGGGGTGCGCTGCCCCGGCAGCAGCCGCGACACGGTGGCGGCCTGCGGCGCCGGCAGGTAGGCGGTGTGGTGGGTCTTGATGAACCCGACCGTGCGCGGCAGGTGCGCGCGCCCCCGCAACGGCCCGTCCACCACCAGGAGATCGTCCCCGGCCCGGTGGGGGACGGCCAGCTCGACCTCCAGCCGGGTGAGGTGGCGCTGGAGCGCCAGGGAGAGCTCCTCCATGCCGGAGCCGGGGGCTCGCCTGGCCCGGTAACCGGCGGCGATGTCCACCGCGTGCGGGGAGGCACTGAACAGGGACCTGCTCACCTCCACGGCGGCGAGCTCGGCCCCCTCGCCCGGAGCGCAGCGGACGATCCCGGCGGCGCAGGACGCGGCGATCCCGGGCATGGGCTCGGCCCCGTCAGAGGTGTGGGTCCACACGCGGGCGTCGATCCTGCGTACCCCGTCGGCGATCAGCAGCACGTCCGGGGGCGCCGTGCCGGGGTCCGGGGTGACGGGACGCCAGTCGGCGGCGCTCATCTCGACGTCCAGATCGAGTTCCGCGCTCGTCGCGTCCAGCTCGGCGAGCGCCTCGGCGTTCAGCGCCGCCGAGTAGCCGGGGTCCCACGGGTCGACGGTGAACGTCATGTCGTCCTGCACAGATGTGACCCCTTGGCGTCGCGGTGGACCTCGAAGCGGACAGGGACGCGGTCGGCCAGCGCCGGCACGTGGGTGACCACGCCCACCATGCGTTCGCGGCCTCCGGCCAGGCGTTCGAGCGTGGTGGCCACCGTGTCCAGGGTGGCCGGGTCGAGGCTGCCGAAACCCTCGTCGAGGAAGAGGGAGTCGAGGCTGCGGGCCGCCGCGGTGGACAGCCCGGCCACCTGGTCGGACAGGGCCAGCGCCAGCGCCAGCGCGGCCTGGAACGTCTCCCCGCCCGACAGCGTGCGCGCGTTGCGCCGCATGCCCGCCTCGGCGTGGTCGATGACCTCGATCTCGTTCCTGGGGCCGAGGGCCAGCTCGTACTGGTCGTCGGACAGCTCGCGCAGGGTCTCGGAGGCGGCGGTGACCAGCAGGTCGAGCGCCTCGGTGCAGAGCCAGCGCTCGAAGGCGTCCGCCCGCAGGCACTGGGCCAGCTCCTTCGCCACCCTGGCCCGCTCCTCCTCCGTCCTGGCCTGCTCGTCGAGCTCCCTGGCGGTGGCGCGGTTCTCCTTGACCCGATTGAGCCGCTCCCGCGCCCGCGCGATCGCGACCACCACCAGCTCACCCAGCCGGGCGGCGGCGGCATCGGGCGCATCGTGTCCGCCCGGACCGGCGGCGGCATCGGCGGGGACGGGCACATCGTGCTCGGCCAGGCGGGCCACCACGGCCGACCACAGGCGGCCGGCCCGGCGTTCGGCCCCGGCGATGCGCCCGTCCTGGGTTTCCAGGGCAAGCCGCTGCCCGGTGGCCGCCTCCTCCCGCCAGGTGAGCAGGCTCGTCCAGGCGTGGTGGAGGTCGCCGCGGTCCAGGGGCGGCGCGCCGAGCGGCACCACGGTGTCGCGGGCGGTCTCCAGGTCGCGCCAGAGCCGGTCGGTCCTGCCGGTCAGCTCGTCGGCGCGGCTCCTCGCCCCGGCGAGCCCGGCCCGGGCGTCCCGGCCGGCCTTCCTGAGCCGGGCGGCACGACGGTGCGCCTCACGCACGACCGCGAGCCGCTCCTCCACCTCAGCGCGGAGGGCGGCGGGCAGGGGGACGGCGGAGGCGCGGGTGGACAGGTCGTGGGCCGTGCGTTCCAGGTGGCGGGCCTCGGTCTCCGCCCGCGTGTGCCGGGTCCTGGCCTGCTCGGCCTCCTGCTCGCAGGCCGCCACGCGCCGCTCGGCCGCGCGCAGGCCGGCCGTCTCCGGGTGGTGGGGCAGGTGTTCGACGGGACGCAGGCAGGTGGGGCAGTCGTGGCCGACGACCAGGCGGCGGGCCAGCTCGGCGCCGAGGTGCGCGTCGCGCAGCCGGTCCCTGGCCTGCTCGGCCTCGGCCAGCTCCGCCTGGAGCGTACGGGAGCGGGCGGCGAGCGGTTCGAGCTCAGCCCGCGTCCTGGCCGCCGAGTCCGAGGCGGCCCGGAGTTCGGTGACGAGGCGCTGGTGCTCCTCGATCTTCCTCAGCTCGTCCGTCAGCACGTCGGGATCGTCCAGGGCGGCCAGCTCGTCCTCGGCCCGCTGCTCAGCGGCCTCCGCGTCGGCCGCGGCCGACGTGTGCCCGGTGACCTCCTTGGCCGCCTGACGGGCGGTCTCGGCGAGGTCGGGCACCTCGGGGGGCATGGCGAGCGCCGTCAGCGCGGCCAGGCGCCGCCGCAGGTCGTCCCGTTCCTCCGACAGCGCCCGGCGTTCGGCGTCGGAGGCGCTGAGCGCGTCGAGATCGGTCCTGACCTGGTCGCCGAGCGCACGCAGGGAGTCCAGCCGTGCGGCGGCGGCCTGCTCGGCGGCCTCGTCGGCGTCCGTAAGGCGGGCCAGCCGCCCGCGGGCGAAGCTCGCCGCCTGCGCCGCGGCGTTCTCCTCCTGTACGGCGCGCTGGCGTACCCGCTCGTAGACGTCGGCGCCGAGGAGCTGGACCAGCAGGTCCTGCCGTTTGCCCGGCTCGGTGTGCAGGAACTCGGCGAACTTGCCCTGCGGCAGCACGACGCACTGGGTGAAGAACCGGTACTCCAGGCCCGTGATCCGCTGGACCTCGGTGGTGACGGCGGCGCCCTCCGCGACCGGGCCGAGGATGGCGCCCATCAGCTCCTCCAGCCCGGCCGACGGCGGGAGGTCCGGGTCGAGCTCGTCGAGCCGGGCCTCGGAGGTGTGCACCTTGCCCTTGGGGTCGCGTTTGAGCGCGCGTACCACGGCGTGCCTGCGGCCGGAGCTCTCGAAGACCAGCGCGACCTTGCCCGCGATCGCGGACGGGGCCAGGGCGTGGGAGATGACCTTCTTGTCGTCCCAGCGCGGCACGGTGCCGTACAGGGCGAAGCAGATGGCGTCGATGAGCGTGCTCTTCCCCGCCCCGGTCGGGCCGACGAGGACGAAGTAGTCCACGTCGGAGAAATCCACTGTGACCGGCTCGCGGAAACTGCCGAAGTTGTCCACGTGCAGCAGCAGCGGGCGCATCAGGTCGTCACCTCCTCGTGGAGCCGGTCGAACAGCGCGGCCACCTGGTCGTTCTGGCGGCCGGCCGCGGACAGGTAGTCGCGGAACAGGTCCCGGGGGCCGCGGGCGCCGCCGGGTGACGGGCTGCGGCGGGGGTCGCGTACCGGCTGGAAGCGCTCGTGGACGGACACCTCCAGCGCGGTGGGAAGGATCTCGCGCACGATGTCGGCGAGCCCGGGGCGCGGCCGTTCCTCCACGATCACCCGCAGCCAGGTCTCCCCCAGGTCGGCGGCCATCGCCTCCAGTTGCTCCAGCGTGCCCGTCCTGGTGGCCAGGGCGCGGGCCGAGGTGATCTCCGCCTCGCGCACGACCGCCGGGCGGCCCGGCTCGACCGTGACGAGCAGCGCCCCGGGGACGTTGTCCTCCTCGCCGAAATCGACCGCCAGGGGCGAGCCGCTGTACCAGATCGGGCAGGGGCCGGGGATCTGCTGGCGGCGGTGCAGGTGGCCGAGGGCGGCGTACTGGGTGGCAGGGGGGAACGCGGTGGGCTCGAAGTAGTAGGAGAAGATCGACTGGGCCCGCCGCTCGCCGCCGCCGAACCTGCCGCTGGGGAGCGTGCCGTGGGTGGTGACGAGGTTGACGGTGTCGGCGCCGAAGTCCGCGGTGAGGGCCTGGAGGAGTTCGGCGATGCGGGCGGCGTAGTCGCGGTTGTGGTCGGCGGGGGTTCCGGTGAGGACGTCGGCGGCGCGCACGACGTACCGGTGGGACAGGAACGGCAGCACGGCCAGCCGCACCGGCTCCCCGGAGCGGGCCGTGAACGTCAGGGTGCCGCCCTGGTCGGGACGGCGGAAGGAGCCGACGACGTGAATGCCCAGCCGGCCCAGGACGGGACGGTAGACCTCCAGGAGCTGGGGGCTGTCGTGGTTGCCGGCCAGCACCACGACGTCGCGGCCGTCCTCGCGCAGCGCCAGCAGGGCGGGCAGCACCAGCGACTGGGCCTCCGGGGTGGGCGCGGTGGTGTCGAAGAGGTCCCCGGCCACGATGACGGCGTCCACGTCCTCCTCGCGGGCCAGCGTCACGAGCTCGCCCAGCACGGCGCGGTGCTCGTCGATGCGCTGGCGGCCCTTCAGTACCTTGCCGACGTGCCAGTCGGCGGTGTGCAGGATCTTCATCCGGCTCCTTAGAAGGGAGGTACGTCGTCGTCGGCGCCGGGCAGCCCGGCGAAGGGGTCGTCGCCGCGGCGCCGGGTGACGGCGGGCAGCGGCTGCGCCTCGGAGGGGCGGGTGGCCCACGCGGGGAAGGGGAAGGAGATCGCGAGCGGCACGGGGATCTCCGGCTGGGCGACGAACATCGTCCCAGGCCGGGCGATCGTGGCACGTTCCCGGGCGGTCGCGGGCAGCCAGCCGTACTCCGGGCGGGTGGCCTCGGCGGAGTCGAGCCGCCCGGCGACGCGGACGGCGGAGTTGGCCACGATGCGCCGCTCGACCTCCGAAGCCGTCTGCTGGGCGCCGATGAGGATCACGCCCAGGGAGCGGCCGCGTTCGGCCACGTCGAGCAGGATCTCCTTGATGGGCGACTCGCCCTCGCGGGGCGCGTACTTGTTCAGCTCGTCCAGGACCACGAACAGCAGCGGCTTGGCCGTGCCGGCGCTCTCCTTGCGGGAGAACTCGCCGCGCAGGGTCACGCCGACCACGAACCGCTGGGCCCGTTCCGGGAGGTTGTGCAGGTCCACGATGGACACCTGGGCGTCGGACGTGGCGATCGAGTGACGTCCGCGGGCGGGCAGGTCGCCGCGGATGATCGGCGACAGGGGGCGCACCGCGCTGCGCAGCCGCCGCAGGAACGCGTTCACCGTGCCCAGCGGCGTCGGGGCGCCGGTCCACGCCGAGCGGGTGCCCTCGTCGGCGAGCCGGCCCGCGATGAGGTCCACCAGGTCGGCGAAGGTCCGGCAGAGCGGGCCCGCGTCCTCGCCCGGGCGGCGCACGCGTACGGAGCCGCCCTCGCCCACCGGCTCGGCCCAGGACTGCAGCCGGGCCGCCACCTGGCCGACGAGCAGCGAGTATTGCGCCCGCTCGTCGTCGGCGTCGGTGAAGACGAACCGCAGCAGCTCCTCCGCGCAGAACTCCGCCAGCGTCCAGTAGTAGGCGCTGACCCCCTGGGTCCTGGCCGCGACGTTCGGCACGCCGTTGGGGTCGTCGGGGCGTGGCGGGGCGAACACGTGGACGCTGTGGAAGGGGGCCGCGGGCAGGCCGAGGCGCGCGTACTGGTCTCTCGCGGCGGCGTCCAGCCGGGTGTTGCCGTGATCGAGGAACAGCAGGTCCTCGCCTTTCACGGAAAAGATCAACGCTTTCGTGTTCGCGGCCTCCGCGCCGAGCACGCCGGAGTTGAATATCGAATACACCAGGAACGTGGCGAACGACGTCTTCGTCGCCACACCGGAAACGCCGGAGATCGACACGTGCGCGCCGCGGGTGCCGTCGAGGAAATCGAAATTGACGTACATGGGGCGGCCGTCGCGGCCCAGGCCGATGGGGATGCGGCGGTCCATGACGTCGAAATAGAGCGCCTGGTCGCGGTCGCCGCCGCCGGCCCGGTAGACGAGCGCGCCGGGCAGCGGCGGCACGAACACCTCCGGCTCGACCCGGGTCACCCGTACCTCGGCGCATTCCACGACCGCGGCGGGCAGGGCGCCGTCGGCGATGAGGAAGACGTCGGAGTCGAAGCCGGCGCCCTCGTGCCTGGCCTCGACCGCGGACACCACCCCCGCCACCAGCACCTGGCCGAAGCCCGGCGTCTCCCGCCTGGTCACCACCACGTCGTCGAGCTGCGCGATCCGGCCGGGCGCCAGCGCGACCCAGAACGACAGCGGCGAGGCGGCCTGCGTGCCGAGGACCCGGCCGATCGCCTCCCCCGACGCAGCGGCCCCGTCAGCCACGGCCTCCGCCTTTTCGATCACAAATCCTCTCCCGCCCCAAAGGTCCTTTATATCTCTGCAGAATCCTAGCTATCGGGGTAAAGAGATATTCGCCTGCCCATCCGCGCCAGGGAGACCGCAATGACCATGGAGTACGCCACCCGCTACCGCTCCCACTCGCACCTGCCGCCCGAGCCGGGCCGGCCGTATTTCGTGGAGAAGGGCATGGGCGACCGCGCCGGAGAAGTTCGGCACCGTCCCCCAGCGGTACGACGTCCGCTTCCTGCCCGACCAGCACTGGCGGAACGCGACCGATTAAGGCACTGGCCTTACTAAGGCAATCGCCTTAAAGTTGGGGTGTCTGTCAACGACTGAGGGGCCGCAATGACCGAGACAGTGCCGAACTACCCCTTCGAGCGGGACGCCACGCTGGAGCCGCCACAGGAATGGGCCGACCTGCAGGCCCGCTGCCCGGTGGCGCACGTACGGCTGCCCAGCGGCGACACCGCCGAGCTGCTCACCCGCTACGACGACGTGCGCACCGCGCTCACCGACCCGCGCTTCCTGCGCGGCGGCGAGAACGCGGCGCGGGTGGCGACCACGAAGGACGGCGGGATCTTCAACCGTGCCACCTCGGGCACGGACATGATGCGGGGCGAGGGCCACATGCGCTGGCGGCGGCTGCTCAGCCGCTCCTTCACCATCAAGAAGATGGAGTCGTGGCGGCCCCGCGTGCAGGCCATGGCCGACGAACTGCTGGACGAGCTGATCAAGTCCGGCTCCCCCGCCAACCTGTCGGCGCACTTCGCCCTGCCGCTGCCGGTGCGGGTCATCTGCGCGCTGGTCGGCGCCCCGAGCAGTGACCAGGACAAGTTCGCGCACTGGTCGCAGGTCATGCTCACGCTGACCCGCTACAGCCAGGCGGAGGTCGAGCAGGCGTACGTGGACTTCGACGGATACGTCTCCGACCTGGTGGACGCCAAGCGCGCCGACCCGGGCGACGACCTGCTGAGCGAGCTCACCCAGATCTCCGACAGCGAGGACGGCCGGCTCAGCCACCAGGAGCTCATCGCCACCGTGCGGGCGCTGCTGCTGGCCGGGCACGAGACCACCTCCAACATGATCGCCATCATGACGGCGATGCTCCTGTCGGAGCGCGAGCGCTACCAGGCCGTCATCGACGACCCGGAGCTGATCGGGGGCACGGTCGAGGAGATCCTGCGCCTGGACACCACGCTCAGCGTGATCGGCTTCCCCCGGGTCGCCGCCGAGGACGCCGCGTTCGACGACGTCACGGTGCCGGCCGGCGCCACCGTCATCCCGTGCCGGCCCGCCGCCAACCGGGACCCGCGCCGGTTCGACGAGCCCGAGCGGTTCGACCCGCGCCGGGCCAACGCCGCCCAGCACCTGACGTTCGGCGTGGGCGCGCACTACTGCCTGGGCCAGCCGCTGGCCCGCCTGGAGCTGCAGGTCGTGCTGGGCACGCTGATCCGCCGGCTGCCCACGCTGAACCTGCGCGACGGCGTGGACGGCCTGCACCTGCGCAAGGGGCTGCTGACGGGCGGGCTCGAAGACGTGTGGGTCACCTGGTGACAACCCGGCAGGCGGTGGTGGCCAGGGGCCTGATCATGCGTACGGCCGAGCGGCTCTACGCCACCCACGGCTTCGCCGCGGTCTCCATCCGGCAGATCGGCGAGGCCGCGGGCCAGCGCAACAAGTCGGCCGTGCAGTATCACTTCTCGGGCCGGGACGACCTCATCAAGGCGATCCTGGCCGAGCACGCCGAGGCGATCGAGCGGCACCGGCTGGCGCTGACGGCCCCCGACGGCGAGCCAGGGGACCGCATCCACCGCTTCGTCCTGCCCCGCATCGAGCACCACATCGACCTGGGCACTCCATCCTGGTACGGCCGTTTCCTGGCCCAGGTCACGGTGGAGCCCGCGCTGCGCGAATACGCGGTGCAGGCCCACCTGAACACGCCGTCCCTGCGCGGCCTGCGACTCGACCACGGGGCGGCGGCCACCCGCCACCGGGACATGACGCGGCAGCTCATCGTGCACATGTCGGCGGAGCTGGAGATGGAGCTGGCACGGGAACAACCGCCGCCCGAGATGGCCGCCGCGGCCTGGCGGCGGCTGGGCGCGGACCTGGTCACGGCCATCGGCGCCCTTCAGCGCGCGTAGCGGCGGGCGTGCGGCCGGTGCTCGCCGTAGCGCTCGGCCGCGCGCAGGGCGTCCAGGAAGGAGTCGGGGCCGTCGAAGTCGGGCATCTCGACGTAGGCGGCCCCGATCCCGGCCGGGTCGTGCGCGTCGGAGCCCACCGTGCCGGGCAGGCCGTACGCCAGCGCGGTACGCGACGCGGCCCGGTTGTGCTCCTGGTCGGCGACCTTGGCGTTGAACACCTCGACGGCGTCGATCATCCCGGCCTCGCACATGCCGTCCAGCTCGGCCCCGACGCCGGAACGCAGCGGATCGTAGGGATGCGGCGCGCACACCACCCCGCCCTGCGCGCGGACACGCCTGACCACCTCGCGGGCGCTCAGCACGTACGGCACCCGCTCGTTCAGGAACAGCCCGATCAGCTCTCCCGAGCCGGTGCGAATCTCCTCCCCGAGCACGACCCGGGCCCCGACCGCGCGGGACAGCCGCTCCGCCGTGCCGTCCAGGTGGTTGTGCTCGGTGAGGCACACGACGTCGATCCGGTGCGCCGCCACCCGCTCGGCGAGCTGGTCGAGCGTGGTGACGGCGTCCCCGGACGCGACGGTGTGCACGTGGCAGTCCACCCGCACCCACCCGGGCCGCGCGGACCTGCCCGTGTCCGGCGCGACGATCACGGCGTACGCTCCTCCACCGGGCAGGCGGCGCCGGCGGGAACGGGCTGGGGAGCCTTGCGGCGGCCGCCCAGCGAGGCCAGCACGGCGAGCACCGAGACGCCGGTCAGCACCATCAGCGTGAACCGGTAGCCGGTGACGAGCTGGCCGACGTTCCCTGGAGCGACGTGCGACAGGGTCCCGGCGAACACCGCGGGCCGCAGGGCGGCGGGCAGCGGCCCCGTGACTAGCGACAGGGCCAGCGCGTTGCTCACCACGACGCCGCTGTTCTGCACCATGAGCCGCATGGCGTTGACGATCCCCACGCGATGCGGCGGCAACTGGTCCAGCAGCGTGGTGGCGGTGGCGGGCATGAACATCCCGGCCCCCGCTCCGACCAGCACCATGCCCACGCAGATCGCCGCATATCCGACGTCGACGGAGATGAAGGTCACCAGCACGACCAGGCCCAGGGTGCCGACGATGTTGCCGAGCAGCGCCACCAGGCGGGCGCCGAGCCAGGAGTGCAGCGGCCCCGCGCACATGGAGGCGACCATCATGGCGATGGACGTCGGCAGCACCTTCAGCCCCGCCGACACCGGATCCTCGCCGTGCACCGCCTGGTAGAACAGCGCGACCAGCAGCACCACCGCCATCCTGCCCACGGTGCTGAGGAACGAGGCCAGCAGGTCGAAGGCGAACACCCGGTCGGCGAACAGCCGCACGTCCACCACGGGATGCCGGCTGCGCCGCTCGACGAGGACGAACACCGGGACCAGCACGGCGAACAGCACGATCCCGCCCAGCACCACGGGGTTCGTCCAGCCGAGGTCGGCGGCCTGCGACAACCCGAACAGCAGCCCGCCGAGCGACACCAGCACCAGCACGTTGCCCGGCAGGTCGATGCCCCGCTCCCCCGCCGCCGGCGCCGTGCGGCGCAGGGTCACCGCGCCCCACACGAGGCAGAGCACGCCGAGCGGCACGTTGTACCAGAACACCCATTCCCACCCGAACCGGTGCGTGAGGAACCCGCCGAGGGTGGGGCCGACGAGCTGGGCGACGGAGAAGGAGGCGATGTAGATGCCCAGGCCGCGGCCGAGATGCCGGCGCGGGAAGGCGTCGGTGAGCAGCGCGGCGCTGTTGGTGAGCAACATCGCGCCGCCCGCGGCCTGCACGACGCGCAGGCCGACGACCCACCAGTCGGTCGGGGAGAAGCCGAGCAGCAGGCTGGCACCGGTGTAGGTGGCCAGCCCCCACAGGTACATCGACCGCCGCCCGAACATGTCGGCCAGCCGCCCGAACACCACCATGAGCACGGTGTTGGCCAGCATGAACGACAACAACATCCAGCTCGCGGCGGCGGCGCCTGAGTGGAAGTGCCGCACGACCTCGGGCAGCGCCACGTTCAGCGAACTGCTGCCGAGGGCGGTGACGATGCTGGCCAGGCTGACCACCGACAACACCCGCCACGCGTAGCGCAGCTGAGGGTCGGCCATCTCAGAAGGTGACCAGGGACCGGATCACGTCGCCCGTTCCCATGGCGGTGAACGCGTCGCCGACCTCGTCGAGGGTGATGCGCCTGGTGATCAGGCCGTCCAGGTCGAGCCGGCCGGCCCGCCACAGGCGCAGCAGGCGGGTGAAGCCGGTGCGCACGTCGGCCGAGCCGTACAGGCAGCCGAGCAGGCGGCGTTCGGTGGCGAACAGCTCGGCGGCGCTGAAGGACACCATGTCGTCGACGATGCCGGCGCCGACGACGACGGTGGTGCCGCCGCGCCGGGTCGCCTTCCACGCCTGGCGGATGGTGGCCGAGCGGCCGACGACCTCGAAGGCGTAGTCGAAGCCGCGCCCCTCGGTCAGCTCCTTGGTGGCCTCGATGAGCCCGTCAGGGGTGGTCGTGTGGGTGGCGCCGAACGCGCGGGCGGCCTCCAGCTTGCCTGGTACGCGGTCCACGGCCAGGATGGGCGCGGCGGCGGCCAGCACGGCGCCCTGGATCACGTTGATCCCGACGCCGCCGCAGCCGATCACCAGGACCGACGCCCCCGGAGGCACCTTGGCGGTGTTGACCACGGCGCCGACGCCGGTTATCACCGCGCAGCCGACCACGGCCGCCACGTCGAACGGCACGTCGTCCGGGATCGGGATCACGGCCCGCGCGTCCACCACGCTCTCCTCGGCGAAGCAGCCCACGCCGAGCCCCGCGTACGCCGGCTCGCCGCCGGCGCTCAGCGTCGGGGGCCCGGCGGAGCGGACGCTGACGCACAGGTTCGGCTGGCCGCCCAGGCAGAAGAAGCAGTTCCCGCAGGGCGGGATCCAGGACAGGATCACGTGCGTGCCCACGGGCGGGCCCGCCACGCCGGGGCCGAGCTCGACCACCTCGCCCGCGCCCTCGTGCCCGGGCACCAGCGGCAACTGGGCGGGCAGCCTGCCCTCGCACATGGACAGGTCGGAGTGGCAGACGCCGGCGGCGCGCAGGCGCACCCGGACCTCTCCCGGGCCCGGCCGCCGAACCGTCAGCTCGTCGCTGACCTCCACAGGCTTGCCCACTTCGCGCAGGATGACGCCTCTCATGTGCCTTCCTCCGCTCTAGAGCTGTACAGACGTGGTGGTCAGGAACTCCTCCAGGCCGAAGCGGCCGTACTCGCGGCCGTACCCGGACTGTTTGAAGCCGCCGAAGGGCGCCAGGCCGTTGTGGGCGCCGTCGTTGATCCTGATCTGCCCGGCCCGCAGCCGCCTGGCCACCGTTGCGGCGCGGCCCGGGTCGGCGGCGCGCACACCGGCCGCCAGCCCGTACGGGGTGCCGTTGGCGATCCTGACCGCGTCGTCTTCGCCGTCGTAGGGCAGGATCACCAGGACGGGCCCGAAGATCTCCTCCTGCGCGATCCGCGACTCGGGCGTGACCCCGCTCAGCACGGTCGGCCGCACGTAGAAGCCGCGTCCGTGCTCGCCGGGCGCCTCAGGCCCGCCGGTGAGCACGGTGGCCTCCGCTGCCCGCAGGTGATCGCGTACGCGCTCCCGCTGGAGGGCCGAGACCAGCGGCCCGAGCTTGGTGGCCGGGTCACGGGGGTCGCCGACCGTGTACGTCTCCGCCTCCCGCGCCGCGATCCGCTCCGCCTCCGGCAGCCGCTCACGCGGGACCAGCAGCCGGGTCAGCGCGGAACAGGTCTGCCCGGAGTTGAGGAAGCACGCCCCGACGCCCTTGCGCACGGCGTCCTCGAAGGCGGCGTCGTCGAGGTCGTCGAGCAGCACGTTCGGCGACTTGCCGCCCAGCTCCAGCGCGGTGCGCTTCACCCCGGCCGCGGCCAGTTCGGCCACCCGCCGCCCGGCCCGGGTGGAGCCGGTGAACGACACCATGTCCACCAGCGGATGCCCGGCCAGCGCCTCGCCTGCCTCCGGCCCGGTGCCCGAGACCAGGTTGAACACGCCCGGCGGGAACCCGACCTCGTGCATCACGTCGGCCAGCACGAACGCGTTGAGCGGCGTGACCTCGCTCGGCTTGACCACGACCGTGCAGCCCGCCGTCAGCGCCGGGGCGACCTTGGCCGCGATCTGGTGCAGCGGGTAGTTCCACGGGGTGATCGCGCCGACGACCCCGATCGGGTCGCGGTAGACCACCGAGCCGCCGAGCCGCTCCTCGAACTCCATGCCCGCCGCCACCTCGGGCATGGAGGCGAAGGTCCTGATCGGCGAGCCGACCTGGATGAGCCGGGTCATCGGCAGCGGCATGCCCAGCTCGTCCACGATCATGTCGGCCAGTTCCTCGGCCCGCTCCTTCAGCGCGCCCGCCGCC
>NZ_JBHSPA010000130.1:0-75007 GCF_042656245.1 Nonomuraea insulae
GCCACCGCGCCGGGAGGCCCGGCCGGCGGACAGCTCCAGCTCCTCGGCCACCGCCTCGTCGGGGCCGGTCGCGGCGGCGGCCAGGTGCCAGGCGCGCCGGTCGGAGTCCCTGTCCACCAGCATCGCCGCCAAGGTCTGCTCCACGGCGCGGCGGCGCAGGAACGTGGCGCCCCGGTAGACGGCCGAGCGCACGAGCGGGTGGCGGAAGGTCAGGACGCCGCCCTCGACCCGTACGAGACCGGCGCTCTCCGCTTCGTCGAGCGCCTCCGGGGCCACGTCCAGTGCCTGGGCCGCCCGGAGCACGAGGCCGATCTCGCCGCTCTCCTCGGCGGCGGCGATCAGGAGCAGGGTCTGCGCCGGGGCCGGCAGGTGCCGTACCCGGTCGAGGAAGACCTGTTCGACCACCTCGCCGACGGGCAGCCGGTCGGGCAGCGGTCGTACGCCGGCCAGTTGCTCGGCCGACAAGGAGCCCGGCAGTTCCAGCAGGGCGAGCGGGTTGCCGGCGGTGCTGGCCACCAGCAGGGCGGCGACCTGGGGTGTGAGCGCCACGGAGGTGCGCTCGGCCAGCAGCGCCCGCGCGGCCTCCGGCTCCAGCCCGCGCAGGCGCAGCTCGGGCAGGCCGGCGAGTGGACGGCGGGGACCCAATGGGTCGGGCGAACCCGGGCCCGGGTCCTCCTCGCGCACCGCGAGCAGCAGCACGACCCCCTCGGCCTCCAGGCGCCGCGCCACGAAGGCCAGCACGTCGGCCGAGGCCCCGTCCAGCCAGTGCGCGTCGTCGACCAGGCACACCAGCGGCCCCTCCTCGGCCACCTCGGACAGCAGGCTCAGCACCGCCACCGAGACCAGGAACCGGTCCCCGTCGACCGGATCGCCCAGCCCGAAAGCGCCCCGGAGCGCGACGGCCTGCCCTGAGGGGATCGCGGCGAGCCGGTCGGACACGGGTCGGAGGAGCTGGTGCGCCGCCGCGTACGGGAGTTCGGCCTCGGACTCGACGCCGCCGCCCCGCAGGACCCGCAGGCCGGTGGCCTGTGCGGCGGCGAAGTCGAGCAGGGCGGACTTGCCGATGCCCGCCTCGCCGCGCAGGACGAGCACGCCGCTGCGCCGGTCGCGAGCGCCGTCGAGCAGCCCCGCGATGAGAGCGCATTCCCGCTCCCTGCCATGCAGCATGCCCCGATCGTACGTCCGGTTCCGTGGGCGGCCACGGGCCCCGGACGTACGATCGAGGACCCGTGCTCAGTTCAGTGGCAGGTGGCGGCATGTCCGTTATGCCTTAGACTGCGGCAGATGTCCCTGGCCCCCGCCCGGCTGGCCTGGCTGGACGCCCTGCGGGGACCGGCAGCGCTGGCCGTCACCATGCACCACGCCGGCTGGACGTTCATCCCGGACGTCTGGGCCGAGGTGGACCGCCGGATCGATCTCGGAAGCTGCGGCGTGTTCGTGTTCTTCCTGGTCAGCGGCTACATCATCCCCGCTTCCCTGGAACGCCGCGGCGACCTGCGCGCCTTCTGGACCGGCAGGGCCTTCCGCCTGCTCCCGCTGCTGCTGGCCGCCGCCTGCCTGGCGTTCGTGCTCATCGGGACAGGCGTGCTCCCGCTCCCGCCCGGCCTGGGCGATCGCCCGTGGCCGGTGGTGGCGCTCGGCAACGTGACGATGCTCCAGGAACTGCTCAACCTGCCCGCCGTCATCGGCGTGGCGTGGACGTTGTCGTACGAGATGGCGTTCTACCTGATGTGCGTGGCGCTGTTCGCGGTGCGGCAGGCGCACCGGTCGGCGGGGATCGCCGTCGCGCTGGCGCTGCTCGCGGTGCCGCTGGGCCTGCTGCTGCCGAAGGCGGTGGTCGGCCCGGCCGACCTGGTCGCCGTGCCGCTCGGGCTGGCGGTCGTGGCGGCCATCGCGGTGAGCGTGCTGGGGCGCGGCCGGGCGCGTACGGCGGGCGCGGTCGCGGGCGGCGCGCTGGGGCTGGCGCTGGTGGTCGTGGGCAGCAGGGGCGGCACCTGGCAGGGTGTGATCATCGTGGCGACGATGTTCGCGGGGACCGCGGTGTACCGGGCCGAGCAGGGCACGATCTCCTGGCGGGCCGCCGTGGTCGCGGTGGCGGCGGCCCTGGGCTGCGGGCTCCCTGCCAAGACGGATCCGGCCTGGGTGTCCGCGCTCGTGGTGGCCTTCGGGGCCTTCGCGCTGGCGTACGCACTGCGGGAGCGGGCCTTCCCGCGCTGGCTGACCCGGCTCGGCGTGATCAGCTTCTCCCTCTACCTGCTGCACCCGCTCCTGCTGTACGTGCTCCCCGGCCCGGCGCTCTACCTCCTCGCCCTGATCCCGCTCAGCCTGCTGACCTACCACCTGATCGAGCGCCCGGCCCAGCGGCTCGGCAAGCGCCTGATCACCTCCGCCGGCTGAGCCTCAGCGGCAGAACGGCGCCTGGCCGAGCACCGACCTGACGCCGCCGAGCAGGTGCTGCAGGAAGTACCTGTCGCCCTCCATCGGCTCGTCGGTCCACGCCTTGACGTCGTGGCCGAGGGTGGTCAGCCAGGCCCGGCCGCCGTCGTAGTACTGGCACCAGCTCACCGCGTGGTCGTCGCCGTGCCCCGGATGGCCCAGGTTGCCGCGTACGCCCTGCGGCAGGGTGGACTCGTCCACCTCGGCCAGCACCCGGACCTTGGTGGGCGCGGGCACCAGGTTGTACCACTCGTCGGAGAAGGCCCAGCGCTGCGGCAGGCCCTGGGTGGAGACGTCGCGCCGGTCCACGGTGAGGACCGTGCCGGGCTGGTTGGCGCCGTGGTCGTAGAAGTTGGCGTTGCCGAGCAGGCCCTCGTACCAGGGCCAGTTGTACTCGGTGCCGAACGCGTTGTGCACGCCGGCGAACCCGCCGCCCGCCCTGACGTACTGCCGCAGCGCCGTCTGCGCCGCGTCGTCGAGCGTGTCGCGCGTGGTGCTGAGGAACATCACCGCGTTGTAGGACAGCAGCCGCCCGGCCGAGGAGAGCTGGCCGACGTCCTCGGTGTAGTCCACGGCGAACCCGTTCTCCTGCCCGATCCTGATCATCGCCTTGACGGCCACGTTGTCGTCGTTGAGCGGCGGGTTCAGCCCCGGGCCGAGCGGGGTGCCGAGGTGCGCGTGCCTCGGGCCGGCCGTGCGGCTGTAGACGAGCAGTTTGTAGCCCTTGGCCGGGTCGAAGTTGCCCCAGTCGTGGTAGCAGCGGGGGTCGGTGCCTCTGCAGACGCCGTAGTCGGGATCGCCCAGATTCTGCGCGCCCTGGTCACGTCCGGAGGAGGCGGGAGCGGCGGAGCTGGGCGGGGTGGCGGCCAGCAGCAGCACCGCGGCACCCGCGGCGGCGACGGTGGAGAGGGTGATGCGCATGCGTTCCTCACATTGGGGGGTCGGGGCTGAGGTGGGTGGGCTGGACGAAGGGTGGGATCGGGCCCTTGTTGCGGCGGCCCTGGCCGGACTCCTCCCAGGCGTGGGCGAGGATCCCGACGCTGCGGCTCAGCACGAACAGGCCCCTGGCCAGCGGCGCGGGGAAGCCCAGCTCGGCGTAGATCACCGCGGTCGCGCCGTCGACGTTCATCGGGACGGGAGCGATCAGCTCCTCCACCTCCCGCGCCGCCCGCACGTGCGCCCCGGCCACGACGCCGTCGGCCGCCGCCGCGTCCACGAGGGCGAGCAGCGGGTCGCGGCGCGGGTCGCGGGTGTGGAAGCGGTGCCCGAATCCCGGCAGATACTTGTCGCGGGCCCGCCACCGCCGCACGGTCCCGGCCGCGTCACCGCTGGCCAGGACGTCCTGGAGCAGCTCGACGCACTGCTCACCCGCACCGCCGTGCACGTCGCCGAGCAGGTTGACGCCGGTGGCGATGGCGTTGTTGAGGCCCACGCCGCAGGTGATCGCCATCCGGGCGACGGCGATCGACGGGGCGTGCGGCCCGTGATCCACCCCGGCCACCAGCGCCGCCTCCAGCAACGCGGCCTCCCGCTCGCCCGGCGTCTCGCCACGCAGCAGCAGCCACACGACCTCGGCGAACCCGGCCCGCCCGATCAGCTCCTGCACCGGCCTGCCCCGCAACTCGATGACGTCGGGCGCCACCCGCGACACCGCCGTCCCCCACCAGTCCGCCACGGCCTCCATCCCGGCGCCGCCGTCCGCCGGGTTCATGACGTCACCCCGAACTCCGCGTTGTGCTGGCCGAGGACGGGAGCGGGACCGCGGGCGCGCAGGGGGTCGCCGTTGACGAGCACCCCGTTTCCGGCGACGGTCACGCACCGCCCGTCGCCGCCGGGGAAGGGCACCTCGGTCAGGAAGCCGCGTTCGCGTACCTGGTCGAGGGCCAGGGCCTGCGCCACCGTGAGGATGCGCGCGGCCGGGACGCCCTCGCGGGAGAGGATCTCCTCCCACTCCAGCGCCGTCTTGGCCCGCAACGCCTGGTTGAGCTCGTCGTTCAGCGCCGCACGATGGACCTTGCGGGCGTCGCGCCCGGCGAAGCGGGGGTCGGCGGGCAGGTCGGGGCGGCCCACCAGGCGGCACAGCGTCTCGAACTGGGCCTGCTGGTTGGCGGCGATGTTCAGCGGCCCGTCGGCGGTCTCGAAGGTGCCGGACGGCGCCGCGGTGGCGTTCTGGTCCCCCATCGGCTCCGGTTCCACGCCGCTGATCAGGTAGTTCGAGACCGTCCAGCCCATCGCGGAGAGCGAGGCCTCCAGCATCGACAGGTCGAGGAAACACCCGGCCCCCGTACGCTGCCGCCCGGCCAGAGCGGCGGAGACGGCCAGCGCCGCCATCAGCCCGCCGATCGTGTCGGAGATGGGGAAGCCGACCCGCAGCGGCGCCGTGTCGGCGGTGCCGGTGACGCTCATCATGCCCGACAGCCCCTGGATGATCTGGTCGTACGCGGGCGCCCCGCTCATGGGCCCGCTCTGGCCGAACCCGGAGATGGCGCAGTACACCAGCCCGGGATTGAGCTCACGCAGCCGCTCCCACCCGTACCCGAGCCTGGCCAGCACCCCTGACCTGAAGTTCTCCAGCAGGACGTCCGCCCCGGCCACCATCGACTCGAACGCCTCGCGCCCCGCCGCGCTCTTCAGGTCCAGCTCGACCGACTTCTTGCCGGCGTTCTGCGCGAGGAACGAGGCTCCGGTGAGCTCCCGGTTGAGCCGCGGGTCGGGGCCGAGGCGGCGGGCGAGGTCACCGACGCCGGGCAGCTCGACCTTGACCACCTCCGCGCCGAACAACATCAGCTGGTAGCCGCAGTAGGGCCCGGCCAGAACGTTGGTCAGGTCCACGACCTTGATGCCGTCCAGTGGCAACTGCTGCATGCACGCTCCAAAAGGTCAGGCGAATGGGCCGTACGCTAACATCCGGTCCACACAGTGGTCCATAAGCTCCACAGTACGGATCAACGTCCCTCTTGCCAGAGTCGTGAGACTCCTCATACCTTGAGGAAATCCACCATGCGGTTCCTGAGAACCGTCAAGCGGATTCAACGGAGATGACATGGACGCAGTCCACGAAGCCGCATGCCTGGTCGCCGGCACGTGGCTGAGCGAAGGCCCCCGATCAGAACGCTCCGGCCCGTACGTCCGGCGCGTGGTGAGCAGCGCCCGCCTCGCCCAGCCCGGCGACATCACCACAGCCCTCGACCACGCCCGCCGCGGCGCCAGGACGGTCGCGCGGCTGGCCCCCGCGACGCGGGCGGCGATCCTGGAACGCGCCTCGGCCGCGGTCACCGGGCGCGTCGAGGAGTTCGCCGGGCTGCTGGCCCTGGAGCTGGGCAAGCCGCTCAAGGACGGGCGCGGCGAGATGGTGCGGGTGGCCGACACGTTCGCCGTGGCCGCGGCCGAGGCCAGGTCGATCGGCGGCGAGGTGTTACCGGTGGCCGGCTGGGCGCGCGGGGTGGGCAACACCGCGATCACCCAGCGCGCGCCGGCCGGGCCCGTGCTGGCGATCACGCCGTTCAACGCGCCCGCCAACCTCCTGGCACACAAACTGGCGGCCTCGTTCGCGGCCGGCAACACCACGATCGTCAAGCCGCCGCCGCAGGCCCCGGCCGTCTCGACCGCGCTGGTGCGGCTGCTGCTCGACGCCGGGATGCCGGTCGAGGCCGTGCAGGTGCTGCACGGCGGCGGCGAGGTGGGCGCGCGGCTGTGCGCGGCGCCGGAGATCGCCGTCGTGAGCTTCACCGGCGGCATCACGGCCGGGGCTGCCGTGGCGCACGCGGCCGGGCCCAAGCGGGTGCTGCTGGAGCTGGGCGGCAACGCCGCCACCATCGTCTGCGAGGACGCCGACGTCGCCGAGGCGGCCCGGGTCTGCGCGCGTACCGGCTACAGCAACTCGGGGCAGAGCTGCATCTCCGTCCAGCGGGTGTACGTGCAGCGGGCCCGTTTCGCCGAGTTCGCCGACGCGCTGACGGCCGAGGTCAAGGCGCTGCGCGTGGGCGACCCGCTGGACCCGGCCACCGACGTCGGCTCGATGGTGGACGACGAGGCCGCCGAGCGGGTGGTGCGGTGGAGCGCCGAGGCGGCGCAGGCGGGCGCGACCGTGACGACCGGGGGCAGCAGGGAGGGCGCGGTGATGGCGCCGACCGTGGTCGTCGCGCCGCCGGCCGAGGCCCGGGTGGTGCGCGAGGAGGTGTTCGGCGCACTCGTGGCGGTAATGCCGTACGACGGGTTCGACGAGGTCATCGAGGAGTGCAACCGCAGCTCGTACGGACTGCAGGCCGGAGTGTTCACTCATGACATCCGCCGCATCGTCACCGCCTGGCGCGAGCTGGAGGTCGGCGGCCTGGTCGTGAACGGCTCCTCCAACTTCCGCCTCGACCACGTCCCCTTCGGCGGTGTGAAGGACTCCGGCATCGGCCGCGAGTCGCCCCGCTGGATGATCGAGGACTTCACCGTGACCAAGACCCTCCTGCTCAAGGGCCTGACCATCTGGGGAGATCAATGACGACCACGGCCGCACAGGCGCTCGTCGCCCAACTGGAGGACCTGGGCGTCGAGTACGTCTACGGCACCTGCGGGCACACCAACATCGCCGTCCTGGACGCGCTGGCCGACAGCCGCATCCGCTTCGTCATCGCCCGCCACGAGCAGGCGGCGGCGCACGCCGCCGACGGCTACGCCCGCACCTCCGGCAAGCCCGGTGTGCTGCTGGTGCACGTCGGCCCCGGCCTGACCAACGCCACGACGGGCGTCATGACCGCCGCCCTGGACTCGGTGCCGATGGTGGTGATCTCCGGCGACATCCCCTCCTACTACCAGGGCCGCCACCCGCACCAGGAGATCAACCTGCACGCCGACGCCGACCAGGCGAGCGTGTTCCGGCCGTTCGTCAAGCGGGCCTGGAACGTGCACCGCGCCCAGGACCTGGGCCGGGCCGTCGAGCGCGCCTTCTGGACGGCGACCTCGGGGCGGCCGGGAGCGGTGCTGGTCAACGTGCCGATGGACGTCTTCTCCAAACCCGCCGCGGCCTACCCGCCCATCAGCCGGGCGGCCCCGCCAGACCTGCCCCGGGCGACGGCGGAGCTGATCGCGGCCCGGCTGGCGGGCGCCGAGCGGCCGCTGATCTACGTGGGCGGCGGGCTGCGCGAGGACACGGACTCGCTGCTCTCCCTGGCCGAGCACCTGGACCTGCCGATCGCGCACTCGCTCATGGCCAAGGGCACCGTGCCCGACGGGCATCCGCTGGTGCTGGGCATGACCGGGTTCTGGGGGCTGGAGCTGACCAACGCCTACGCCCGGGAGGCCGACGTGGTGCTGGCGCTCGCCACACGTTTCGCCGAGACCGACGCCAGCTCCTGGGATCCCCGCTTCACCTGGGACTTCACCGGCAGCACGCTGATCCAGATCGACATCGACCCGGCCGAGATCGGCCGCAACTACCCGGTGGAGATCGGCGCGGTCGCCGACGTGGGCCTCGCGGTCAAGGCGCTGGCCGGCGCCGTCAAGTCCCATCCTGCGCGCGACCGGCCCGAGCTGCGGCGGCGGATCCACGAGGCCAGGTCGGGGCTGTTCGCGGCGAGCAGGGAGCGCGGCACGAGCGAGGCCTTCCCGCTGCGGCCGGAGCGCATCCTGGCCGACCTGCGCGACTCGATTCCCGGGAACGCGATCCTGGTCACCGACGTGGGCTGGAACAAGAACGGCGTCGCCCAGTGCTACGAGCTGCCGCCCGAAGGCCGTTTCATCACCCCCAGCGGCGCCTCCACCATGGGCTTCGGCCCGGCCGCCGCGGTCGGCGTACAACTGGCCAGGCCCGATGCCGTCGTGGTCGCGCTGGTCGGGGACGGCGGGATGAGCGCGCAACTGCCCGCCGTGCCGATGGCGGTCGAGCAGGGCGCGCCGGTGATCTTCGTGGTGATGAACAACCGGTCCCACGGCACCATCTCCGACCTGCAGAGCGCGCACTTCGGCCGCAGTCACGGATGCGACTTCACCGACCCCGCCGGCCTGCCCTACAGCCCCGACTTCGCCGCGCTGGCCGCCGCGTGCGGCGCGGACGGCCACACCGTCACCACCGCCGCCGGCCTCGGCTCGGCTCTGCGCGCGGCCATCGCGAACCGGCGGCCGGCCGTCATCGACGTCCCGATGGTGAACGAACCGGTGCCGACCCCGGGGCACTGGAACATCAAGGACATCTACCGGGGAATCTTCGCCGACTGATGCCAACCAGATATTCCCTCGAACTTCTCCGCGACATATAACGTACGTACTAGTCCGTGAATTAGGCATCACCAATCCCCCCATGAGGTGAACCGTGTCTTTCGCGAGATTCTCCATCGCCGCGGCGGCGCTGATAGCCCTTGCCGCCTGCGCCCCTCCCGGCCAGTCCCAGGAGCCGGAGGCCGGCGCCACCGGGCCCATCAAGATCGCGAACGTCAACGCCCAGAGCGGGCAGCTCAGCTCGCTGGGCCAGTGGGAGCACAAGGGCGTCAAACTGGCCGTCGACGAGGCCAACAAGGCAGGCGGGATCGGCGGGCGGCAGATCCAGCTCGACCTGTTCGACAGCCAGGGCGACCCCACCGTCGGCACCAACCTGGCCAGGAAGATCGCCTCCGAGGGCTACGTGGCCATGCTGGGCACCGCAGAGAGCGCGGTCACGCTGGCCATGGCGCCCATACTCAAGGACGCCAAGATCCCGAACATCACCTCGGGTCAGTCGCCCAAGCTGGCCGAGCTGAAGAGCCCGTTCCTGTTCCTCAACGCGCCGACCAGCGTCACCTTCGACGAGACGCTGGCGAAATACCTGGTCGACGACAAGAGCATGAAGAAGATCGCGCTGATCAGCAACAACGGCGCGTACGGATCGGGCGAGCACGACGCGTTCCTCGCCTCGCTCAAGGCCAGGAGCGTCACCCCGCTGGCCGACGAGGTCGTCACCCCCGACCAGAAGGACTTCAACAGCAACCTGGCCAAGATCCGCGAGCAGGACCCGGAGGTGCTGTTCATCGGCGCGGAAGAGGTGCAGTCAGGGCTGATCGCCAAGCAGGCGCGCGAGCTGGGGCTGAAGGCGGTGTTCGCGGGCGGCGCGCCCATGGGCACCGACGTGTACGCCGGCACCGCGGGCCTGAAGAACGCCGAGGGCTCGGTCGTCAGCTCCCCCTATCTGAGCAACGACGCCAGCGAGCCGATCAAGGCGTTCGCCGCCAAGTACAAGGCGGCCTACAACGAGGACGCCCGCATGCACGTCGCCAAGGCCTACGACGGCGCGTCCATCATGATCGAGGCGCTCAAGCAGACCAAGGGCGAGGGCGGGCAGAAGCTGGCCGACGCCATCAGGGGCGTCAAGCGCGCGGGCCTGCTGGGCGACTACACCTACGACGCGAACGGGGTCGGCATCCACGCCACCAAGATCGGCTTGGTCAAGGACGGCAAGGTCGTCCCGGACGCCGCGGGCTGACGTGCAGGTCTTCCTCCAGACCCTGATCGGCGGGGTCACGTTCGGGGCGGTGTACGCGCTGGTGGCGATGGGATTCTCCATCGTCTACCGGACCATGGGCCTGGTCAACTTCGCCCACGGCAGCGTCGTGATGATCGGCGCGTACGCCGCCTCCACCTTCTACCTGGCCACCCAGGTCCCCTTCGCGGTGGCGGTCGTCGTGGCGATCGCGGTCACGTCACTGATCGGCCTGGTCATCGAGCGGTTCCTGCGGCCGCTGGAGAACAAGGACTTCACGCTGATGCTGATCGGCACGATCGGCTTCGGCGCCGTGCTGGAGGCGGGGGCGGTGCTGGTCTGGGGCGCCACGGGGCACGCGGTGCCCTCCCCGGTGGCGACCGAGCCGCTGGACCTGGCGGGAGTGCGCATTCCCACGTACAACCTGGTCGTGATCGCCGTGGCGGCGCTGGCCACCGGCCTGCTGGCGCTGTTCCTGCAGCGCACCAAGCGGGGCGCGGCCATGCAGGCGGTGGCCATGGACCACGAGGCGGCCACCGCGGTCGGCATCCACGTCGGCCGCAGCAACGCCATGGCCTTCGCCATCGGCGCGGGCCTGGCGGCGCTGGCCGGCAGCCTCATCGGCCCCATGTTGTACGTCAACCCGACCATGGGCGGCACCCTCGGCATCAAGGGTTTCGCGGCGGCCATGCTCGGCGGGTTCGGCAGCATGCCCGGCGCGATCGTCGGAGGCGTGGCCTTCGGGCTGCTCGACTCCTTCGCCGCGGGCAACTTCCAGGAGTATTCCGAGCTCGTCACGTTCCTGGTCTTCGCCCTCGTGGTCATGATCCGGCCCACCGGCATCTTCGGAGAGGCGACGGTGAACCGCGCGTGAAACGTCTGGCTTTCCTCGTCCCCGTCGCGGTGGCCGCCTGGCTGCTGCCGTACGGGCTGGGCGGCTACTCCATGCACGTCCTCGCCGTCGCGATCATCTTCGCCATCCTGGCCATCGGCCTGGGCCTGACCATGGGGGTGGCCGGGCAGATCAACCTGGCCCAGGTGGCCTTCTTCGGCGTCGGCGCCTACTCCGTGGCCATCCTGTGCACGCGGGCCGGCCTCGGTTTCTGGACGGCGGCGCTGCTGGCGCTGGTCGTCTCCGTGCTGTTCGGCGTGCTGGTCGGCGTGCCGGCGCTGCGCATGCAGTCGCACTATCTCGGCATCGTCACGCTGGGGCTGGCGCTGGCCTTCACCAACTGGGTCACGAACGCGACGATCGCGGGGCGGGCCGAGGGCATCAGCGACATTCCGGTGCCGGTGCTGTTCGGGCTGGAGCTGTCCAGCGCGTACCTGTTCTACTACGTCGAGCTGGTCGTGTTCGCGCTGGCGCTGGCGTTCGCGCTGTTCGTCACGCACTCGCCGCTCGGGCGCAGGTTGCGGGCCATGCGTGACGACGACCTGGCGGCCGGCGCGCTGGGCGCCGAGATCCCGTTGTTGCGGATGACCGCGTTCGTGCTGTCCGGCCTGTACGGCGGCCTGGCCGGAGTGTTGTACGCCGGGCTCATCCGGTTCGTGGCGCCCGAGTCGTTCAACATCGCCAACATGTTCCTGCTGCTCGCCATGGTGATCATCGGCGGCCGGGCGAGCATCGTAGGCTGCGTCATCGGCGCCATCGGCCTGGCCATGGCCAGGGAAGCGCTGCTGGACGCCGCCGCCTACGCCCAGCTCGGCTACGGCCTCGTGGTCGTGCTCGCCGTGGTCTTCGCCCCCAAGGGCCTGGCCGGGCTGCCCGCCCAGCTCCGCGCCCTGCTCCGGCGGCACAAGCCCGGCACGCCCGTGCGGCTGGGGCCCTTCCGGCCTTTCGCGGCGGTTCCTGCGGCCGGCGACTCGACCGTGCTGGAGGCCGAGGGCGTGACCATGCGGTTCAAGGGCCTGGTCGCGCTGGACGGCGTCTCACTGGCCGTGCCGCGCGGCGAGATCCGCGGCGTGGTGGGGCCCAACGGCTCGGGCAAGACGACGCTGTTCAACGTGATCAGCGGCTTCTACACGCCGAGCGCGGGGGCGGTGCGGGTGGACGGGCGCGAGGTCACCGGCGCGGCGCCGTACCGGCTGTCGCAGCGCGGCGTCGCCCGCACCTTCCAGAACCTGCGGCTGTTCGAGGACCTGAACGTGCGCGAGAACATCCTGCTCGGCCTCGACCGCACCCGCACCTCCTGGATCTGGCGCTACGCGGCGGCGCCGTGGCGGGTCTTCGGCTACCAGCGCGATCTGGACCGCCGCGCCGACGAGATCATCGACCGGTTCGGGCTCGCCGACTTCGCCGTGGCCATCCCGCGCTCGTTGCCCTACGGCATCCAGCGGCGCATCGAGATCGCCCGCGCCCTGGCCATGTCGCCCACCCTGCTCCTGCTCGACGAACCCGCCGCCGGGATGAACGGGGAGGAGGTGCGCCGGCTCGCCGAGATCGTCCGCTCCATCCGCGACTCCGGCGTCACCGTCGTCATCATCGAGCACAACATGGGCCTGGTCATGTCCCTGTGCGACCACGTCACCGTGCTGGCCGGCGGCCGGGTCATCGCCGACGGCACCCCGGCGGAGGTCGCCATCGCCCCGGCCGTCGTGCAGGCCTACCTCGGCGACTCCATGGCAGCCCCGACCGAGTCCGCCGCCGAGGAGGCCACCCGATGAGCACGCTCACCGTCGAGAACCTCTCGGTCCACTACGGCGGCGTGCGGGCCGCCCACGACGTCTCCTTCACCGTCGAGGCCGGCCAGTCACTCGGCATCATCGGCGCCAACGGCGCGGGCAAGTCCTCCACGCTCAAGGCCATCATGGGGCTCGCGCCCCGCCGGGCCGACGCCATCGGCTTCGGCGACGCCAACCTGCTGCGCGCCCCCGCGCACACCCTGGTCCGGCACGGGATCGGCTACGTGCCCGAGGGGCGGCACGTCTTCCCCGGTCTCACCGTGGAGAAGAACCTGCTGCTCGGCGCGTACACCAGCAGCTGGCGGCGCACGCCCATCGACGAGGTCTACACCTTGTTCCCCGTCCTGGGCGAGATGCGCCACCGGCTGGCGGGGGCGTTGTCGGGCGGGCAGCAGCAGATGCTGGCCGTCGGCCGCGCGCTCATGTGCCGGCCCAAGGTGATGTTGCTCGACGAACCCTCGATGGGGTTGTCGCCGATCCTCGTGGCGGAGATCGCGGGCGTGCTCAAGCGGCTCAACGCCGACGGGCTGAGCATCCTGCTAGTCGAGCAGAACGCCAAGCTCACCTTCGAGGTCACCACCTCCTGCCTGGTGATGGAGAACGGCGAGATCGCCGCCACCGGCGCCTCGGCGGACCTGCGCGACGACCCGCGGGTCCGGCGCATCTACCTCGGCCTGTGATTCGGCCGGCGAACGAAAGGGATGACCATGGTCCATCGACGTCAGTTACTCATGGGCGCAGTCGCCGCCACCGTCCTGGTCCGGCCGGACCCGGCCGCCGCCGCCACCCGTCGCTCCGGCCGGGACTTCCCCAAGGTCGGCGGCAATCTGGCCAACCAGAGCTACTCCGACCTGCGTGGCGTGCACCGGGGCAACGTCAGGCGGTTGCGGGCCGCGTGGGTGAACAACATCGAGGGCGGGCTGGCGGCGGGCAACAGCCAGAGCACCGCCGTGGCCGTGAACGGGGTGTTGTTCATCGAGTCGGCGCTGGGCAACGTGGTGGCGGTGGACGGCCGTACCGGGGCGACGATCTGGAAGTACGAGCAGACGCGCGGTTCCGTCACCCGCCGCGGCGTCGGGATCGGCGGCGGCAGGGTCTACACCTGCGCCAACGACAACTGGCTGATCGCCCTCGACCAGCGCACGGGCCAGGTGCTGTGGGAGCGGCAGCACAACGGGTACGGCAACCTGGAGAAGGTCGCCGTCACCTACCACGACGGCATGCTCTACTGCGGCACGAACGACGGCCCGCGCGGCTCCGCCCTCGCCTTCGACGCGGAGACAGGCGACCTGGTGTGGCACTTCTGGGGTACGGCTGAGCCCGGCCAGGTCGGCGGCGGCACCTGGGAGGGCGACTCCTGGCAGAGCGGCGGGGCGACGCCGTGGATGCACTGCGCGATCGACGCGGAGCTGGGCCTGGTCTACTGGACGTTCGGCAACGCCAGGGGCAACAAGTCCTCGCAGGACGGCTCGGAGCGGGGCGGCCAGAACCTGTTCGCCAACTCGCTCGTGGCCATGGACCTGAAGACGGGCGCCTACCGCTGGCACTTCCAGTCCATCCACCACGACATCTGGGACATGGACAACGTCATGGCCCCGGTCCTGCTGGATGCCCGCGTGCACGGCCGGATGCGCAAGCTCGTCGTGTACGGCAGCAAGACCGGCATGCACTACGTCCTCGACCGCGCCGACGGCTCGGCCCCGCTGGGCATCGACGAGGTGCCCGTGCCACAGGAGCCCCGGCAGAAGACCTGGCCGACGCAGCCGTTCCCGCGCCAGGGCGGCTGGACCGAGCAGACGCCCGTACGGCAGCCGCTGGGCACCGAGATCCCCGGCGCGCCCCACCGGGCCGTCCCGAACTACAAGATCGGCCCGCTCTACACCCCGCACTGGGACGAACCCATCCTCACCATCCCCGGCCACGGCGGCGGCGCCGACTGGAACCACCAGTCCTACAGCCACAACACCCGCCTGGTATACACCGGCTTCGGCTACGTCGCCGCCGCCCACTCCCTCACCGAGGCGGCCAACGGGCTGCGACCGCCCGGCGAGTACATGACGGGCGGCGTGGTGGCCGTGGACCCCTCGACGAACCGGGTGCGGTGGAGGAAGCGCATGCCGTACTCGCTGGCCCATGGCAACGGCATCCTCACCACCGGCTCCGACCTGCTGTTCATCGGCCAGCCCGACGGCAACCTGCTCTGCCTCGACGCCCGCGACGGGCGCGAGTTGTGGCGGTGGCAGACAGGGGCCGCCGTGAGCAGCAGCCCCATCTCGTACGAGATCGACGGCGAGCAGTACGTGGCCGTCTACGCGGGCGGCACCAGCATCCCCTACGGCGACTCCGCGCCACGCGGCGACCACCTGTGGGTCTTCAAGCTCGGCGGCACCGTGCCGCCCGCCGCCACCCCGCCCGCGCCCGTGATCCGCCGCCCTGTCTCCGGCCAGCCGGTGGAAGGCGGCGCCGTGAACAACACGGTCGTCCTGGCCCGCGTCTACGCGAACGGGCAGGTCGGCGCCGTCGAGTCCACGGGCGTCAACGCCATGGCCCCCACGCACCTGCGCGTCCGGGCCGGCACCACGGTCACGTTCGTCAACCCCGCCGACAACGTCAACGTCCACGGGGCGACCCAGTTCTTCGAGGGCCTCTTCGACATCCGGCTCAAGCCGGGCGAATCCTTCCAGTACACCTTCACCAAGCCGGGCGAGTACTTCTTCAACGACACCTTCAGCCCGCGCCCCACCGGCAAGATCGAGGTGCTCCCCTAGGGGCGGCGCCGGGACGGCGGGCGCGGCGTGCGGGCGGTTTCTCCGCGAGCACGCCGCGTCCGACACCTTCTTTCGATCGCGCGCGGCGTTCACTGAGGCCAAGTGGGCCGCCTTCCTCCGTGCCTGCCCCTGGTTCGCCAGCCACTCGACGTTCCTGCGCAACCAGATGAGCGTGTACCGCGGCACCGGGCGGCTGGCGGTGGCCACCTACGCCTTCAAGCAGGACGACCTGATGGTGCGGAACTGGGGCCCGGAGAAGGACCCGTGGCTGCTCAACAGCGTCTACGCCCGCTACACCGTGCAGCCGCGCGGCCAGTTGCCAGGCCGCAGCCCCTGGTTCGCCGACTTCCGCGCCCTGCAGACTCCTTAGCTCAGCGGCCTCCTCGCCCGCTGTCAGAGCACTTCTAGATCATGTTTGCGCAAACTTGATCGTCTCGACGGCGCGGCACACGGCGAAAGCTAGGGGCCGCGCAGGTAGCCGACGACCATGTCGCCGACCATCCGCCGCTGCCTGGCGCGATGTTCGGCGGCGGTCATGTCGCGGCCGAACAGTGCGCCGAACGTGTGCTGGTTGGCCACCCGGAAGAAGCAGAACGCGCTGATCATCATGTGCACGTCGATGGCGTCGGCCTCGGTGACGAAGTCGCCCGTCGCCTGCCCTGCGTCCAGGATGCGCTCGATCAGGTCGAGCACCGGCGTGCCCAGGTTCGCCAGGGCCTCGGACTTGCGGAAGTGCTCGGCCTGATGGACGTTCTCGATCGCGACGAGGTGGATGAACTCGCGGTGCGCGTCGTGGTGGTCGAAGGTCAGCTCGGCCAGGGTGCGGATGGCCTCGACCGGCGCCAGGTGCTCGACGTCCACCGTGCGCTCGGCGGCGCGGACCTCGGCGTAGGCCTTCTCCAGCACAGCGACGTAGAGCCGCTCCTTGCTGCCGAAGTAGTAGTAGATCATGCGCTTGGTGGTGCGCATGCGGGCCGCGATCTCGTCCACCCTGGCGCCCGCGTAGCCGTAGCGGGCGAACTCGCTCTGCGCGACCTCCAGGATCTCCGCCTTCGTGCGGTCGGCGTCCCTCCGGCGTTCTGCGGTGGGCGAGGTCATTGGCTCATCATAGGCTGCCCCGCGTGCTGGACGGCCAGGCGGATCGGGGCGTTGAGCGCGCCGTAGCCCTGGTAGCCGCCGGTGCGCTGGACGATCTCGAAGAAGACGCGGCCGATGGTGATGGTGTACAGGTGCAGGAACTCACCGCCGTGCTCGTCCCTGTCGTACAGGACGCCCAGCTCCCGCAGCTCCGGGTCCACGTCGTGGCGGGCCTCCAGGTCGTCGTAGTAGTTGGCAGGGATGGGCAGCAGCAGGTCGGGGTGGTCGGCGCGCAGTCTGCGGGCCGTGGCCAGCAGGTCGCCGGTGGCCAGGGCCACGTGTTGCCACGGGGTGTGGCCGGCGCCGACCTGGGCGATGTTGAGCACCATGCGCACGTCGCCGCCGGGGGCGCTGGACATCGCCTTGCTGCGCAGCAGGCCGTACGGGTCGGGCAGCTCCAGGCTCTCCTGGGGCTGGAGGCCCAGCACGCTGCGGTAGAACAGGGCGGCCTCGTCGAAGTAGTGCAGCGGCTGGGTGAGGGCCACGTGGTCGATGTGGGTGATCTCCCCGGGCGCGGCGGCTCCCGGGCCGAAGTCGGTGAGCCAGGCGGTGTCGCAGAAGAAGATCTCGGTGCCGTCCGGGGCGGCGACCGCGTCCAGCGGGGCGTCCTCGGGGGCGCGCTCGCGGGGCAGCACCGGGGACAGCAACGACTCGGCGTGCTTGACCGCCCCCGTGGGGTGCGGGCTGTCCAGGCCGATCGCCACCAGGGCGGGAGCCTGCGTGCCGGTGGCGTTGAGCAGCAGCCGGGCCTCGCCCTGTGACCACAGCTCGACCGGCTTGGTGGCGTGCGCGCCGGTGCGCGCGAAGCCCAGCGCGCCCAGCACCTCGCCGAGCTCGCCGGTGCCGCCCAGCTCGGCGAAGGCGAATCCGGTCGGTACGGAAGGATGCGACGCCCCTTCGAGCTCCCCCTCCAGCGCGATCAGCGAGCGCATCCCGTCGCGCGCGGTGCGCCCGGTCCCGGCCTGGCGGAAGTGGTCGTTGAAGACCTCCAGCGACAGCGGTCCCGCGTACCCGGCGTTCAGCGTGTGCCTGACCAGCCTGGCGAGGTCGAAGGTGCCCTGGCCGGGGAAGCAGCGGTGGTGCCGGCTCCACTGCAGCACGTCCATGGCCAGCAGCGGCGCGTCGGCGAGCTGGAGGAAGAAGATCTTCTCGCCGGGGATGGCCTCGATGCCGATGGGGTCGGAGCCGCGCGACAGGATGTGGAAGCTGTCCAGGCAGGTGCCCAGGGCGGGGTGGTCGGCCATGTTCACCACCCGCCAGGCGTGCAGGTACTCGTTGACGTGCCTGCCCCAGGCCAGTGCCTCGTACGCGACGCGGACGCCGTGCTCGGCGGCCCGCTCGGCCAGCAGCCGCAGGTGCTCGGCGGCCAGGTCGTCGTCGCGGATCGTGGCGGGCGAGACGTTCGAGCAGACCAGCAGCAGGTCCGCGCCGAGGCGCTCCATCACCCGGAACTTGTGCTCGGCCCGCTCCAGGTTCGCCGCCAGCAGCGGCCCTGGCACGCACTCGAAGTCGCGGAAGGGCTGGTAGAGGTCGATGGTGAGGCCGAGGTCGGCGGCCCTGGCGCGGATCTCCTCCGGCGGATGCGGGCTGACGAGCAGGTCGTTCTCGAAGATCTCCACGCCGTCGAACCCGGCCGCCGCGATGGCCGCCAGCTTCTCCGTCAGCGTGCCGCTCACGGACACGGTAGCGATCGACTTACGCACGGCTCCTCCTCAGGCGGTGACCAGGTCGTTCAGATGGGCGAACATACGCTCCGCGTCCGGAGTGCGGCCGGTGAAGAGACGGAAGGCGTGGGCCGCCTGGAAGACGACCATCCCGCCGCCGTCGAGCGTCCGGCAGCCCAGCGCCCGCGCCTGCTTGAGCAGCTCGGTCTCCAGCGGCCGGTAGACGATGTCGGCCACCCAGAGGCCGGGGTTCAGCACTTCTGCGGGCAGCGGCAGCCCCGGGTGGTGGGCCATGCCGGTGGGGGTGGCGTGCGCCAGGCCGTCCGCTCCTTCGAGCAGTCCTGGCAGGTCGTCCTGGGGGGCCGGGCGGGCGCGTTCCCGGCCGTACCGGGCGGCGAGCTGGGCGGCCAGGTCCGTCGCGCGGGCCGCGTCGGCGTCCACGACGGTCACGTGGTCGGCCCCCATGGTGAGCAGCGCGTGCGCGACCGCCGCGCCCGCGCCTCCCGCCCCTAGCTGGACGATCCGCCGGGTGGGCGCGTCGGGCAGGCCACGGGCGAACGACTCGGCGAACCCCGTCCAGTCGGTGTTGTGGCCGACGGCCCGGTCGCCGTCGAAGACCACCGTGTTGACCGCGCCGAGCATGGCGGCGTCGGGTGACAGCTCGTCCAGGTGCGGGATGACGGCCTGCTTGCACGGGTGCGTGATGTTGAGCCCGTCGTACCCGAAGCGGCGGGCCGTACGGAGCAGGTCCCCGACGTCCTGGCCGAGCCGGTCGGTGTCGAGCAGCCGGTAGACGTAGTTCAGCCCGTGGTGGGCGGCCTCCCGCTCGTGCAGCGGCGGGCTGAGCGAGGGACCGATGCCCGAGCCGATCAACCCGGTCAGGTACGAGGCCATCAGTTTCCCCCTCATCGATCCAATGTACGTACTAGTACGTTACCCATCTAGTCATGTACGGACTAGTGAGTTCGTTATAGCGCACAACCCTCCTCCCAGTGAAGACGTCCGCCGGCCGGAACGGTCATGGCACCCCAGGGAACGACCTTGGAACGCCTCCAGGACAGATGTGCGCTCCGCGTGTCACACATCCTCAAGGAGCGAACGTGCCCCGACTGCTCGTCACCGTCCTCACCGGACTGGCCGCGCTGCTGGCTCTGGTGATGACGCCTTCGGCTGCCCAGGCCGCCGACTTCCCGTTCACGACCGTCTCCAGCAACGCCATCGGCGTCTCCAGGTGCTTCGGCCCCGCCAACGGCGACCAGGCCGACGGCACCCCGATCGTGCCGATGGACTGCAACCAGCTCTGGCACGGCTTCGCGCACGTCACCCTGACCGACAACTCGGTCCGTCACTTCGGCGGCAAGTGCCTCAGCATGGCCAACACCAGCAGTCCGGTCCCCCTCGGCACCCGGCTGGTGTTGCGGGACTGCAGCCGGGTGGCCCTGGGCGACCAGCAGTGGATCTTCTGGGCGGTGCGCCCCGGCGGTCTGGACACGACCCCCTGATCGACTCAGTACGATCATGAACGCGCCGCGATGCCGGTCGAAGGCGTCGCGGCGCGTTCGCCTGTCCCCAGAAGGACACCCTTGACATGTGACGCGGGCCACGTGCAGCATTGCTCCCACGTTAATTAACTATCTAGTTCGTAACCAGCGGGACACCGGCGCGGGGGCCGCCGGGACGATGCTCACCAAGGAGAAGCCCACGTGACGGACAGCTCGCCAGGCAGCCCCCTGAGCAGGGGCACGCCACGCAAGGCCGCCATCGCCGCCTGGATCGGCAGCGCTCTTGAGTATTACGACTTCTTCATCTACGGCAGCGCCGCCGCGCTGATCTTCGGCCGGGTCTTCTTCGACGACTCCGACCCGGCCACCGCCACCCTGCAGTCCCTGGCCAGCTTCGGCGTCGCCTACGCGGCCCGGCCCGTGGGAGCGTTCATCCTCGGGCACGTCGGGGACCGCTTCGGCCGCAAGAAGATCATGGTGTTCACGCTCATCCTCATGGGCCTGTCCACGTTCCTCATCGGCTGCCTGCCCACCCGCGACCAGATCGGCGGCGCGGCACCCGTGCTGCTGGTGCTGCTGCGCATCATGCAGGGCCTGTCGGCCGCCGGTGAGCAGGCCAGCGCCAACTCCATGACCCTCGAACACTCCCCCGCCGACCGCCGCGGCTACTTCACCAGCTTCACCCTGAACGGCACCCAGTTCGGCCAGATCCTGGCCACGTTCGTGTTCATCCCGGTGGCGGCCATGCCGGAGGAGCAGTTGCTGAGCTGGGGCTGGCGGGTGCCGTTCTGGGCCAGCGTGGTCGTCGCCGTCGCCGGGTGGGTCATCCGCAGGCGACTGGAGGAGACCCCGGCCTTCGAGGAGCAGCTCGCCGACGGCACCGTGCCGCGCATGCCACTGGCCGTGCTCTTCCGCGACCACTGGACCAGCGTGCTGCGCGTGGTGTGCGCGGCGTTCATCGCCACCGTCAGCACGATCTTCACGGTCTGGGCGCTCAACTACGCCACCAGCGACGAGATCGGCCTCGACAACGCCACCATGTTGTGGGTCAGCGTCACCGCCAACGCCGCCGCCCTCGTCGCGATCCCCCTCTGGGCCAGGCTGTCGGACCGGATCGGCCGCAAACCCGTGTTCCTGATCGGGGCGATCGGCAGCCCGATCATGATCTTCGCGTACCTCGCCGCGATCAACTCGGGCAACTATCCGCTGGTGTTCGCCGTCGGCGTGCTCACGCTCGGCGTCGTCTACAGCGCCGCCAACGGCATCTGGCCGGCGTTGTACGGGGAGATGTTCAGCACCAAGGTACGCCTGTCAGGCATGGCGATCGGCACCCAGATCGGCTTCGCGGTCGCCGGGTTCGCCGTGGCCTACGCCGCCGGGATCGTCTCCCCCGAAGGGTGGCTGGGCCTGCGGGGGTGGGTCGGCGTGGGGGTGTTCACCGCGATCCTGTGCGCGATCAGCGCGATCGCGGTGGCCACGGCGCGGGAGACGTACCAGGTGCCCACCGAGGACCTCGGCCGCCAGCCCGCCGCCGCCGAGGCCCGCTGACCTCACGCCTCGCCTTCGCCGATCTCGGTCATGACCCTCTGGGCCACGGCGAAGGCGGCGTTGGCGGCCGGGACGCCGCAGTAGATGGCGCTCTGCAGCAGCACCTCGCCGATCTCGTCGGGGGTCAGGCCGTTGCGCAGGGCCGCGCGTACGTGCATGGCCAGCTCGTCGAGGTGCCCGTGGGCGACGAGCGCGGTCAGCGTGACGCAACTGCGGGTACGCCGGTCCAGCCCGGGGCGGGTCCAGATCTCGCCCCAGGCGTACCGGGTGATGAGGTCCTGGAAGTCCCTGGTGAAGGCGGTCGTGCGAGCCACGGCGCGATCCACGTGCGCGTCCCCGAGCACCTCCCGCCGCACCCGCATGCCGGGGACGGCGGGCAGGTCGGTGAGCAGCGCCTGCGTGACACCGTCGGGCTGATCAACGTTCGCCAGGTGGGTGAGCAGCGCCTGCGTGACACCGTCGGGCTGATCAACGTTCGCCAGGTGAGTGAGCAGCGCCTGCGTGACGCGGTCGGGCTGATCGACGTTGGCCAGGTGGGCGGCGCCCGGGATCTCGACCAGCGTGGCGTCCTGGATGCCGTCGGCCAGCTCCCTGGCATGCGGGGGCGGCGTCGCCGGATCGGCGCGGCCGGCCACGATCAGTGCGGGCACGGTGATGCCCGCCAGCTCGCCGCGCAGATCGTAGGCCGCCAGGGCGTCGCAGCAGGCGGCGTACGCGGCCGGGTCGGTGGCGGCCAGGTCGTCCAGCAGCGCCTGGTCCGGCGGGCCCGCGAACCAGCGTTGAGCGGTGGCCTTCCGCAGCGGCGCGATGCCCTCTGCCCGCACCAGCTCCGCCCGCTCGCGCCAGGAGTCCGGGTCGCCGAACCTGGCGCTGGAGCAGATCATCGCCAGGGACCTGACCCGGGTGGGGTGACGGAGTGCCAGCGTCGCGCCGATCGCGCCGCCGATCGAGACGCCCGCGTAGTGGAAGCCGTCCACACCCTCTGCCGCGGCGACCTCCAGAACCAGCTCGGCCAGGTCTTCGACGGTGCTCGCCGGCAGTGGTTCCGAGTCGCCGTGGCCCGGCAGGTCGAACCTGATCACCCTGAAGGTCCGGGCCAGGAACGGGAGTTGTGGCTCCCACAGGCGGGTGGAGGTGCCGAGGGACGGGCCCAGGATCAGCGGCTGCCCCTGCTCGGGGCCGTCCAGGCGGTAGTGCAGCATCAGTGTGGTGCCTCGCGTCGGTAGGGGGCGGTTGCGCCGTCTTGCGGGACCGATGCCTCGGTGGCACGGCTTTGCGGGACCGGTGGTTCGGTGGCACGGCCTTGCGGGACCGGGGCCTCGGTGGCGCGGTCCACGAGGGCGGGGGCTGGGGTGGCGTCGCCGGTGATGGTCAGGTTGGCGCGCATACGATCGGGGTGTACTCGCAGGTCGGCGGCCAGTTCGGCGGCATCTCCCGCGGCGCCCGCCACCAGACGGAGTGCCTCGCGTAGCGGCTGCCATTCCGCGTGCCAGGCGCCGGAGGGCCGCTCGTCCTCGGCGGCGAGAGAGCCGTACAGGATGGAGGCGAGCGGGGGCACCTGGCGGGCGGCGGCGGCGATCATCGTGGCTCTGACCGGGTTGTGCTTGTGCGGCATGGACGATGAGCCGCCGCCCACGCCCTCGGAGACCTCGCCGATCTCGGTACGCGACAGGACCAGCACGTCGGCCGCCAGCTTCCCCAGCGCCCCCGCGGTGAACGCCAGCGCCCCTGCCAGGTCGGCGACGGGAGTGCGCAGGACGTGCCACGGCAGCTCGGGCTCGGCCAGCCCCAACTCGGCCGCGAACCTTCCTGGCAGCCGCAACGCCACCTCAACGCCCTCCTGGCCGGCGTCCTGGGTGTTCGGGGGCGGTTGGAAGGCGGCGAGGGTGCCCGCCGCACCGCCGAGCTGGGCCGGGAGGGCCGCTCGGGCGGTGGAGAGGCGGGCTTGGGCGTCGATGGCCAGCTTGCGCCAGCCTGCCGCCTTGAGGCCGAACGTCGTGGGTACGGCCTGCTGGGTGAGCGTTCTGGCGGCCATCGGGGTGGCGCGGTGGTCGGTGGCCAGCTCTGTGAGGGCGCCGATCAGCGTCCCGAGGTCGGTCAGGACCGGGGCCAGGGCGCGGTGGGCGACGAGCATGAGGGCGGTGTCGACGATGTCCTGACTGGTGGCGCCACGGTGGACGTGCTTGCCGTGCGCTCCGGCGGCCTCGCGGAGGTCCTCGACGAGCGGGATCACCGGGTTCCCTCCGGAGCGGGCCCGTACGACCAGGTCTGGGAGGTCGAACGCCTCGGCGCGGGCGGCGGCCGTCACCGCCTCGCCCGCCTCCGCCGGAACCAGCCCGAGGGCCGCCTGGGCGCGGGTCAGCGCGGCCTCGGCGTCCAGCATCGCCTGGAGCACGGCGACGTCCCCGGTGGCCTCGATCGCGCCCCGCATCGGAGACAACAACCCGAGATCGGCCCCGGGCGGCGGCTGTGGGTCAGCCGAAGTCAAGGAAGACCGTCTCCTTCTCTCCCTGGAGGTGGATGTCGAAGCGGTGGACCCCCTCCCGCTCCTCCCCCGCAACCAGCGTCCCCCGCCGCTCGGGTGGGAGCGAGTCGAGGAAGGCGTCCTGTCCCAGGTAGATGCGGGTGTAGAGGTGGTGCAGCAGGCCACGGGCGAACACGCATACGCTGATGTACCCGTTGGGAGGCGTGACAGTCCGGAGCGTCCAGTGGCCGTCGCGGTCGGTGCCGACGCGGCCGAAGCCGGTGAAGCGGACACCGTCGCGCCCGAGGACGGCGCCGTTCGTGGCGTCGCGGCGCAGCGAGCCGGGCGAGCCGCGCAGGGAACCGTCCGCGGCGGGTTGCCAGAACTCCAGGAGCGCGTCGGGCACGGGATCGCCGGCGCCGTCGTAGACGTAGCCGTGGACGGTGATGCCGCCGAGCGCGATGTCACCGCCCCCGGGGAACGGCAGCGCGTAGCCGTAGAAGGGGCCGACGGTCTGTGAGGGGGTGGGATTCAACGGCCTTCCTCCATCCAGGTCGCGGCGGGCCCGTCGAGCACGATGTCCCACCGGTACCCGAGCGACCACTCCGGCACCGACAGATCATGGACGTAGGAGGAGACCAGCCGCTGCCGGGCGCGTTCGTCGGTGACCGACTGCATGATCGGGTCGTAGGGGAACAACGGGTCCCCGGGGAAGTACATCTGCGTGACCAGGCGCTGCGTGAAGGCGGCCCCGAACAGCGAGAAGTGGATGTGCGCCGGCCGCCAGGCGTTGGCATGGTTGCGCCACGGGTAGGGGCCGGGCTTGATCGTGGTGAAGAGGTAGGCGCCGTCGTCGTCGGTGAGGCAGCGGCCGACGCCGGTGAAGTTGGGGTCGAGCGGGGCGGAGTGGTCGTCGCGCTGGTGGAGGTAGCGGCCGGAGGCGTTGGCCTGCCAGATCTCGACGAGCTGACCGCGTACGGGATGGCCGTCGCGGTCGAGGACGCGGCCCCGCACGGTGATCCGCTCGCCCAGCGGCTCCCCCACGTGCTGCTGGGTGAGATCGTTGTCCAGCGGCGTCACGTCGGTGACGCCGAACACCGGCCCGGCCAGCTCGGCCGCCTCCGGATCCTTGATCGCGACGAGCGGTTGCCTGGGGTGGCGGAGAAGCGTGCTGCGGTAGGGGGCGTAGTCCCGCGCGGGGTGGTCGGACCGCACGTCGGCGCGATCCGCGCTGACCGCGGCAATCTCGTGGTCGATGTCGGCCTGCTGGAGGGGTTCTGACATTCCAACTACCTTTCGAGTACGACGGCCAGCCCCTGACCGACGCCGATGCAGAGACTGGCGAGACCGGTGCCCGAGCCGGCGGCGGCCAGCCGGTGGGCCACGGCGCCGGTGACGCGGGCGCCGGAGGCTCCGAGGGGGTGGCCGATCGCGATCGCGCCGCCGTCGGGGTTGACGATGGCGGGGTCGAGGTCGGGCAGCTCGGCGAGGCAGCCGAGGACCTGGGCGGCGAAGGCCTCGTTCAGCTCGGCGGTGACCAGGTCGCCGAACCGTTTGCCCGCCTTGGCCAGCGCCCGGCCGGCGGCCTCCACGGGACCGAGCCCGAAGTAGCGTGGCTCCAGCGCGCTCACCCCGCTGGCCACGATCCTGGCGAGGGGTTCGCGACCGCGCAGGCCCGCCTCGTCGGTGAGCAGCAGGGCCGCGGCGCCGTCGTTCAGCGGGGAGGAGTTGCCCGCGGTGACCGTGCCGCCGTCCTTGCGGAAGGCGGGCTTGAGCTTGGCCAGCGCCTCAAGCGAGGTGTCGTGGCGGATGCCCTCGTCGCGGGTCACGCCGGCGATGGGCACGATCTCGCGCTCGAACGACGCCTTGGCCGCCTTCTGGTGGCTGGCCAGCGCGAACACGTCCTGCTCCGCGCGGCTGACGCCGTGCTTGTCGGCGATCAGCTCGGCGCCCTCGCCGAGCGCGACGGTGTGCTCGGGGGGCATGTCCGGGTTGACCAGCCGCCAGCCGAGCGTCGTGGAGACCAGCTCCTGACCGCCCGCGGGGAACGCCCTCTCCGGCTTGGGCAGCACCCACGGCGCGCGGGTCATCGACTCGACGCCGCCCGCGATGATGGTCGAGGCGTCACCGAGCGCGATCGCCCGGTACGCCTGGATGACGGCCTCCATGCCGGACCCGCACAACCGGTTCACGGTCACGCCGGGCGTGGTGATCGGCAGCCCGGCCAGGATGGCGGCCATGCGGGCGACGTTGCGGTTCTCCTCGCCGGCGCCGTTGGCGTTGCCGAGCACGACCTCGTCGGCGCTCTCCAGCCCGTTGCGCTCGGCCAGCGCGGAGACGGCGTGCGCGGCCAGGTCGTCGGGGCGGATCCTGGACAGGGCGCCGCCGTACCGGCCGAACGGCGTGCGTACGGCGTCGAGAATGTAGACGGCCTTCATGTGAGAACCTCCGCGACCGCTTCGAGAGTGTCGGCGTCCATCATGTGAGAACCTTCACGACCGCTTCGAGAGTGTCGGCGTCCTTCATGCCGCTCTTCATGCGGTGACCTCCGCGTCGGTACGGTCGCGCAGCTCTTCCACGCTCACCCCCGGCGCGCGTTCCACGAGCGTGAGCCCCTGCCCGGTGACGTCGAAGACCCCGAGGTCGGTGACGATCCGGTGTACGCACTCCTGCCCCGTCAGCGGCAGCGAGCACTCCTTGACGATCTTCGGCGAGCCGTCCTTGGCGTTGTGATCCATGATCACGATGACCCTGCGGGCGCCGTGCACCAGGTCCATGGCCCCGCCCATGCCCTTGACCAGCTTGCCGGGGACCATCCAGTTGGCCAGGTCGCCGCGGGCCGAGACCTGCATCGCGCCCAGCACCGCCACGTCGATGTGACCGCCGCGGATCATGCCGAACGACAACGAGGAGTCGAAGTACGACGCCCCCGGCAGCACGGTGACGGTCTCCTTGCCCGCGTTGATCAGGTCGGGGTCGATCTCGTGCTCCTGGGGGTACGGGCCGACGCCGAGGACGCCGTTCTCCGAGTGCAGGACCACGTCCACGCCCGGTGGCAGGAAGGAGGGGATGCGGGTGGGCAGGCCGATGCCCAGGTTGACGTAGTCGCCGTCGCGCAGCTCGGCCGCGGCGCGGGCGACCATCTCGTCACGGGTCCAGCTCATTCGTTGACCGTTCCTGGTACGGGAGGCGCCGGAGAGGTCGTGCGCTTTTCGATGGATTTGTCGGCTGCCTGCTCAGGGGTGAGCACGAGCACGCGCTGGACGAAGACGCCGGGCAGGTGCACCTCGTCGGGGTCCAGCTCGGTCAGCTCCTCGACCTCGGCGATCGTGATCCGGCCGGCCATGGCCGCGAGGGGGTTGAAGTTCCTGGCGGCCTTGTGGAAGACCAGGTTGCCGTGCCGGTCGCCCTTGGCCGCTCGGACGAGGGCGAAGTCCGTACGGATGCCGTGTTCGAGCACGTACGGCCGGCCGTCGAACTCCCGCACCTCCTTCGGCGGCGAGGCGACCGCGATCGAGCCGTCCGGGTTGTGGCGCAGCGGCAGGCCGCCCTCCGCGATGGGGGTGCCGACCCCGGCGGGCGTGTAGAAGGCGGGGATGCCGCTGCCGCCCGCGCGCAGCCGCTCGGCGAGGCTGCCCTGCGGGGTGAGCTCGACCTCCAGCTCGCCGCCCAGATATTGGCGCGCGAACTCCTTGTTGTCGCCGATGTAGGAGGCTGTCACGCGGGCGATCCGCCCTGCCGCCAGCAGGATCCCGAGGCCCCCGCCGTCCACGCCGCAGTTGTTGGACACGACGCCGATGCGGCTCACGCCGGTGTCGTAGAGGGCCTGGATCAGCACGTTGGGGATGCCGCTGAGGCCGAAGCCGCCGACGGCGAACGACGCGCCGTCGCGCACGCCGGCCAACGCCTCCGCGGCCGTGGCGATCACTTTGTCTCTCCGCACGACGCTCCGATCGAGACGTGTTCGCTCTGCGAACTTTAGTTCAGTATTGTGTTCTCAGTATGTGTACGGGTCGCTGACCTGTCAAAGCTTTGGAGGAGCCGATGGAAGCGGCCGGAACCCTGGAGCGCGGGCTGGCCGTGCTCCGCGCGCTGGCCACCGGGCGGCCCGCCCGCGCCACGGATCTGGTGCGCGCGACCGGCCTGGCCAGGTCCACCGTGGACCGGGTGCTGGGTACCCTCCTCCACCTCGGCTACCTGCGGGAGGACGGTCGAGAGGTACGGCTCGCGCCACGTCTGATGGAGCTGGGCGAGGCGTACCTGTCGGGCAGCGGGTTGCGTGACACCCTCTCCCCCTTGGCCGAGCGGCTGGCGGAGGAGCTGGACGAGTCCGTGTCGCTGGCCGTCCAGGACGGTGACGGGGTGCGTTTCGTGGTGCAGGTCACCCGGCGGCGCACCATGTCGGTCACCTTCCGGACCGGCGACGTGCTGCCCGCCGACCGGTGCGCGGCCGGGCTGGCGCTGCTCGACCCCGGTGTGCCGTGGGCCGAGGACGACCAGCTCGTGGAGCCGGGGCTGATCGCGGTGGCGGTGCCCGTACGAGAGGGGTCTGGGCGGGCGGTGTGCGCGGTCAGCGTGGTGAGTCACACCAGCAGGCACACGGCGGCGGGGCTACGCGACCACTGCCTGCCGGCGCTACGCAAAACGGTCGCGGAGATGGAAACAGCCCTGAGCGCCCCCCAGACCATCGCGACCCCGACCGACCCCCTGCCCATCGCCGCCCTGAGCGACCCCCAGACGCTTGCCGCCCGGAGCGATACTCGGCCCATCGCTATGGCCGCGACCGGTCGCGTCTCCGTGGGGGCCGCTCCGATCGGTCCCCCGGCCGGCGTCTCTGGGACTGGGGCCGGGGCCGATCTCTTCCGGAGTGCCAAGCAGGAGCTGGGGATGGGTTTCCTGCAGTCGCTGGCGCGCGGGCTGGCCGTCTTGGTCGCGCTCGGGTCCGCGCGGGGCGGCCTGACGCTCGCGGACTGCGCCAAGGTGACGGGGCTGCCCCGGGCGACCGTGCGGCGGGCGGTCCAGACGCTTGAACACCTTGGGTACGCCGCCGACGACGGCTCCCGGTTCGCGCTGCTGCCGAGGGTGCTGGAGCTGGGGTACGCGCACCTGTCGGGGCTGACGTTCAGGGAGATCGTGCAGCCGCACCTGGCCGACCTGGCGGCGCGGGTCCGCGAGTCGGCGTCGGTGGCGGTGTTGTCGGGAGACGACGTCCTGTACGTGGCCAGGGTCCAGACCGTGAGCCTCATGAGCGTCAACATCACGGTCGGGACCCGGTTCCCCGCGTACGCGACCTCCATGGGGCGGGTGCTCCTGGCCGAACTGCCTGAGGAACGGCTGACTGCGATCAAGCCACGGCGGTTGTCGGCCAGGACCGTCACCTCGCGGGCCGAGCTGCGGGCCTTGTTGCGGCAGGCGGCCGTGGACGGGTACGCGCTGGTGGATCAGGAGCTGGAGGAGGGCGTACGGTCGGTCGCGGTGCCCATCCGGGACCGTACCGGGCGTACCGTGGCGGCCGTGAACGTCGCCACCCACGCCGGCCGCGCCTCCAGCGACGCCCTCCTGCGCGATGTCCTGCCCGAGCTCAGACAGGCGGCGGCGGACATGGAGGCCGACCTCGCCTACACCCGCGCGGTGGACGTGGTCTGAGATCATCGCCGAGCTCGCCCTCCTGGACTGCGACGGGCGGATCGCTGCTCGACGCCTTAGACTCCGGGCATGAAGGCCGCAGTGCGCGCCAGATACGGCCCGCCGGAAGTGGTTAGCGTCTTAGACATCGACAAGCCGGTCATCACGGACCGCGACGTGCTGGTCAAGGTTCATGCGACGACGGTCAACCGTACGGACTGCGCGATGCGGGCGGCCCAGCCGTTCCTGTGGCGGTTCTTCACCGGGCTCATCAGGCCGACGGTGCCGGTTCTGGGGACCGAGTTCGCGGGTGAGGTGGAGGCGGTGGGCGAGGGCGTCACCTCGTTCAAGCCAGGCGACCGGGTGTTCGGCTACAACGACGGCGGGTTCGGGGCGCACGCCCAGTACATGGTGATCTCCCAGGACAGTACGCTGGCGATCGTCCCCGAGGGGCTGACGTACGAGGAGGCCGTGCCCAGCACCGAAGGCTCGCACTATGCGCTCTCGCTCATCAGGTCCTCGCGGGTGAGTGAGGGGGACGACGTCCTCGTGTACGGCGCCACCGGGGCCATCGGGTCGGCGGCCGTGCAACTCCTGAAACACCTCGGCGCGAACGTGACCGCCGTCTGCGGGACCTCACATCTCGACCTGGTCAGGCGGCTGGGGGCGGACCGGGTCGTCGACTACACGGCCACCGACTTCACGCGGGACGAGCAGCGCTACTCCGCCGTCATCGACGCGGTGGGCAAGAGCTCGTACGGGCGGTGCCGGAGATTGCTGAAACCGCGCGGCATCTATGTCGCCTCCGACGTGGGGGCGTTCTGGCAGAACCTGGCGCTCGCGGTCGTCACTCCGGTGGCCCGGGGCAAGAAGGTCGTCTTCCCGCTGCCCAAGCATGACGCGGGCATGGCGCGGCACTTCAAGGGGCTGATCGAGTCCGGGGCGTTCCGGCCGGTCATCGATCGGCGGTACGCGCTGGACGAGATCGTCGAGGCGTACCGGTACGTCGAGACGGGACAGAAGACGGGCAACGTCGTGATCACGGTCGGGCATCCGGAGTAGGTCGCGTCCCCGGCGCGGGGCCGCGTGGCCGACCATGCGTGCGGCCCCTGCTCTCAGAGAGGGCTCGCCCTTCGCCTGCTCTCAGAGGGTGGCTCGCCTATCGCCTGCTCTCAGCAGGGTGGCTCGGCCCTTCGCCTGCTCTCAGAAGGTGGCTCGCCCTTCGCGCGGCCTGATGATCATGGGGTCAGGGCCGTGATGGCAGTGGCCAGGTAGAAGCAGCCGCCGATCGCCACGGCGACTCCTGCCAGCGCGGGCATCCAGGCCGCCGCCGCGCTCTTCCCGTGTCCCGGCGCGACGGCGTGCAACGCGCCCACACCCAGCGCGAGCCAGAACGCGCCCGCCCCGTCGAACAACGCGATCAGGTAGTTCTCGGGCCCGGTGGTGCCGCTCATCCGGACACGTCCACGGACGAGGCGGTCCGCCGACGGCGTACCAGGAACAACACCAGCACGCCGAGCACCGACACCAAGGCGACGGCGGGCACCACGAGCGGCACGCCTCCCGACGCCGACGGGTCGTAGCGCAGCCGCTGGGTGTCGACCGTCGAGGTGAGCAGCGCCTGCGCGGGCGTGGCGGGCGTGTCGGCGGTGAGCACGGTCCGGTACGCCTGGTGCAGGTCGATCAGCGCCTCACCGGCTCGGTGCTCCCCGAGCTTTAGATGATCTTGCCGGGGTTGAAGATCCCGGCGGGGTCCAGGGCCGACTTGATGGCGCGGTGCAGCGCCAGCACGTCCTCGCCCAGTTCGGCGTGCATGCCGCGCTTCTTCAGCAGGCCCACGCCGTGCTCGCCGGTGACGGTGCCGCCGAGCGCGATGGCGTCGTCGAGGATGGCCTCGAACGCCCGCTGCGCCCGGGCGCGCGCCTCATCGTCGCCCACGGGGACGACGATGAGCGGGTGCAGGTTGCCGTCGCCCGCGTGCGCGATGTTGGCGATGTGCACGTCGTGCGCCTTCGCGTGCGCCTCGATCCGGCCGAGCATCTCGGGCACCAGCCCGCGCGGCACGCACACGTCCTCGGTCAGCACCGGCCCGAGCCGCTCCAGAGCCGGGTACGCCAGCCGCCGAGCGGAGAACAGCGCCTCGGCCTCCTCCGCGTCGGTCGAGCGGGTGCTCCACGTCGCCCCGGCCCGGTCGAAGCACTCCTGCAGCGCGGCGGCCTCCTTCTCGTCACCGGTGTCGACGCGGCCCAGCAGCAGGACGTCGCCGAGGTCGGCCAGCCCCATGTTCTTCCAGTCGTCCACCGCGCGCAGGCAGTAGCGATCCACCAGTTCCAGCGCGGCCGGGGTGATCCCGGCCGCGGCCACCGCCGCGACCCCCTCGCCCGCCGCCACCAGTGAGTCGAAGGCGCCGACAATCGTCTTCGGCGGGCTCTCCGGCAGCCGCAGCAGCCGCACGGTGATCTCGGTGATCACGCCCAGCGTGCCCTCGGAGCCCACGAACAGGCCTGCCAGGTCGTACCCGGCCACGCCCTTCCTGGTGCGCCTGCCCAGCGTGACGAGCTCGCCGGCGCCGGTGACGACCTTCAGGCCGAGCACGTAGTCGCGGGTCACGCCGTACTTGACGCAGCACACGCCGCCCGCGTTGGTCGCGGCGTTGCCGCCGATCGTGGACCAGGGCGAGCTGGCCGGGTCCGGCGGGTACCACAGGCCGTGCTCGGCGACGGCGGCCCGCAGGTGGTCGTTGACCACGCCCGGCTGCACGACGGCGAGCTGCTCGGCCGTGTCGATCTCCAGGATGCGGTCCATGCCGTCGAGGGCCAGCAGCACGCAGCCGTCCACGGCGTTCGCGCCGCCCGACAGGCCGGTGCCGGCGCCGCGCGGCACGATCGGCACGCCGTGCGCCGCGCAGACCGCCACCACCGCGCGCACCTGCTCGGCGTCCTCCGGCTTGACCAGCGCGATCGGCCTGCCCGCGGGAGCCCAGGCGGCCTGGTCGTGGGCGTAGGCGGCCATGACGTCGGGGTCGAGGACGAGCCGGCTGGGCGGGAGGGCGGCTGACAGGGCATCGATGAAGGGCACGAGCAGCACGGTAACAACCGGCCGAAGGTAAAGGTGCGGCGGGCTTTCCGTGTCGCCCCCGCCTCCTCGGCCATTCTTGACCGGCCCTTATACAGACATGTGGGGATAAAAACGGCATCCCGCATTAGCGTGGCGCGTATGACCTCGGAGGTACCGATCGAGTTCACCGTGAACGGCTGGTCCGTGCACCTGCGCCTCGACCCGCGAGAGTCGCTGCTCGACGTCCTGCGCGAGCGGCTGGGCCTGACCGGATCGAAGAAGGGCTGCGACCACGGGCAGTGCGGCGCGTGCACGGTCCACGTGGACGGACGCCGCGTCGTGTCCTGCCTGCTGCCGGCCGTGCAGGTCAACGGCCGGTCGGTGACCACGATCGAGGGCGTGATGGGTCTCGAAGGCGGGCTCCACCCGTTGCAGCAGGCGTTCGTGGACCACGACGCCCTGCAGTGCGGCTACTGCACGCCGGGGCAGGTGATGTCCGGGCTGGCCTGCATCGCGGAAGGGCACACCGGCGACGATGACGAGATCCGCGAGTACATGAGCGGCAACCTGTGCCGATGCGGGGCGTACACGGGCATTCTCGCGGCGATCCGCGAGGCCGCCCGGAGCTCACCGGTACATGAGGCGGCCACGCTGCGGGCCGCGGACTGCGGCGCCGCGCGTGAAGCCGACGACCCGAGGGAGGGCTGAGCCATGCGACCGTTCGCCTACGCCGCCCCGGCCACCCTCGAGGAGGCCGTGCGCGCCCTGTCCGAGGCCGGCCCGGGTGCGCGGGTGCTGGCCGGCGGCACCACCCTGTACGACCTGATGAAGCTGGACATCGAGACCCCGCCCATCGTCGTGGACGTCCGCGCCCTGCGCGAGCTGGCCGGCGTGGACACCACCGGGCAGCGGGAGCTGTCGTTCGGCGCAGGGGCGCTGATGGCGGACGTGGCGGCGGACCCGGTGCTGGTCACGGAATATCCGGCGCTGGCGGAGTCCCTGGCCAAGGCGGCCTCTCAGCAACTGCGCAACATGGCGACCGTGGGCGGGAACCTGCTCCAGCGCACCCGGTGCGCGTACTTCAGGGGCGGCCTCGCCTTCCCCTGCAACAAGCGGGAGCCGGGCAGCGGCTGCGCCGCGATCGGCGGGCTGGACCGGGGGCACGCCCTGCTCGGCGGCAGCGACGCGTGCATCGCCACCTATCCCGGTGACTGGGCGGTCGCGCTGATCGCGTTCGACGCCGTGCTCGACGTCGCGGGGCCGCGCGGGGAGCGCACGCTCGCGCTGGCGGACCTGCACGTCGAGCCAGGTGACACGCCGGACAGAGAGCACACGCTGGACTGGGACGAGATCGTCACCCGCATCCGGGTGCCGGTCACGCCGGCCGGGCGCGGCTCGACCTACCACAAGGTCAGGGACCGGGAGTCGTACGCGTTCGCGCTGACCTCGGCCGCCGCGGCGGTGAGCCTGGACCCCGGCGGCACCGTCGGGGAGTGCCGCATCGCGGTGGGCGGGGTCGCCACCCGCCCCTGGCGCTGCCGCGCCGCGGAACAGGAGCTGACCGGCGCGGTCCTGGACGAGCAGAGCCTGCGCCGGGCCGGCGAGGCCGCCTTCGAGGGCGCCCGTCCGGGCAGGGACAACGCCTTCCGGATCGAGCTGGGCATCCGCACGGTCGCCGAGGCGCTGCGGATCGCCGGAGAGCGGGCCGTACGATGACGAACGCCGGGGAGTGGGCCCGTACGATGACGAACGCCGGAGAGCGGCCGGACGCTCCGACGCGGGGCATCCCCAGGGTCGGGGCCCGCGAGAAGGTCACCGGGATGGCGCGTTACGGCGCGGACCGGACGCTGCCCGGCATCGCCTACGCCATGCCCGTCGTCGCGACCATCGGCAAGGGCCGCATCACCGGGCTCGACACGGCGCAGGCCGCCGCCGTGCCCGGGGTGCTGCTCATCCTGTCCCACCTGGACGACCTGGGCATCACCCCGGCCGGGTACATCATGGGCGACGGCTACGCCTTCCAGAGCCTGCAGCCGATGCTGGACGACCGCGTCGCGTACCGGGGGCAGCCGATCGCGCTGGTGGTGGCAGAGACGCTGGTCGCCGCGACGCAGGCGGCGGGGCTGGTGCGGGCCGCGTACGAGCAGGAGCCGTTCGCCGTGGAGATGGGCGCGGACGGCACCGAGACCGTGCTCCAGCAGGAGGCGCTGCCGCTGCCGTTCCTGGCCGACATCGTCGTGGGCGACGCGGACGGCGCGTACGAGCGCAGCCCGCTCCGGGTGGACGTGAGCTACGAGGTCGGCCCGCAACACCAGGTGCCCATGGAGCTGATCGGCGGCGTCGTCGAGTGGCACGGGGAGACCCTCGTCGTGCACGAGGGCACGCAGAGCGTCGGGGCCCTGCGCGGCGGCCTGGCCAGGCAGCTCGGCATCGACCCCGCGAACATCCGGGTCATCTCGACGTACGTGGGAGGCGGGTTCGGGCAGAGGAACTCCCTGCAGCCGCACATCGCGCCCCTGGCCGTGGCCGCCCGCCGGGTCGGCCGCCCGGTCAAGCTGGTGACCCCCCGCGCCCACACCTTCCACGCGGCCAGCTTCCGCCCCGTGAGCCGGCACCGCGTACGCCTGGGCGCCGACCGTTCCGGACGGCTGCTCGCGGCCATCCACGAGGTGGACCAGCAGGCTTCCCGGCACGACCTGCTGCCCTCGACGTACACCGAGATCACCTCCCGCCTGTACGACATCAGGAACTTCCGCGGCCGGCAACGCCACGTCAGGACCGACGCCCAGACCCCCGGCTACATGCGCGCGCCCTTCGAGCACCCGGCGGCGTTCGCGATGGAGTCGGCCATCGACGAGATCGCCCACGCCACCGGGCGGGACCCGGTGGAGCTGCGCCTGGCCAACGACGCCGGTACGGACCCGGTCACCGGCAAGCCGTTCTCCTCCAGGCAGCTCGCGGCGTGCCTGCGCAGGGGCGCCGAGCTGTTCGGCTGGGCGGATCGCTCGCCGGACCCCGCTTCCACGCGCGAGCCCGACGGCACGCGGGTCGGGTGGGGGGTGGCGACGGGCGCGTACCCGTCGATGACCGTGCCGACCCTCGCCCGCCTGCACGCCGGCGCCAACGGCCACGTCCTGGCCGAGGTGGGCGGGCACGAGATGGGCCAGGGCATCACGACCGCCCTCGTCTCCGCCGTCTCCGCGAACCTCGGCATCGACCCCGACGCCATCAGCGTCGTCGTCGGCGACACCCGGGCCGCGCCGCACCACCTGACCGCCGGCGCGTGGGGCACCAACAGCACCCTGCTCGCGATGCACGCCGCGCTGGGCGAACTGCGGTCGAGGCTGGGCGTCGCCGCCGAGGGGCACGTGGACCTGGCCGCCGCCGTCAGGGCGTCCGGCCGCGAGGAGGTGACGGTGGAGGCCGTCACCCAGGCGCCCGGCCAGCCGCCGGAGATGATCGACCGGATGCGCGCGGGCCTGGTCGCCCTGGCGGGCCCCGAGTTCCCGTCGTACGTGTCGTTCAGCTTCATCGCGCACTTCGCCGAAGTGCGGGTGGAGCCCGCCACGGGGCGGGTGCGCGTGTCCCGGGTGGTGAGCGTGGCCGACTGCGGCCGCGTGGCCAGCCCGGTGACGGCGGACGCCCAGGTGCGTGGCGCGGTGGTCTGGGGCATCGGCGCGGCGCTGCGCGAGCACAGCGAGGTCGATCCGCGGTACGGGGGCTTCGTCAACAACGACCTGGCCGACTACGTGATCCCGGTCAACGCCGACATCGGTGACATCGAGGTCGACTTCATCGACGAGCCGGACTTCGTGCTCAACCCGATGGGGGTCAAGAACCTCGGCGAGGTCGCCCTGGTCGGCGTCGCGCCCGCCATCGCCAACGCCGTCTTCCACGCCACCGGCCGCCGCCTGCGCCGCCTGCCGATCCGCATCGAGGACCTGCTCTGACCGGGGTTCCCGCCTCCGGCGCGCCCCGCTGGCCAGGCTCGAAGCGCAGATCGCCCTGCCCGCCCTGTTCCGCCGCTTCCCCCGGCTCCGCCTCGCCGCCGGCCCCGCGGCCCTGCGACCGCGACCCTCGTTCATCGGCAGCGACGTCCAGGCCCTGCCGGTGCTGATGGAGTGACTCAGCGGCCGGGGACGGGCAGCAGGGCGAGGTGGTCGCTGGTCACCAGGTCGAAGCGCAGCGCGAGGGAGACCAGCGCGTGCCGCTGCCAGTCGGCCTTGCCCTCCCCGCCGTGCGGGCTCTTGACGTGCAGCTTCTTCTCGGCGAGATAGCCGATGTGGAACCCGATCGCGGTGCGGCTCAGACCCAGGTCGGGGAGCCGTTCGATGATCTCGGGGATGGTCGGGATGCGCGAGGTCGAGGGGTCGCGCAGGCGCGGCTCGCACAGTGCGACCAGGATGCGGAAGTATTTGGCGTTCTGGTCGAGCGGGTAGGCGACCTGCGTGGCCGCCCCGCCGTCGGCGCTGCCCGGCGGCACATGGACGTGTTGCGGCGCGAACACCAGGAACGAGATCGTGCCGTCCACCGCGGGCAGGGTCACGCGCGAGAACTCGAACGGGATCGGCGCCCCCACCCGCCCCGGCTGCACCTTGACGAACTCCCCGCCGCCCTCCGGGTTCTCCACCACATACGTCTTGGACATGCTGAGGTTGGACAACAACCAGTAGTCGCCCACCGCGACGATCTTGCCCGCGCGCCGGGAGACGGCGGGGTCGTCCAGCATGAGGTCCACGGGCGCGCTGGGGACCCCGCGCCCGAAGAACGCCTGCTCTCCGGGCTCGAGCTCCAGCGAGTACGGCCGGTCGTCCGTGGGCGCCGCCGCCATCTGAATCAAGATCGTGCTGTGCGACATCGCGCGTGACCCTACTCGTGTGCCGGTGGTGGTGTCGAGGTCAGACAGGCAACGGCCGGCCGCCGGGCCGCGGGCGTTCCCGCGGACCCCCGTCCGGCTGGTCGTCACCACCCCCGCGGAAGGAGACCTCGCTGTCGGTTCGCTGCCCCGATCCTCCTGTCTGCTCGGCGATTTCGTAACCTGGAAGGTGCCAGGGCGCGTGGACGAATCCGCGGGCATCGACCATCATGAACCGAATGACGGCTCCATCCCACGCAGGTCGCCACCGGATCGAGCAGCTCATCGGGGTCGGGGGTTTCGCCTCCGTCTACCTCGCCCGCGACGAGAAGCTGCGCTCGTCGGTGGCGGTCAAGATCCTCGCCGACAACTGGGCCCGTCAGGCCGACGTGCGCAACCGGTTCATCCAGGAGGCGCGGCTGCTGCGCCAGGCCGACTCCCACCTGCTCGTGCAGGTCTTCGACATCGGCGAACTCGACGACGGCCGGCCCTACTTCGTGATGACGTACGCCGACCGCGGCACCCTGGGGGACCGCCTGGCCGGCCCGCCGCTCCCGCTCGCCGAGACGCTCGCTCTGATGGGTGAGATCTGCCAGGGCGTCGCCGTGCTGCACAGCATCGGGGTCGTCCACCGCGACCTGAAGCCGTCGAACGTGCTGTTCTGCTCGCGGCCCGAGGGCGGGGAGCGGGTGATGGTGGCCGACCTCGGCATCGCGCGCTCCGCCGACCACCTGAGCGGGCTGACATTGCCCGCGGGTTCGCCCGGGTACCAGGCGCCCGAGCAGCTCTACTTCGACGGGGCGCCGGACGCGCGGGCCGACGTCCACGGGCTGGGCGCGCTGACCTACCACCTGCTCACGGGCCGGGTGCCGGCCAAGCCGAGCGATCGGGTGCCGCCGAGCGCGCTGCGGCCGGAGGTGACGGAGGCGGTCGACGCGGCGGTGATGCGCGCGCTGGACCCGGAGCGGGAGGGCCGCTTTGAGGACGCCACCGCCTACGCCGCGGCGCTTTCGTCCCGCACGGGCGTCCTGCCGGACGGCGGACCCGGGACGACGCGCAAGAAGGAGCCGCCACGAGCGGTCCTGCCAAGCGCGGGGCAACCGGGCGCAGGACGGCAGGATGCGGGACCGCCCGGAGAAGGAGACCCGCCAGAAGATTCGTCCGGGCAAGGAGGCCCGTCGGGAGGAGGGCCGGGCGGGGAGCGGAAGAGCGGGTTCTCCGGACGGCGAGCGTTGGTCGTCGGTGGGACGGTGGTGGTCGCGGCGGCCGTGACCGCGGTGGTCATCACGATGGCCCGGACGGGCGACATACCCGAACCGACCACCACGACCCCGGCCGGCGGCACGTCCGCGAGCACGTCGCCGGTCGGCGACGACACCAGGCGCTGGTTGCGCGCCGACTCCGACATCCCCGGCGAGTACCGCGCGCTGATCGTGAACGCGGGCACGTACTGCGACCAGCCCGGCCTGAGCCCGGCCCTGATCGCCGCGATGCTCAAGGCGGAGTCGGGCTTCGACCCCAAGCTCTCCGACACCACGAACGACGAGTACGGCATCGCCAGGTGGACCCCCAGCGTGTTGTGGCACTGGCAGCCGGGCGGGCTGCAGGGCCGGGAGCCGAAGCCGCCGTTCACGCCCGAGGTGTCGATCCTCTCCATGGGACGGTTCATGTGCACGCTGGGCCCGCAGATCAAGAGCCTGCCCGGCGATCCCGCGCTGAAGCTGGCCGCCCTCTACCGCAGCGGCGTCGATCCCCTGAAGCGGGCGAAGGGCATTCCCGCGCGGTGGCGCCCGTACACCGCCAAGGTCGCGGGCTACCTGCGCGGCTACCAGCCCGCGTGAGCAGGGTCAGCGCGGGAAGTCGTCGAGTTCGCGGACGGCCTGGTCGAGGTCGTCGGCGACCCCTCGCCGCAGCAGCCGCTCGTAGAGCCCCTCGCCGGTGGCGCCGCGGCGGCGGATCACGTCGGCCCGCGCCCGCGTGCGCGCCTGGATCTCGTTGATGAGAGCGTCCGTGCTCCCGCTCCACCCGTAGGTGTCCAGGAACAGGCGCAGCCGCCCGGGCCGCGAGTCGAAGTCGGTGAAACCCTCCAGCGCGACCGCGCGCCGGGCGTAGAGCGGCACCCAGCTGCAGGCCATCCAGGCCACGTCGGAGTCCACCGTGGTGGGACCGGCGAAGTCCCAGTCGAAGAAGCCGGTGAGCCGTCCGTCATGCCAGGCGGCGTTGAAGGCGGTGGCGTCGTTGTGCACGATGATCGTCCCGGGCGTCCACCGCTCCCCCGTGCGCCACAGGGCGCCGGCGTATGGCACGAAGTCGGCCACGGCCTCGTGGTAGTCACGCAGCCACCGCGCGACCTGGACGAGCGTCTCCTCCGTACGGGTCCACCCTGGCCACACCAGTTCGTCCCCCAGGGTGTCACCCTCCAGGTACGTCAGGATCTCGCGCCCGTCCTCGTCGATGCCCAGGACGCGGGGCGCCCCGCCGAACCCCTTGCGTTCGAGGTGCCGCAGCAGCTCGTGCACCGACTCCGTCCAGGCGCGCACCGGCCGCCGCACCGTGCGCCCGACCCGGATCGCGCCCCCGTCGTTGCCGCCCGCGAGCCGATCCGTCGTCATCTCGCCGGAACCTCCCCGAGTGCCCGCACAGCGTCGAGGGTCATCAACGTCGCGAGGAGGGTGTCACGCGGGAATCACCGCGTCAACAGGATGACCACGGCGTGACGGGTTCCGGGTTTCATTGCATCATGCAATGATAAAGGAGGCGAACCATATCCGATGCGGAGGGGTGGAATGGGAAGCGCAGAGCGTACCGGCTTCTCCTGGATCGTCACGCAGCGTGACGACGCCGCCGTGCTGAGTGCGGTGGGAGATCTCGACCTCGCCTCGATGGAGGAGTTCCGCAGCGGGCTCGGCCAGGCGATGTCGACCATCAGGCCGCCGCACGTGGACGTCGACCTCCAACGGGTCGACTTCTGTGATTCCTCGGGGCTGAACACGCTGATCTGGGCCGCGAACACCGTGGAGGCCGCCGGCGGCCGGCTGCGGCTGAGCGGGTTGCAGCCACGGGTGACGCGGCTGCTGCGCCTGACCGGCCTCGACCGGCGCTTCTCCCTGCGCGACGCGCCGACCGGATCGTAGCCACGACCCGGTCGTCACCGTCTACGCGTAGGTCATCGGGGTCCGACGACGAGACGCGGATGCTTGTGCACGCGCCAGCCCCCGGCCTCGTATCCGAAGTTTCCGATCTTGAGGTTGAGGTTGCCGTACGCGCCCTTCCCGTTGTTCATTGAGACGTAGGCGCCCGCGTCGCCGAAGCCGAGCAGGTCCGCCTGGCTGTCGCCGGTGAGGTCGGCGACGAAGCGCGGATGCCGCTCCACCCGCCAGCCCCCCGCCTCGTAACCGAAGTTGCCGACGGCGAGCTGCGGCGCCTGGAACGTCCCGTTGCCGTTGTTGAGCGACACCCACACACCCCCGTCACCGAAACCGACGATGTCCGCGCGGCCGTCTCCGCTGAGGTCCGCCAGGAAGCGGGGATGGCGTTCCACCCGCCAGCCACCAGCCTCGTAACCGAAGTTGGCGACCGCGAGTTGCGGCGCCTGGAAGGTGCCGTTGCCGTTGTTGAGCGACACCCACACACCCCCATCGCCGAAGCCCACGATGTCGGCGCGGCCGTCGCCGGTGAGGTCGGCGAGATAGCGGGGGTGACGCTCGATCCGCCAGCCGCCTGCCTCATAACCGAAGTTGCCGACGGCGAGCTGTGGTGCCTGGAAGGTGCCGTTGCCGTTGTTACGGGAGACCCAGACGCCCCCGTCGCCGAACCCGACGATGTCCGCGCGACGGTCGCCCGTCAGGTCCGCGAGGAAGCGGGGGTGACGCTCCACCCGCCAGCCACCAGCTTCGTACCCGAAATTTCCGACCACGAGCTGCAACGCCTGGAACGTCCCGTTGCCGTTGTTGAGTGACACCCAGACACCCCCATCGCCGAAACCGACGATGTCCGCACGGCGGTCGCCCGTCAGATCGGCCAGGAAGCGGGGGTGACGCTCCACCCGCCAGCCCCCCGCCTCATACCCGAAATTTCCCACCACGAGCTGCAACGCCTGGAAGGTGGCGTTGCCGTTGTTACGGGAGACCCAGACGCCCCCGTCACCGAACCCGACGATGTCCGCGCGGCCGTCCCCGGTCAGGTCCGCCAGGAAGCGCGGATGCCGCTCGACACGCCAGCCGCCCGCCTCGTACCCGAAGTTCCCGACCGCCAGTTGCGGCGCGGCGAAGTTGCCGTTGCCCTGGTTCCTGGAGACGTACGCGCCCGCGTCCCCGAACCCGACCACGTCGGCCTTCCTGTCGCCGGTCAGGTCGGCGGTGAAGGCGGTGTGCTGCGGGAAGATCAGCGGCGAGGTGACCGCGTTCATCGCGTTGACGCGCCCGCCGCCCAGCATGCCGGGGAACCCGGCGTTGGCGGCGGCAATGTCGTCGCACGTGGTCTCGAGGATCCGGCGCACCTGGAGGTTGGTGAGGTTCCTGTTGCGCGACCAGACGAGCGCGGCGACCCCGGCCACGTGCGGGGAGGCCATCGAGGTGCCGTTGAGGAAGGCGTAGCCGCCGCCCGAGAAGGTGGACCAGATGTTGACGCCGGGCGCGGCGACGTCCACGTTCGTGCCGAAGTTGGAGAACGTCGCCTTGCGGTCGGACTGGTCGAGCGCGGCCACCGCGATCACCTCGGCGTAGACGCCGGGGAACTGCGGGGTGACGTCGGTGTTGGTGTTGTCGTTGCCCGCGGCGAAGACCACGACCACGTTCGCGCCGACCGCGGTCTGGATCGCCGTCCGCACGCCGGCGTGGTCGCCGTTCATGCGCCAGCTGCAGTTGATCACGTACCGGCGTTCGGGGTTGGCGTTCGCCTGAGCGGCCGTGTAGGCGATCGCGTCGGCCCGGTTCTGGTTCATGCCGGTCGTGAGGTCCACCCGCAGCGGCATCACGCGGCAGCGCGGCGCCACGCCGACGACGCCGGTCGCGTCGTTGACGGCGGCGCAGGTGCCGGAGACGTGCGAGCCGTGGCCGTCCTGGTCCTCCGGCACGGGGTCGTTCGCGTCGGCGAAGTCCCAGTCCTCGGCGCCGCGGGGCAGGATGTTGGTCTGCAGGTCGGGGTGGGCGAGCGCGGCGCCGGTGTCGATCACGGTGATGATCACTTCGGGGTCGCCTCTGGTGAGGTCCCAGGCCTCGCAGGCGCGGATGTCCGACCCGGCGACGCCGGTGGAGCCGTTCACCGCCTGGCCGGTGTTGCGCATGCCCCATAACCTGCCGAAGTCGGCGTCGCCGGGGACGAACAGCAGGGCGCTGTTGAAGCCCACCTCGCTGGGCTCGGCGAAGGCCACCTCGTCCAGATCCGACAACTCGCGGATCGTCTCGAACAGGCCACGCCCCTCGGGTACGGCCAGCGTGTAGTAGCCGGGCGTGCGCTGCCGTACCAGGACGCGGCTGCCGTGCTCGCCGACGATCTCCTCGGCCCTGGCCGGTGCGATGTCCGGGCGGAACTGCACGGTGAGCTCGTTCGGCAGGAAGTAGCGCGAGGCGCCGTGCTCGTCGATCATGACAGGGAGGGAGTCGGTCACCTCGTCCTGGCCTGCCACCTCGGCCATGTGAGCGGGGCTGACGTAGACGGCGGCGAATCCCCGCCGCAGGTCGTAGCCCTGGCTGACCGACCGCAGCGAGGGGGCGGCGACGATCTGGTTGAGCGTGTCGATCTCCCCCTGGCCCGCGAACGTCACCATGGCCTCGTCGGGCTTGGCCGCGAACGTGGTGAGCCGGCCGCTGGTCTTGTCGACGTAGCTGTATTCGCTCTCTTGCGAACGCGGTGTGGCCATGCCCGGCACCTTCTTCAGGAAAGGGGATGAGGGCTGCCGAGACTACGCGGCCCGCTACGCCCTGTCGTCAGGAGGTGACCTGGGGAAATCCCTAAGGCAGGCGGCCCACCGCGCCCATGAGCCCCGGCCGGGTCAGGTCGATCTTCACCTGCCGGTCGGGCTCGGACTCGGGCCGCCACGACTTGACCGGGACGAGCCCCGGCTCCAGCAGCGTCATCCCGTCGAAGTAGGAGGTGATCTGCCGCAGCGAGCGGGCGCTCAGCGCGCCCGGCTTCGTCGCCTTGTACACCTGCTGGCCCGCCCTGACCTTGGGGTCGTCGGCGTCAGGGGTGTAGAAGTGGGAGATCAGCAGGTGGCTGCCGGGCACGAGCGGCGCGCGCAGGGCCGCCACGATGCCGCTCGCCTGCTCATCCCCCGGCACGAAGTGCAACACCGCCGACATCAGCACCGCGACAGGACGGCTGAAGTCGAGGTGCCCGGCGACCTCGGGCGAGCCCAGGATGGCGGCGGGGTCGGTGGCGTCGCCCCAGACGGCGATGGTGCCGGAGGTGTCGGCCAGCAGGGCGCGGGCGTGCGCGAAGACGATGGGGTCGTTGTCGACGTAGACCACCCGGGAGCCGGGGGCGGCCCGCCGCGCGACCTGATGCACGTTCTCCTGCGTGGGCAGGCCGGCGCCGATGTCGAGGAACTGGCGCACGCCCTGCCCGGCCATGACGCGTACGGCCTTGCCGATGAAGGCCCGGTTGTCGCGGGCGGTCTCGCGCACCTCGGGGACGATCGCGATGATCTTCTCCGCGGCCTCCCGGTCGGAGGGGAAGTTGTCCTTGCCGCCCAGGTAATAGTCGTACATCCGGGCCACGCTGGGAACCGTGGGGTCAACGCCGGGCACGGCCGGCTCAACAGCACTCACGCGTCGCCTCCCGCACTGAGGTAGCGCAAGCGTAGCGATCAACCGGTATGGGGTGAACCCCTGCGTTCAGTGCAGAAGGCCGCGTTCGTGGAGCGCCTGGAGGACGAGGGAGTCGACGTAGGAGACGCGGTCCCGGTCGGCGTACCCGAACCACGCCTTCTCCGCGATCTCCATCGACGGGGTCAGCGGCCCGCGGTGGTCGGCGGTGTAGCAGATCATCCGGAACGGCCCGCGCTCCGGATGGCCGGCCGGGATCTCGAAGGTGCCGAAATGCACCATGGAGTCCGCGTCGATGTGCGTCTGCAGCTCCTCGTCGATCTCCCGGACGAGGGTCTGGCTGTCGGACTCCCCCGGCTCGCGTTTCCCGCCGGGGAAGTAGAACACCTCTCGGCCCTGGTTACGGGTCATCAGGACCTGGTGGTCGCGCAGCAGGATCCAGGCCACCTTCTCGTTGTCCATGATCGGACCCTACTCGGGCCAGGTTTCAGGCGATGGGCTCGTCCGCCAGGTACGGCGGCGCGGGCTCGTACTGCAGTGCCCTGCGCACGGCCCTGGCGTGGTCGCGGCCGTGGAGGCGGCCGACCAGCCACAGCGCGCTGTCGATCCCGGCCGAGACGCCCTGGCTGGTGACCAGGTTGCCGTCCACGACATAACGGACGTCGCGCATCACGGTGACGTCCCCGAGCTCCTCCAGGGCCTCCTCGTACTGCCAGTGCGTGGCCACCTGCCGCCCGCGCGCCGGGCCGGCGGCGTGCAGCAGGAACGTGCCGGTGCAGACCCCGGCGACCCAGGTGGCCTGCGCGGCGGTCTCGGCGACCCAGGCGGTGGTGACGGGGTTGTGCGTCTCGACCTCCCTGGCGCCCCTGCCGCCTGGGACGAGCAGCACGTCCAGCGGCGGGTGGTCGTCGAAGGTGTGGTCGGGCAGCACCCGCAGGCCCTTGGCGCAGCGCACGGGGCCGGGCCGCTCGGCGACGAGCACCACCGTGTCGGCGCCGTCGCGCAGCGCCGACGAGCTGGTGAAGACCTCCCAGGGGCCCGCGAAGTCGAGCTCCTCCGCCTGGTCGAACATGAGCAGTCCGTACGTGGTCACCGGTCGCCTCCTTGGTTCACCACTTCAGCCTGTTGGGCGCCGGGTCGTGGCGTCAACGACCGGCCGCCCTCTCGACAACCCTCCGCATTCGTGGTGGTGTCCATCACATACCGCGTTCCCCCGGATGAGGTGACGTCTCATGTCCCTTGATCACGCGACGGCCGAATTCCTGCGGCTCCTGGAAGCCCAGGGCGGCAGGCCGATGCACGAGCTGACCCCCGAGGAGGCGCGCGCCGTCGGCGGCGAGCTGAACGCGCTGTGCGGCAAGGGCCCGGACGTGGCCCGCGTCGAGGAGGTCTCCATCCCGGCCGAGGACGGCGCCTCGTTCCCCGCCCGCGTCCTCGTCCCGTTCGGCACGCCGCGTGGCGTGATCGTGTACTACCACGGCGGCGGATGGGTCCTCGGCACCATCGACGAGTTCGACACCCTGGGCCGTGAGCTGGCCACGCGTACGAACTGCACCGTCGTCCTGGTGGGCTACCGGCTCGCCCCGGAGCACCGCTACCCGGCCGCCGCCCGCGACGCCTACTCCGCTCTCCTCTGGACCGCCTCCGCCCTGCCGGACCTGCCGATCGTCGTGGCGGGCGACAGCGCGGGCGGCAACCTGTCGGCCGTCGTGACCCAGCGCGCCAGGGACGAGGGCGGCCCCGCCATCGCCCTGCAGGTGCTGGTCTACCCGGTCACCGACTGCGACCTGGACAACGCCTCCTACCGCGACCCGGGCAACCAGCTCCTGCTCGACCGGGACAGCATGGTCTGGTTCTGGGACCACTACGCGCCCGATCCCGCGCAGCGCGCGAACCCCGACGTCTCCCCCCTGCGCGCCAAAGACCTGTCCGGCCTGCCGCCCGCCGTCGTCCTGACGGCCGAGCACGACGTCCTGCGCGAGGAGGGCGAGGCCTATGCGGAACGGTTACGGGAGGCGGGCGTACCGGTCGAGTTCCGGCGCTTCACGGGCCAGATGCACATCTTCTTCACCCTGGTGAACGTGCTGCCCGGCAGCGCCGACGGGCTGGCCATGGTGGCCGGGGCGGTGGAGCGGCGCCTGGGGTGAGCCGCGGGTAAGCCTGATGTCACCCGCCGTCGGCCCTAGGGAGAACCCTGGCCGTTTCCCTGATGTCGGCCGGCACCGCGGAACCTATCGTTTCGGCGGAGGTGCGACGATGCTCCTCGCCAAAGTGGCCGCGCCGATGCCGGAGCTGCGCTGGCCGGCGCAGTTCTCGCTCGAAGGGCTCGGTGCGGACACGCGGCTGCGCCTGCTCGTGCCCGAGGGTTACCTGGTCGAGGGGCGGCTGGCGGCGGACCTGCTGCGGGCGGGCAGGGGGCTCGGGTGGTTGCGGCCGGAGCCGTACGAGCTGGGGCCCGAGGGCCTGCGCAGGCTGGCGGCGGCGTGCGAACCGGCCGCCATGGTCGTGATCCAGCAGCCTCTCCCCGAACTCGGCGGCCCGTCACCGGCGCTGGCCGCCAGCGAGGTCGTCCTGTCGCCGTGCGCGGGCGACCAGGGGCTCGGGGTGGGGGCCGGGACGGTGGCGGCGGCGGCCGAGCAGCTGGAGCGCCCGCTGACCCGCGAGAGCATCGACCGGCTGGTGGCCATCACGGGAGGCAGGTCCGCGGTCATCGATTCGGTCCTGCGGGCCGCCTGGCCGGCCACCGGGCGTCGGGCCCTGCCCGGCAGGTGGCTCGACGACTGTGTCATGCGCTCGGGCAGCCTGGCCGACCTCGTCGCCGTCGTCACGCTGCGGCTGCTCCGCGACGCCGAGCCCGCCCGTCTGCAGGCCCTGAGCCTCGCGGCGCGCCTGGGGTACGCGCACGAGGACCTGTCGGCGCTGCGCCCCGCCCTCCGGGAGCCGGACAGGGAACCCTGGTGGGAACCCCTCACCGGCGGCTGGTACCGCATGTTGCCGTTCTGGTCCACCGCGATCTGCGCGCTCCGCCCGGCCCGCTCCCCCGCCTTCGGCCTGCGCCTGGCCCGGCTGACGGGGGAACTGGTGGGGACCGACGCGGTACGGGAGGCGGTGGAGTTGTCCCGGCGGGCCGGCGACCAGGCTCTCCTGGCCGAACTGCTGGCGGAGACCGGCCTGCGGGCGAACGCGGAAGAGGACCAGGAGACACCGCCCGGCGAGTGGGAGGCGTGGCACCGCACCAGGGCGGCGCTGGCCACCGGACGCCTGTCCGAGGCGCTGGAGCACGGGCGGAAGGCCCGCGACCTCGCCACCGGGCAGGAGGCGACCGACCGGATCCGGCACGCGCTCCGCCTCACCCGCCGCACGATGCGGGCGCGGTCCGCGAGGAAGCGCATCGTGCTGATGCTGCGGGCCGTGGAGGCGGCGACCTGGCCACACCCCGTCCCTGAACCGTACGCACCTCACGTGCTCCCGCCCGCCCGCCGCACCGCCCCGCCACCGGATCCGCGGGCCACGGGTACGGAGGTGGAAGCCTGGTTGCTGGGATCGTTCCGGATGAGTGTGGACGAGCGGCCCGTCACGGAGTGGTCGGGCAAGCTGGGCAGGGCGGTCCTGATGTACCTGCTCCTGTCCCGCCCCAAGCCCGTCCGCCGCGACGTCGTGATCGACGCCATCTGGCCGGGCGTCCCCGAGGGCGCCGCCCGCAACCGGCTCAACGCGGCCATGCACGCCCTCCGCGCCGACCTGCGCAGGATCCGTCCTGACCGGCAGATCGTGGTCTACGACCGGGAGAGCTACGCCCTGGCCCCCGGGTCGTCGATCTGGCTGGACACCGAGGCGTTCGCCGAGGGCTGCGCGCGGGCCGCGCGGCTCAGGCGCGACGGGGAGCGGGAGGAGGCGATCGCCTGTCACGAGGCCACCCGGGCGCTGTACGCGGGCGACCTGCTCGAAGACGCCCCCTACCTGGACTGGGTGGTCCCTGAGCGGGAGCGCCTGAGCGCGGCCCACGTCGATCTGCTCGACGGGCTCGCGGCGCTCTACCTGGAGGCGGGCGCGTACGCCAAGTGCGTGGACACCTGCAGGCAGGTCCTCGTCAGGGACTCCTGCAGGGAGCGGACCCACTGCCTGCTCATGCGCTGCCACGCCCGGCAGAACCAGCCGCACAAGGCCCTGGCCCAGTACGAGACCTGCCGCAGAGAGCTGGACGCCGTCCTCGGCATGACCCCCGGCCCGGAGACGCGCGCCCTGTACGAGTCGTTACGCCGCCACCTGACCATCTGACTCAGTGCCGCAGCCCGGCCCGCTCGTCGACGAACGCGAGCAGCCGCTCGACGTCCCACCCCCGCACCCGGGAGACGTCGTCGCTCTGGTGGTGGCGAATCTCGCAGTTCAGCACCTCCCTCGTCTCGGTGTCGGCGGTCACCGTGAGCGTGAACGTGTGCCGCTCGGGCACCGCGCTCCGCTCCTCTGCGACGGATTCGGCGGCCAGTTCGGCGGCCAGTTCAGCGGCCTGCCCGATCCAGTCCTGCTTGCTCAGCCGCTCCGCGCCGATGCCTGCGGGCTGCACGATGGCGGTCAGCTCCTCGACCGACAGGGCCGAGAGCTGCTCCAGCGTGGTGATCCCGGCGTCGCGCAGGAGCCCGGAGATCTTCGGGCCCACGCCCTTGACCCGCTGGAAGTCGTCCTCGGCGGGGGTGCTTCCGACCTGGATCCGGTGGCCCAGGCCCGCGTTGTCGTCGAGGGTCCACAGGCCGGCGCGGTCGGTGACCAGGATCTCGCAGACGTACTCCCCCGGGGGCAGGCCGGCCAGGTCGGCCCGGTGCTCGCGGGCGAAACCGTCCTCGTGCGACTCCGCGACGGCCTTGCCGATGGCCAGCCGGGTGAGCGCGGTGTGGCAGCGTACGTGCCAGGAGCAGTCCACGTCCGTCTCCCACACCAGCGTGGCGCCCTCGACGCGCGGGCCGGCCACGGCCGGGAAGGCGGCGGTCGCGGCCAGCTCCACGGCGCGGGCCACGTCGAGCTTGCCCGCTCCCCAGCCGTCGCTCACCGTGGGGGCCTGGCGGGCGGTGTGGCGGAGGAGCTGGGCCGCCTGTTCGCCGGTGAGCTGCGGGAGCCCGCTCGTCGCGCGGGCGGACATGATCAGGGCGGCGGCGCCGCAGACGTGGGGGGCGGCCATGCTGGTGCCCGCCATGAGGGTGTGGGCGAGGTCGGGGCGGGGCGGGAGTGCGCTGTTGGCGTTGCGGGCGGAGGCGATCGTCTCGCCCGGCGCGGTGAGGTCGGGTTTGGGGGTGCCGAGCCTGGTGGGGCCGTGGCTGCTGAAGGTGGACAACGCGCCGATGCCGAGGTTCCAGTCGGCGGGGCGGGTGGCGTACGAGCCGACGGTGATGAGACGGCGGGCCGTGCCGGGGACGGTGATCGTACGGGTCGGGTCGGCGGAGGCGGGGGCGAACCTGGTCTGCTCCGCCGCTGTCCCGTCGCGTGGCGCCCGTTCGATCCAGGCGTCGTAACGGCCGTGCCGCACCGGGCCGCCGCGCAGCAGCAGCCGCCAGACCCCGGGCTCGACCCCCTGGCCGGCGATGATGACCGTGGTGGCGGTGTCGCCGCCGGCGGAGGCGTCGGTCTCGCTGTCGATCGTGACCCTGTCCCCGTGCCGGGTCGTGAACGTCTGCTCCTCGCCCGGCTCCGTGAACGACGACTGGGGGCCGCTCGGCGGGGCGACGGCCACGCTGATCCGGTCGTCCCCGTCGAACCAGATCTCCACGAGGTCGTCCTGGACGTCGCCGGGCCGCACGACCAGGTCGAGCGTGACGACCTCGCCCTCCTCGACCGTGCCGCCGGCGTGCGTACGCCACTCCTGCTCGTTTCCCGCCGACTTGACGATGACCACGCCGGGACGGCGGGCGAAGGCGTCGAGGGCCCGTTCCACGAGGGTCTCGCCCGAGTGGCCGCCGCCGTTCATGCCCTGGCTGAGGTTGACGGCGACGGGACGGCCGTCGGCGCGGCGCACGACGTAGTCCACGGCGTCCACGAGCCGCGTCGAGCTGCCGAGCGTGACGCCGTCCTCGCCGGTCAGCGCGACCACGATGAAGTCGGCGTGCGGCGCGATGCCCTGGTACACGCCGCCGAGCTGGCTGTCGTCCCCGGCGGCGATGCCGGCCACGTGGGTGCCGTGCCCGCTGGTGGCGTCGGCGTGCGGCACGATGGCGGTGGGCTGCGGGTCGGAGAGCGCCTTGTCGAGGTCCTCCTTGGCGTACTCGACCCCGTAGGGCACGGAGCCGCCGGCGGGCGCGGTCGCGGCCTGGTCCCAGAGATGAAGGATGCGTGAGGTGCCGTTGGGGTGACGAAAGGCCGGATGCGTGTAGTCGATGCCGGAGTCGATGATCGCTACGATCGTCCCGTCGCCTTTGGGAAGGCCGTCGGGGGCATCGCTCCTTGCGTCGGCCCTCACATCGGCCCTCACGTCGGTCCTCACGTCGGCCCTTAAGTCGGCCCTTAAGTCGGCCCTCACGTCGGCGCGGGAGACGTTCAGCTCGGGGAACAGGGGGCGGGAGGACTCGACGCGGCGTACCGACTCGTGCCCGGCCAGCTCCTCCAGCCGGTCCACGGGCACCCGCGCGGTGGAGACGCCCGCGTCGGGCTGGTAGGTGTGGACGTCGTCGGGGACGTGCTCCCCGTCGGTCAGGAGCAGCACCTCCACCGTGCCCGCCCTCCACCCCACGCGTTCGGCCAGCGTCGTGCCGTCGATGTCGGCCTGCTCACGTACCCGCGCGAGGAGGTGCCGCAGGCGTGCGTCCAGCGTTCTCATGCTCTTCCCTGCCCTTGCTCATGAAGCCCCTCGCGGGACAGCCCGATCCGCGGCACGAAGGCCCCCGCGGCGACGCGATCCCGTCGGCGGCTCCGGAGACGACGGTCCCCTCGGTGGTGTGCGTCCTCATACCGGCCGCGCGCAGCTCCGCGAGCTGCGCGCGACTCGGCGGCACAGCGGCCACTTCTGACCCGCCGCGCGTTCCTCCGCACGGGGTCAGGAGTAGATCAGCATCCTGACCGGGCTCTCCTCGACGATCCCCGGCAGGATGTCGGGCTGGCCGAGGAAGCCGGGCTGCAGGTCGGGCCGGAACCAGCGGCTGGCGAACCCGGCGAAGGGCGGCAGGCCCACGCCGACGCCCAGGATGTCCACGGTGAGGTGGATCTCGATGGGGCGCGGCCGGCCCTCGGCGGGCTGGGGCGCGGTCGGGATCGCCATCGGGATGATGTTGAAGAACCCGGGGCCGAACGGCTCGGGGTTGGGGTTCAGCTGGGGTCCTGGGGTGACGGAGTTGAGCTCGACGGACACGCCGCGCACCTGGTAGACCAGCGGCGCCATGACGTCCGCCGCCGAGGGTCCGCCCGCCAGCGGCATGGGGTTGCGCCAGAGCACCGCGAACAGGACGACCTGCTCGCCGAAGTGCACGACCCTGGCCGGCTGGAGCGGCCCGCCGGAGAAGGGCTGCCGGTACGGGCCCACCGCCATGAGGTCGAACCAGAGGTAGGGCACGGGCAGCGGCGTGATCGGCGTCGCGGCCTCGATGTCGCTTCGCCGGCCCATCGACATCCCGGCCCGCTCCTGGCGCCGCGCGAACTCGGCGGAGATCCGGGCCTGGTCGGACATGTGGCCCTGCTCGGAGCCGCGGCCGTACTGCTGCTGTTGTGCCGGCTCGCGGCCGAACTGCTGCTGCGCGGACTCGCGGCCGAACTGCTGTTGTGCCGGCTCGCGGCCGAACTGCTGCTGGGAGGACGCGCGGGCGTACTCGGCGGCGGCCTGGGCGGCGCGGTCGGTCATCCTGCGGTACCTGTCCTGGTACTGCATCGTGAAGCGGTCGAGGCTGGCCTCGATCTCCCGCATGACCTCCTGGACCCGCTCGCTGGCGAGCAGCTCCCTGGTGGCCTGGTCCGGCTGCAGTTCAGCCGCCTGCCGTTGCGTGGTGGTGCTCAGGTCGGTGATCGGCATTGATCTGCCCCTCGCATCGGGCGGGCTCAGCTGCCCGCGTGCCCCGTAACCTGGCACGCCCCGCTTAGCGAGCGCTGAGGACCGCCTTCTGCCGGCGCTTAGTTCGCGCTTCGCTCCCGCCCAGCTCCGCTCGTCAGGCGAAGAGCTGAGAGAGCTTCAGAAACAGCTCGTAGACCCCGTACGCGAAGGGCAGACCCACCCAGACCCACGCCACCACCATCAGCCAGGAACGCCCCGAGCTCATACCGTCTGCCCCTTCTCCGTCACCTGCGGGTCACGCCCTTGCGCGGGCTTCTCGTGATACCTCTCGTGGACCGGCCGGATCAGCTCGTTGGCGATGAAGCCGACCGCGAGCAGCCCGATCATGATGAACAGCGACGTTGTGTAGAGGTCGGGCCCGGATCGCCCGGCGGCCTTCTGCGCGTCGGCGATGGCGTTGACGATCAGCGGGCCGAGCACGCCCGCAAGGGACCAGGCGGTGAGCAGGCGGCCGTGGATCGCGCCGACCTGGTAGGTGCCGAAGAGGTCCTTGAGGTAGGCGGGCACGGTCGCGAAGCCGCCGCCGTAGAAGGACAGGATGCCCAGCGCGCACACGATGAACAGCGGCTTGGAGGCGTTGCCCGACAGGGAGATGACGAGGTACAGCAGCGCGCCGACGCCCAGGTAGACGCGGTACATGTTCTTGCGGCCGATCAGGTCGGAGGTGGAGGACCAGACGAAGCGGCCAGCCATGTTCGCCAGCGACAGCAGCGCGACGAAGCCCGCCGCCGCCCCCACCGCGACGGCCGCCGGCGTGCCCGCGAAGAAGTCCCTGATCATCGGCGCGGCCTTCTCCAGGATGCCGATGCCGGCCGTGACGTTGCAGCACAACACGATCCACAGGAAGTAGAACTGCGGGGTGCGGATGGCGTTGCGGGCCGAGACGTCGGCCGTGGTGATCAGGGGCCTCAGACTGGCCGCGGCCGGTTTCCACCCCTTGGGGGCCCAGCCTTCCGGCGGCACGCGTACGAGCAGCACGCCCATCGACATGAACACCGCGTAGACGACGCCGTGGACGAGGAACGTCGTGGCGATCCCGCCCGTGCTCGCGCCGAAGGAGTCCAGCATCTGCGCCGACCACGGCGAGGCGATGAGTGCCCCTCCGCCGAACCCCATGATCGCGATGCCGGTGGCCATGCCCGGCCGGTCGGGGAACCATTTGATCAGCGTGGAGACCGGCGAGATGTAGCCGATGCCGAGCCCGATCCCGCCAACGAAGCCGTATCCGAGCACGACCAGCCAGTACTGCCGGGTGGCCACGCCCAGCGCGGACAGCAGGAAGCCGGAGGAGAAGCACGCCATCGAGACGAACATCGCCCATCGGGGCCCGTTGCGTTCCACGAGCGTGCCGCCGAAGGCCGCCGACAGGCCGAGCATGACGATGCCGAGCTGGAAGGGCAGCGCGCTCTGCGTGCCGGAGAGCCCGAGCGCGGATTCGAGCGGGGGTTTGAAGACGCTCCACGCGTAGGCCTGCCCGATGGCCAGGTGCACGGAGAGCGCGGCCGGCGGCACGAGCCAACGGCTCCAGGTGGGCGCCGCCACGGTACGGGAACGACTCAGAAAGCCTGCGGGATCTACCACGATAACACCGGTATCACATACGGTATGCAGTATTTCCCGACGAGGAAGATCTTTACGGCGAGCGGTCAGATCCCGTCGATGAACGGCGGCCGATAATCTTGAACCAGACGAGAGAAAGGCGGCGCCATGGAGGTCACGATCACGACCGGTGACGTGCGGGGGCAGGTCGAGAAGGGGGTGGCCGTCTTCCGTGGCATCCCCTTCGCCCGCCCGCCGCTGGGCGAGTTGCGCTTCGCCGCTCCCGTGTTCCCGCCGGCGTGGGAGGGCGTACGCGACTGCACGGCCTTCGGGCCGCCGCCTCCCCAGCAGCCCTCCCCCTGGGCCCCGCCCGCGGCGGACCGCGCCGGGGAGAGCTGGCTGACGGTCAACCTCTGGTCGCCGGACGTCGGGGCGAGCCTGCCGGTGATGGTGTGGATCTACGGGGGCGCCTACCGGAGCGGCGAGTCCGGCGAGCCCGTCTACGACGGCGCGCTACTGGCCCGCGAGGGCAACGCCGTCGTCGTCACGCTCAACTACCGGGTGGGCATGGAGGGGTTCGCCCAGATCGAGGGCGCGCCGGCCAACCGGGGGCTGCTCGACCAGGTGGCCGCGCTGGAGTGGGTGCGCGACAACGTCGCCGCGTTCGGGGGCGACCCCGGCCGGGTGACGGTGTTCGGGGAGTCGGCGGGGGCCGGGTCCGTCGCCGCGCTCCTGGCCATGCCGCGCGCCGCCGGGCTGTTCGGGCGGGCGATCGCGCAGAGCGTGCCAGGCACCTACTTCTCCGCGCCGCTCGCCGCCGACATCGCCGCCGTCCTGACCGCCGAACTGGGCCTGCGGCCCACGGTCGCCGACCTCGCCGACGTCCCGCCCGACCGGCTCGTCACGCTGGTCGAGTCGGCCAATGCCAAGATGCCCTCGTACGAGGAGCGCTGGGGCCCGGTCGCCCACACCGTCACGCCCTTCTCCCCGGTCGTGGACGGCGACGTCCTGCCCCGCGACCCCTGGTCCGCGCTGGCCGACGGCGCCGCCAGGGAGGTCGAGCTGATCGTGGGCCACAACCGGGACGAATATCGCCTGTTCACGCAGATGGAACGGTCGAGCGCCGAACGGGCCGACCTCCTGCTGCGCGTGTTCGCGCCCGGGCTGGACTACCGGGCGGCCTTCCCCGAGGCCGGGCCCGCGTTACTGGGCGAGCTGGTCAGGTCCGACTGGTTGTTCCGGATGCCCAGCCTGCACCTGGCCGACGCCCAGGTCGCCGGAGGCGGGCGGGTGCACGCTTACGAGCTGACCTGGGCCAATCCGATCCTGGGCGCCTGCCACGCGCTCGACGTGCCGCTGGTCTTCGGCAACCTGGACGGCGGGATGGGCCGCTCACTCCTCGGGGACCCGGCTCCGCCCGGGGCCGCCGTCGTGTCGGCCGACTTCCGCCGCCGGTGGACGGCGTTCGCGGCGGGCGAGGGGCCCGGGTGGGAGGCGTACGAGCAGGGGCGGCGCCTGGTCCGGCTCTTCGACGCCGAGCCGTCCGTGGTCGCCTATCCGGAGGAGACCTCCCGCCGCCTCTGGGCCGCGCACCGGTTCGGCGCGCTCCCCCTCCTAGGCTAGGGAAAGCCCTAGGCCACCTCCCGTGTCGGCACGCTTGGTGCTGGTGAGAGCGTGCCAGTATTCGGGCGCGGGAGCGAATTCCCGCGCCCGCACGCAGACGACCGGGGTGGGTGGACGAGATGACCGAACCATCGAGTGGGGTCGCGAAGCAGGAGCTCCAGGACTTCCTCCGCACGGCGGACACGCTGACGCTCGACGACCGCAAGCTGCTGGTCCAGCAGGCGCTGGTGCTCATCGAGCAGAACTACGTGCATCTGCCGCTGAAGGCCGCGATGCACGCCGTCAACCCGGTGCAGCGGCTGCGGCTGCTCGCCGTGCGGCTGAACCGGCAGACGGCGGCGACCATGGGCCCGGAATGGCGCTTCCACGCCGAGCTGTCGGAGATCTTCCACTCCGTACGCGACCTGCACACCAACTACCTGCTGCCGGCGCCGTACAACGGCAAGATCGCCTACCTCCCGTACCTGATCGAGGAGTACTACGACGGCGACACCCGCCACTACATGGTGACCAGGACCGTTCAGGGCTTCTCCTCCCCGGGCTTCGGTCCGGGCGTCGAGGTCACCCACTGGAACGGCATCCCGATCGACCGCGCGGTGGACATCAACGCGGCCAGGTTCGCCGGCAGCAACCCGGCGGCCAAGCACGCGCGCGGCCTGCAGTCGCTGACGATCAGGCCGCTGCGCGTGCACGTGCCGCCGGACGAGACCTGGGTCGTGCTGACCTACCTCGGCACGGACGGGATCCGCCGCGAGCTGCGCGAGAGCTGGCGCGTCAGCGACAACCAGCCGCCCTTCGTGGACGCCGACCAGGTCAGCGCCGCCGCCGTGGCCCAGGGCCTCGACCTCGGCGCCGACGAGATCCAGCGCGGGGTGAAGATGTTGTACGTCCCAGAGGCCGTCACGCCGCACGAGACCCTGGGCGGCGCCGAGCTGACCGCCGAGCCCGCGGAACCGGGCGCCGACCTGCCCAGCTCCATGCCCGGCTTCTTCCGGGCCAGGAGCGTCGTCACGCCGTCGGGCACGTTCGGCCACATCCGGGTGTTCAGCTTCGGCGTCAACGACCCTGACGCGTTCGTACGGGAGTTCGTCCGGCTCATCGGGCTGCTGCCGCAGAACGGCCTCGTCGTGGACGTACGGGACAACGGCGGCGGGCACATCTTCGCCAGCGAGTTCCTGCTGCAGACGCTCACCCCGCGGCCGATCCTGCCGTCGCCGGTCCAGTTCGTCACCACGGCCCTGAACCTGCGCATCTGCAAGCAGCACCAGGAGAACCCGACGGGACAGATCGACCTCACCCCCTGGTGCCGGTCGATGGAACAGGCGCTGGAGACGGGCGCGGTCTACTCCGGCAGCTTCCCCATCACCCCGGCCGGCGGCGCCAACGCCATCGGCCAGCGCTACTTCGGCCCGGTCGTGCTGATCACCAACGCCCTCTGCTACTCGGCGACGGACATCTTCGCCGGCGGCTTCCAGGATCACAAGATCGGCCGCGTCCTCGGCACGGACGACAACACGGGCGCGGGCGGCGCCAACGTCTGGACCCACGAGCTGCTCAAAGCCCTGCTCGAACTCCCCTCCCCGGTGCCCGACAGCCCCTACAAGCCGCTGCCGCGGCAGGCGGGCATGCGGGTGGCGATCCGGCGCAGCCTGCGGGTGCACGACCTGGCCGGCACTCCCGTCGAGGACCTCGGGGTGGTGCCCGACGTACGCCACCAGATGACCCGCGAGGACATCCTGCACGGCAACGCCGACCTGCTGGCGCGCGCCGGGGAACTCCTGGCCGCGGGGACGGCGCGGCGGCTCGACGTGCAGGTCGCGGCAGTCGAGCTGACCCTCACGACCCGGCTCGTGGACCGGGCCGACGTCTACCTCGACGGCCGGCCGCGGGCCTCGGTGAACGTGACGGCCGAGGTCACCCTCGTGCCCGTGCCGGGAGCGGGGGCCGCGCACGTCATCAGGGTGGAGGGGTTCCAGGGCGGTGAGCTCGTCGCCGCTCGTACGATCTTGCCCTAGTATGGATGGCACTTCGATGTAGCGCTTTCCAGAAGTAACGCCGCAGAGCGGAAGCGCGACACCCCCTGAGGGTGAGAAGGGGCGGCACGGTCCTTTGCCGTCTCTTCATTCGGAGGCATCTCATGCACGTCGGTCTTGGCCTGCCCATCACCGATCCCATCACCCTGCCCGACTGGGCAAGGCGCGCGGAAGCAGGCCCGTTCACCACCCTGGGCCTGCTCGACCGCCTCGTCTACGACAACCCCGAGCCGCTGGTCACCCTCGCCGTCCTCGCCGGAGCCACCACCAGGATCCGGCTCCAGACCGAGGTTCTCCTGCCGCCGCTGCGCGAGACGGCGCTGCTCGCCAAGCAGGCCGCGACGCTCGACCTGCTCAGCAGCGGCCGCCTCGTCCTCGGCGTCGGCGTCGGCGGCCGGGAGGACGACCACGTGGCCGCCGGCACCGATCTGCGTACGCGGGGCCGCCGCATGGACGATCAGCTCGCCGTCATGCGGCGGTTGTGGTCCGGCGAGCCGTACGGAGCCGGCGCCGGGCCCATCGGGCCCGCTCCCGCCCGCGACGGCGGCCCCGAGGTGCTGATCGGCGGATTCCGTCCGCCCGCGCTGGAACGCGTCGCCCGCTGGGGCGACGGCTTCCTCAACGCCGCCCCGGTCTCCTGGGCCGGCGGGCTGTTCGACTTCGTGCGCACCTCATGGAAGGAGCACGGGCGCGACGGCTCACCCCGCCTCGTCGCGCAGGTCTGCGCCGCTCTGGGCCCTGACCCCGTGATCGAGGAGGCGCGCGCCGCCATGGGCGCCTACTACGCGAACTCCGGCCAGGCCGACTACATGCTCGCCGGGATGCGCACCACGCCCGCCTCGATCCGTGAGGCGATCGCCCAGTTCGCGGACCTGGGGGCGGATGAGGTCATGCTCTACTGCTGGGGCCGCGACCCCGGCCAGGTCGACCGGCTCGCCGACCTGCTCTGAGCGACAGGGGCCACGGCGGCGTCCGCCTCGGCGACCAGCGGGTCGCCGCGGTGGCGCTGCCAGCCGGCCCTGAGGCGGTGCAACTCTTGGCGTACCCGGGCCGAGGCGATCAGCGGCACGTCGTCGCCGAGGCCCAGGGCGGTCGCGGCGGCCCGCTCCGGGTCGCCCGCCCGTAAGAAGGCGTGCGCCGCCCGCAGTCCGATGAGAACCCGGGTGCGCAGCTCGACCGGGCGGCGGGCGTTCATGGAGGCGGTGTAGTGGCGGGCGGCGGTGGCGTGGTCGCCGAGCTGGGTGAGGGTCAATCCGATCTGGTGCTCCAGCGATTCGCGCCGGTAGTTGCCCGTCCACTCCGTCTCCGGCGGGGAGTCGGCGCGTTCGAGCTGGGTCTCCGTACGGCGCAGGAGGCTCAGGGCGTCCCAGCGGGCGCCGGCCGCCGCGTTCGCCTCGGCGCGCATGCCGGTGATCCAGGCCAGCGTGCGCCGGGAGCCGTGCCCGCCCAGCGCCGAGGCGGCGGCGTCGGCCAGCGCCAGCGCCTCGCCGTCGTGGCCCAGCTCCGCCGCCTGCACGGCCATGCTGCGTAACGCCGTCGCGCGTAACACCAGGTCGCCGGCCTCGTCCGCGAGCCGTACCGTGCTGATGTAGTAGCGCTGGGCCAGCGCGTTCGCGCCGGCGTCCATGGCCATGTACGCGGCCAGGTAGCTCAGCTCGGCCGCCGCGGCGAACAGGTCGGGGCGGGCGCGGCCGGTCGCCTCCCGCAGCAGAGGTGTGACGTCGCGCGACAGGTACGCGGCCACCGCCGCCCTCGCGTGGCCGCCGCCGTACTGGTCGTCCAGGTCGGCCAGGCTGGCGGTGGCGGCGCGGATCCTGGCCACGTCGCCCGCCCCCGTACGGCCCGCGTACCGCTGGAAACGCTTCTCGGCGGTCAGGCCGGACAGGGCCGCCAGGGTGAACGTCCCGGCGGTCAGCACCGTACGGCGGTTGAGCAGGTCGTCCTCCCCCAGCGTGGCCAGCCTCGCCACCGGGTCGCCGCGCCACGGGTCGTCGTGCCAGGGGCGGCCGGCGGGCTGCGCAGGCCAGCCGAGGTGCGACGGGGCCAGGTCCGGGCGGTCGAGGCGGCGGCGGAACGCCTCCACGGCGGCGCGCACGGCCTCCGGGCGGGGCACGGTGCCCGTCAGCCAGTGCCCGATCGCCGAACGGTCGTAGTGAATCCGCTCCCCCAGCTCGGCCGCCACGGCGTTGACGTGCTGCGCGGTGGCCGCGTGCGTCCAGCCGGCCTGCTCGATCAGCGCGGCCAGGGCCCGGTTCGCGACGGGGCGGGTGCGCCGTGGGGGCATCGCATCTTCACATCGCTTCACATCGCGGTGCCCTCGACGATGCGCCGTACGCAGCGCACCGTCAATAGTGCGGACCGTGATGTGGTCGCCCGGGCAGCACCTCGGGTGCATCAGCGGTCTCTGGGACCACCGACACGAGGATGGTGCACTAGTGAGCGGCCCCACGGACCCCCGGCGCACGAACTCCAGCCCTCCGAACCCCAACCCTTCAGACCCTCGGGCTCTGGGCCCCAACCCCACGGACTCCAGCCCTTCGGAGTCCAGCCCTTCGGACCCCAAAACTTTGGGCTCCGGACCGACGGATCCCGGGCCTTCGGACCACCGAGCGCAGGGCCCCGGGTCGACGGACCCGGAACGGACGGGCTCCGGGCGCGCGGATCCGGGACCGGCGGACCCCGGGCGCGCGGATTCGAGACGGGCGGGTTCTGGGCGGGCGGATGGGGGGATCGCCGGGGTGGTGGAGGCCGAGTTGGTGGCCGCGCTGGACGGGCGGCCGTTGGTCGTCGTCGACCGGTACAGCAACGCCCTGCGTACCGGCTACACCGGCCCAGCCCCCATCGAGGCCCTGCGGCCCGCCCTGAGCATCGGCTGTTACCCGGCCTGGGACCCCGCCCTGCCGGGCATGGTCGTGGCGGCAGAGGACCGCACCCGCGTACGGTCGGTGGCCGAGCGGCACGGCTGGCCGCGTCGCGTACGGCACGACGCCGCCCGGCACCTGGTCAAGCTCGACCGCCCGCCCGTCATCGCCACCTGGTGCGCCGACGCCCGGCTACCGGAGCTGGCCGGCCCCGGCAGCACCGTCGCCGCGATCGACCCGGGCGTCCGGGCCACGATCGAGGCCAGACACCTGTTCGACGACCTGCTGCGCGCGGCCGGGGTGCCCGCCGTGGCGCGGATCCCCTGCGTGCCCGTCGAGCGGCTGCCGAGCCTGCCGGAGCTGCGGCGCGCGGTCGGCGGCGAGCGCGTCGTGGTGCAGGCGGGAACCGCTTCCGGCGGGCGCGGCACGGTGATCGTGTCCGGCGAGGAGGACATGGCCAGGGCGGCGCGGCTGCTGGGGCCGTACCGGGTGGCCGCGTATGTGGACGGCTGGCCGTGCGCGATCACCGTCCTCAGCGTCCCGGACGGCGCGGGCGGCGTCAGCGTGTACGTGGACCGCCCCTCCCACGCCACCACCGGCGTCGCCGAACTGGGCATCGGCCTCCTCAGCCGCGCCGGCCGCGACTGGTCACGCCCCTGGCCCATCCCGGCCGCCGCCCTGCTCATCGAGTGCGCGGAACGCATCGCGATCTGGGGCTGGCGGCGGTACGGCGTCGCGGGCGTGTTCAGCCTGCACGCCCTGCTCACCCCCAGCGAACGCGTCTACCTCTCGGCTGTCAGGTGGCGTCACGACGAGTGCGCCGAGGTCTCGGCGGTCAACCAGCAGCTCGTGGGCGTGCCCCCGTTCGTCCTGGCCCATCTGGTCGTGATGTTGCGCGGCCGGGTGAGCTGGCTGACCGACTCTCAGGAGTTCAACCAGCTCAGCCTCCTGCGCGCCACCCAACGCGGCGGCCCCTTCTCGGTACGCGTCCGCCAGACCCACGGCTCCCCTGTACGGGCTTCGGCCGGTCAGGGCTCCGGCATCTACCACCTGGACCACGCCGACCGTCTGCGCTGGTCCCGCCCCGGCGCCCACCCCTCGCACGCCCGCGCCGACCAGGGCGAATTCCTCCTCGCCGACCTCCCGGCCCCGGACGTCGTCTGCCACCCGGGCGCCGACCTCGCCACCATCGAAGCGGTCACGGACGGCGCCACCCAGCCCTTCCACGGCCCCACCAGCGCCTCCCCCTTCACCCGCCGCATCGCCGCCGCCATCACCGCCCTCTTCACCCCCTGCACCCCCTAACCGCCTGCCACCCATCGCCCACCGCTCCGGTGGCCGGATCCGTGGTGGTGTACTGCTTCCACAGGGGTCTGCTTTGCCAGGTGTACGTGGGCGTGGCTTTCGATGGTCATGATCCCATCGGGCGCACCACCTCCGGCTGGCTGGATCAATAACCGACGGTGAACCGGCGCTGCACGTATCGGGGCAGTTCGCTCTCGTCGATGACGGCGACGGCCAGGTCCTCGGCGGAGATGTCGCTGGTGCCGTCCTCTCTGACCAGCAGCTGGTCCCCGCCGATCCGGAACCTCCCGGTGCGTCCGCCCGGCTCGACCCGCCCCGCCGACGGGCTGAGGTAGGTCCAGTTCCGGTTGGACAGGCGGTAGAGGCCCAGCGCCTCCCGGCCGGCCAGCACCGGCTTGACGTACTCCGCCGGGACCCCGAGCGCCTCGGGCAGCCCTTCGGCGAAGCCCTCGACGTCGACGACCTGGAGCCCCGGCCGTACCTCAAGGCTTCCCGCTCCCCCGATGACGATCAGCCGCGTGGAGGGGTGCGATTCCAGCGCTTCGAGCAGCACCCGCGCCGTGTCAGGAAACACGTGCGCGTTGGCGATCGTCTCGGGGATGTCCCGTCCGGCGTTGAGCGCGCTCACGACCACGTCCAGCCCGCCGATGGCGCCGATCACGCTCGCCACGTCCAGGACGTCGACGACCCGCCACGTGACCGCGCCCGGGTCGGCGGGGACGCGTGCCGCGTCGCTCGTGAACGCGGTGACCTGGTGGCCACGCTCCACAGCCTCCGCGACGATGCGCGATCCGATGACACCCGTGGCGCCGAGTACTCCGATGTTCATGACTTCCTCCTGTACGGCATTCAATAACTGAACGGCGTGTAGTTACTGCACAGAGCATAGACACTGAACGCGGTACGCTGTCAACATGACCGAAGGCGGCAGCAGGCGGGAGCGGCTCCGGGCCGAGACGGCGCGGGAGATCAAGGAGACCGCCATGACCCTGCTGGCCGAGGGCGGGCCAGGCGCGGTGACGTTGCGGGCCATCGCCCGCCGGATGGGGATGACGGCCGGAGCGCTCTACGGCTACCACGCCACCCGCGACGACCTGCTCACCTCGCTGATCGACGAGGTGTACACGGCGCTCATGGACGAGATCGAGAAGGCGCGCGACGCCCTGCCGCCCGACGACGCCCCGGGGCGGCTGCTGGCGTGGGCGGAGACGTTCCGCAGGTGGGCCACGGCCAATCCCGAGGGTTTCCGGCTGGTGTACGGCGAGCCGGTCCCCGACTACCAGCCCCCGCCCGGCGGCCCCGCCCCCGAGGCCGCACGCCGTGCCTGCGCCGGGCTCGTCGCACTGGTGGCCGCCGCCTGGCCGCACGCCGCCGCGAGCGCGGCCGCGGGGTCGTACGAATGGTCCGACTTCGGGCCCGGCCTGGCCGACGAGGTCCGCGAGTCCCACCCCGGCCTGCCGCCCGCCGCCGTGGCGCTGGCCCTGCGGGTGTGGGGCCGCATGCACGGGCTCGTCGCCCTGGAAGTCCACGGCCACCTGCGCGTCCAGGCCCGGCACCCGGACAAGCTGTACCGGGACGAGATGCGCGACCTCATCGCCTCCCTGGGGCTGGACGCGGCCTGATCTCCCACGGGCTGGGCGCGTCCTGACCCCTCGGGCTGGGCGCGTCCTGACCCCTCGGGCTGAGTGCGGCCTGATCCTCTCGGTCAGTGAGTGGACAGGACGCGGGCCAGGGCGTGAAAGGTCTCCGCAGGGGTGCCTGGTGGCGGGGAGACCCGGAGGACGGGTTCGCGCAGCTCCAAGGGGGCGCGGGCCGTGGGGACGATGCCGACCAGCAGGGATGCTTCGGCCGCGCGGGCGGCGGCGCGTTCGGGCGTGTCGCCTGGCGGGGGTCGGAGCATGACGAGGGCGGACGGCTCGTCGAGCGGCTCGGCCACACGCCAGCCCCCGGCCCCGTCGAGCACCCCGCGCGCCGTGCGGCCGAGGTCCGCCAGGTGGGCGTGTACGGCGGCCGGCCCGAGGGCGTGGTGCTCCAGCACGGCCACGGCGAGCCCGGCCCGAGCCGCGATGGACGCCTCCGAGCTCTCGTAACGCGCCGCCCCCCGCACGGGCACCGGCTCGTTCCGACGACGCCCGAAGTCCCCTGGCAGTCGCCCGGTCTCCGGCGAGCCGTCTCCGCTCTCCCCTGGCAGTCGCCCGGTCTCCGGCGAGCCGTCTCCGCTCTCCCCTGGCAGTCGCCCGGTCTCCGGCGAGCCGTCGCCGCTCTCCCATGACGGGTCGTTCCAGACGTGGCCGCCGAGAGTCGGGGCGGGCGCGTCCATCGACGGGGTCAGGGTGGTGACGATCAGGAAGCCGACGCCGCGCGGCCCGGCCAGCCACTTGCGCGAGGTTCCCACGTACGCCGTCGCCCCCGCCCCCCGTACCTCCACATGACCCAGTGACTGGCAGACGTCCAGGACGAACGGGACGCCCGACGCGCGGCACAGTGCCCCGATCTCGGCTGCCGGCTGCACCACTCCGCGATGGGAGCCGATGTGGGAGACGATCACCAGGTCCAGCCCCGACGCGAGCCGGGTACGGAGACCGTCGGGGTCGATGCGGGCGTCACCGTCCACCGGCAGTTCGACGAGCCGCCAGCCGCGCCGGACGGCCAGGCGGCGCAGGAGCATCAGGGTGCTGCCGTATTCGCCGCGGGCGCAGCCGACGCGGGTGCCCGGCCCCAGTTGCCAGCCGTCAAGGAGCGCCGCCATGGCCGCCGTCCCGCTCTCCATGAAGGCCACGTCCCCGGCCCCTGCCAGCGCGGCGAGGGCCCGGCGGGGCTCGGTGAGGTCGGGGACCGCGCCGTAGCCGCCGCGCTCGCGTTCCAGCCGCAGGTGCTCCATGACCGCGCCGAGGGTGCGGTCGCTGGGCACGTTGCAGCCGGCCGCGTCGAGGTGGCCGGGCGGCGACACGCTGCGTGCCGCCCGCCACACCTCGCCGACCCGCGCCCCCGCCCCCGCCACCGGCACCGGCACCGGCACGGGCACGGGCCCGCCCGCCGGCAGAGGCCCGGGGAAGGGCCCAGGGCTCACGCCTCGGCCAGGACCAGCGTGAAGTCGCCCGCGGGGTCGGTGTAGCGGCGACGCACCTGGAAGCCGGCCGCCTCCAGCTCCGCCCGCAGCCCCTCCGGCCGGAACTTGGAGCTGATCTCGGTACGCATCTCCTCCCCCGCCTCGAACGACACCGTCAGCCCGAGCCCCTCGACCCGCACCCACATGGAGCGGTTCGCCCGCAGGCGCATCTCGATCCAGTCGTGCTGCCCGTCGTACACCGCGACGTGCGTGAACGCCTCCGGGTCGAAGTCGGCCTCCAGCTCCCGGTTGATCACCCGCAGCACGTTCCTGTTGAACTCGGCCGTCACCCCGGCCGCGTCGTCGTAGGCGGCGATCAGCCGTCCGGTGTCCTTCACCAGGTCGGCCCCCAGCAGGAACGTGTCCCCTCGGCGCATCGTGGCCCGCAGCTCCTTCAGGAAGGCCGAGCGGGCGACCGGTTCCAGGTTGCCGATGGTGCCGCCGAGGAAGGCGACCATGCGGCGGCCGTTGCGCGGCAGCAGGGCGAGGTGGCGTTCGAAGTCGGCGCACACCGCTTGAACGTCCAGGCCGGGATAGCGCCCCGCCACCCGCCTGGCCGCGGCCTCCAGGGTGACCGCGTCCACGTCCACCGGGGTGTAGCCGCGCAACGTGCCCGCCGCCGCGAGCGCGTCCAGCAGCAGCACGGTCTTCTCACTGGTCCCCGAGCCCAGCTCGACCAGCGTGTCCGCACCGCCCGCCGCCGCCAGCTCCGCGGCCCTGGCGCGCAGGATCGTCAGTTCGCGCCGGGTCGGGTAGTACTCGGGCAATCGGGTGATGCGGGAGAAGAGCTCGCTGCCCGCGGCGTCGTAGAACCACTTGGGCGGCAGTGACTTGGGTGTCGAGGTCAGGCCGTTGGTGACGTCCTGTTCGAGGGCCTGGCGCAGGTAGTCGCGGTCAAGGTGGTTGATCACACGCACGGTGGACTGGCTGACAGGCACGAAGCCTCCTGAAGTGAGTTCACAACGGCTGGACGCGTACGTCGTCGCGGGTGACGGTCAGCAGACTGCGCTCGGGTACGGCCTGCCAGCCCGGCAGGTCGTCGAGCGGCTCGCTGGCCACCAGCACGCCGTCATGGAGTCGGTGATGGAAAAGGGTGTCGCCCCAGACGGTCGCGGCGATGGACGCGCCGTCACAGGCGAGCAGGTTCAGGCGGGCCGCGGGGTCCTTCTCCCCGGCCCGTACGACGACATGGGCCAGGGCCTCGCCCAGCCCGGCCCCGGCGCGTCCGCGCTGGAACACCGCGGCGGCGACCCAGGCGGCGTCGCAGGTGCTCTCGGCGCCGTCGGCGAGGTCCTTGACCGCGTCGCGCATGACGCGGCCGTTGTGGCTGAGCAGCCACGTGCCGTCGGTGAAGGGCGCGGTGGCGCTCTCCTCGATCGGCATGCCCACGGTGGCCGAGCGCACGGCCGCCAGCAGGCAGGTCGAGCGGGCCACCTCGGCGAGGGCGGGCAGGTTGGCGTCGGTCCAGATGGGCACGGAACGCCGGTAGCGCACCGGTTCGGCGCGGTCAGGGTCGTACCAGCCCATTCCGAACCCGTCGGCGTTGATCAGGCCCGCGCGCTGGCGGCGGGGCGCGTAGGACTGAACGAGCAGCCCGTACGGCGGCTCGTGGATGAGCGAGGTGAGCGGGCGGGCGGCGCCCAGCCAGGCGGCGTGCCTGCACACCTCAGACCAGCTCCGACCGGGCGCAGCGGAAGCCGGTGAAGATCTGCCGCCTGATCGGATAGTCCCAGTTCCTGAACGTGGTCCGCACCGCCGCCGGGTCGGCCGCCCACGAGCCGCCCCTCAGCACCCGGTATTCCTCGCCGAAGAACACCTCGCTGTACTCCTTGTAAGGGAAACTGCGAAACCCCGGGTATGCCTCGAACCACGAGGAGGTCCACTCCCACACGTCCCCCAGCAGCTGCTCGACCCCGTAGGCGGACGCCCCGCCCGGGTAGGCGCCCAGCGGCGCCGGATGCGCGGCGCGGTGGCCGAGGTTGGCCAGGGAGGGCCCCGGGTCGGCCTCGCCCCACGGGTAACGCCTGGCCCGCCGCGCCTCCGGGTCCCAGCCGCAGGCCTTCTCCCATTCGGGCTCGGTCGGCAGCCGCTTGCCGGCCCAGCGGGCGTAGGCGTCGGCCTCGTACCAGCAGACGTGCTGGACGGGCTCGTTCATGGGGAGCGGCTCGGTACGGCCGAAGCGGGTGCGCCACCACGAGTCTCCGTCCTTGGTCCAGAAGAGCGGGGTGGTGATGCCCCTGCGCTGACGCCACTCCCAGCCCTCGGGAGTCCACCAGCGCGGGTCGTCGTAGCCGCCGGCCTCGATGAAGGCCGCGTACGCGGCGTTGCCGACGGGCAGCCGGTCGATCCAGTAGCCGGGCAGGTCCACCCAGGTGGCCGGGCGCTCGTTGTCGTAGGCCCACGGGATGGTGTCGGTGCCCATCTGGAACGCTCCCGCGGGCACGTACACCTCCTCGGGGCCCGGCGCGCGGCCCGGCGGCAGGTCGCCCTCGCGGACGAGGCCGGGCTGCCCGGACAGTTGCAGCGTGGCGAGCATGGTCTCGTCGTGCTGGTGCTCGTGCTGGATCACCAGGCCGAACACGAACCCGTCGCGGTGCAGCGGGGAGGGGCCCTCCAGGTCGACGCTGTCGAGGACGTCGAGGACGCGGCCGCGTACGCCCTCGATGTAGCGCCGGGCCTCGGCCGGGCCGAGGAAGGGCAGGGTGGGGCGGTCCTTGCGCGGCGTCTTGAACGCGTCGTAGATGTCGTCGATCTCGGGGCGCATCGGCGTGATGCCCCCGGCCTCGCGGAGCACCCAGAGCTCCTCGTAGTTGCCCACGTGCGCCAGGTCCCACACGAGCGGCGACATCAGCGGCGAGTGCTGGCGGATGAGGAGGTCGTCGTCCGCCTCGGTGTAGGTCAGGGATCGGTCGCGTACCGCGAGGAGTTGCGCGGCTATGCGTTCCTTGTGGTCGTTCACGTATTTCCTCCGTCGTCTAGCCAGGCCGGAGCGGGCCGTCCCTGGTCCATCAGGTCGGCCGCCGGCGAGCGGCCGGTCGTCACGTGCCGGTCGGCGAACGCGGCCACCTCGCCGACCAGGCCGGGGTCCGCGCCGAGCCGGGGCAGCGCCTCCAGGGCGGCGCTGAAACACGCCTCCGCGGCCCTGCGCAGGCCAGGATCGGCCAGCCCGCACCGCGCCGCCGTCTCCCACGGCTCCCCATATGACCTCCGGTACGGCTCCACGGCCGCCATCGCGGCCTGCCCCGCGCGGTCGTCGCTGATGAGAGCGTGGGTCACGGCCACGCACACCGGCCAGGCCGCCGGGTGTTGCGCGTCGAGGTAGCGGATCTCCAGCCAGCCCCGGGGGCGCACCGGCGGGAAGAGCGTGGTGGCGTGGTAGGCCAGGTCCTCGGCGGTCGGCCTGCGTGCTCCGCCACCGTCGAGCCACTGGCGGAACGTCGAGCCGTCGCGGACGGGGCGGTAGCCGCCCTCGGCCTCGCGGACCAGCATGAGCCGGGCGTCCAGCAGGTATTCGGCCCAGTCGGCGGCGGGATCTCCCGTGGCGGGCACGGGCACCGTCCTCGACGGGTCGAGGTTGTTCCAGACGGCCTGGCGGCCCGACATCCAGCCGCACGGCCGGCCCCCGCTCAGCGGCGAGTTGGCGAAGGCGGCCAGCAGCACGGGGCCGAGCGCGTGGGCGCGCTCCCAGCGGGTCGCGGGATGTTCGCCGAGGTCCAGGTTGACCTGGATGGACGCGGTCGAGCACATCATCAGCGCGCCGTACGGGACGCCCAGGAACTCGGCCATCGCCTCGTAACGGGGCAGCGTGAGCTGGCGGCGTGCCGGGCGCACCGGATCGAGGCCCACCCCGCCCAGCACCAGCCCCACCGCCCGCAGCGCGTCGCGCACGGCGCTCACGTCGGCGGCCAGCCTGGTCAGCGTGCCGGCCAGCGGTCCCGCCGGTCCTGACAGTTCGAGCTGGCCGCCCGGCTCGAAGGTCACCCGGCTCCCGCCGGGCAACACCTCGGGCAGCACGCTCTCTGCCCTGGCCAGCGGCACGTGCCTGGCCGCGTCAGTGCGGTCGAAGACCAGGAATTCCAGCTCGACGCCGACGCGGTCGTCGGCGGCGGGCCTGAAGCAGCGGCGCGCGAAGTCCGCCACCTCCGAGGCGTCCCGCAGCGGCGTGTCCTCGGCCGTGGCCCCGATCATCGTCTCCCCTTCCGCCGTACGGAGCTACAGAGACGCGAGGGGCGCGAACGTTACAGAAAAATTTGCGTGTAACGGATGAGACGTCGCGGGCACTAGTTCACATGGGGCAGGCGAAGGTGAGCTGCGACGAGGTGATCGCGCTGCTCACGGACTATCTGGAGGACGCGCTCCCGGCCGAGGGGCATCGGGACGTCGCGGGGCATCTGGACGTGTGTCCGGGCTGTTCGGCCTGGCTGACGCAGGTTCTCGCGACGATCGCGGCCCTGGGCTGCCTTCGTGAGGGTGTCATCCCGCCGCCGGTGCTGGCCGCGCTGCGGGAGAGTTTCGCGGGGAGCCGCCAGGGACGGCCCAATGCCGCCGGGGCCGGTGGAGGCTGCCGGGGACGCGGCTAGGTCTGGCGTCGTTCGCGGAAGGCGGACATGAGGCGGTCGCGCACGCCGGCGGACAACTTCTCCGGGGGCTGGTCGCCCAGGGCCCTGATGGTGGCGCGGAACTGCCCGAAGTAGCGCTCGCACCCCTCACAGCAGGACAAATGCGCGTGTACGCCATCACGGGATGGCTGGTCGAGGACGTCTTCAAGGTAGGCGGTGAGGAGTTCCACCAGTTCGTCGCAGGTGAACCGCTTCACGACGTAAACCGCCCTTGTCTCTGAGATGAACCGTTTCACTTATTGTCGCCGCTCGACGGACCGGGTGGGGCCGCGAGTTTATTCCGGCTGTTTGACGGACTCGTAGTAGTCCGCCAGCCAGCCGCGTACGGCTGTGCGAGCACGATGCAGCAGCACCCGCTGGTTGGCCGCGGAGATCTCCAGGATCTCGCAGACTTCCTCGGAAGTGCACCCCTCCACGTCACGCAGAGCGATCACGACCCGCTGCCGCGGAGGCAGCCGGGCCAGGGCGTCGGCGATCAGCGTGCGCACCTCCGCGGCCAGCGCCTCGCCCTCGGGCGTCGGCCAGACCGCGGCGGGATCGCTCCAGCCGGCCGGCGTCAGGCCGAAGTCCTGGAACTGGGCGCCGTCCTGCTCGAACGCGCTCCACGGCAGTGTGCGGCTCTCCCGAACGCCACGTTTCTTCGCGGTGTTGACCAAGATGCGGTAAACCCACGTCTTGACCGACGACCGCCCCTCGAAACCGTCGATGGCGCCGATCACCGCCAGCCAGGTGTCCTGGACGACCTCCTCCGCGGAGTGGTCGGTGGACACATAGGTTCTGGCGACCCGCAGCATGCCTCTCGACCAGGTGTCGAGCAGCGCCGCGAACATCGCCTCGTCGCCGGCGCGCAGCCCCGCGACGACGACGTCGTCCGGGGGCAACCCTCCGCCCGCGAAAGACCCCACGATCGCTTCCCCTCCGGTCGAACGCTGGGACATCTCACCTCCGGAGCCGAGCCGAAGCACGGCGCCGCCCCACCGTGGGACGGCACCGCCCACGTTAATCTTCTCCACTGACGTTTCCCCGGGGCCGCCCGGGCATGACTATTCCAGTGCGTATTCTCAGGAGAGCGGTCCAGCCGGTTACCGGAGGGACAAGTCCGGGCAAATGGGTGAGGAGCATTCCATGCGGCGGCGGTCGGAAAGGCTGCTCTACGCGGCGAACGGGGTCGATCTCCGCGTCGCGGACGTCGAGCTGACCGGCGGAGAGCGTGTGGAGCGGCCCTTCATCCGCGCGCCGCGGGCCGCCGGGGCGGTGGTCTTCCATGGCGGACGGGTGCTACTACTGTGGCGTCACCGTCCCATCACCGACACGTGGGGATGGGAGATTCCGCTCGGCGACATCGGTGCCGGCGAGTCGCCCGAGGAGGCGGCGGCGCGGCATGTGGAGGAGCAGACGGGGTGGCGGGCGGGGCCGCTGCTGCCCCTGATCCGGACGCGGCCCGCCGGAGACGTCGCCGACTGCGACCACCTCATCTTCGCCGCCCACCAGCCCACCGACATCGGTGAGGGCGGCGCGGACGGCGCCGCCCCGGACGGCACCGCCACGGGCCGTGACGCCCGGGGCGACAGCTCTCCAGGCGGAGATGCCGCGAGCGGTGACGCTTCGGGCGGTGATGCTGCGGGCGGTGACTTGGAGCGTGGTCGGGCCGAGTGGGTGCCGATGTTGCGGATCCAAGGGCTGATCGAGGAGCAGGCCATCACCTCGGCCACCACGTCGGCGGCCCTGCTGCACTTCCTGGCCGACCTCCTCCAGGCCCGCGCGGCCCACTGACAATGGGTAGCGGACCGCCCGGGCGCTGACGGGGACGGCGTCAGTGCTGCTCGCCCGCCGGTTCCTGAACCGGGTCGCGAACACCCTCCTCCACCGCGGCGCCACGAAGGCGGTCGCGGCGGTTGGCGAGCAGGCTGGTGGTCGTGACGACGGCCAGGACCACCACGATGACGCCGAGCGAGGCGAGCGTCGGGATCTCCGGAACCCCGGGCCAGATGCCGTGTGCCCAGTGGAGGATCAGCTTGGCGCCGATGAAGGCCAGGATGACGCTGAGGCCGTGGTTGAGGTGGCGGAGCTTGGCGAGCACGCCCTGGAGCACGAAGTACAGCGCCCGCAGGCCCAGCAGGGCGAAGGCGTTGGTGGCGAAGACGAGGAACGGGTCGTCCGTGACCCCGTAGACGGCGGGCACCGAGTCCACGGCGAAGACGATGTCCGTGGCCAGGATCGCCACCGCCGCCAGCGCCAGCGGGGTGAGCGCCAGCCGCCCCTTCTCGCGTACGGCCAGGCGGGAGCCGCGGTAGTCCTCGGTGACCGGGACGAAGCGGCGTACCAGGCGGACCGTGCGCATGGAAGAGATGTCCACCTCCTGCTGGTGCCCGCCCAGCACGTCCTTGAGGATCTTCCCCGCTGTGACGATGAGGATCCCGCCGAACAGCAGGAACGCCCACGTGCCGCTCTGGAGCGCGGCGGCCCCGAGCAGGATGAAGATCGCGCGCAGGACCAGGGCTCCGACGATGCCGTACAGCAGCACCTGCCTGGCCAGCGCCGACGGCACCGCGAACGCCGCCAGCAGCAGCATGAACACGAACAGGTTGTCCACCGACAGCGACTTCTCCACCACGAACCCGGTGAAGAACTCGACCGCCACGCCACCCCCGTACCCGGCCCAGAGATAGGCGCCGAAGATCATGGGCAGCAGCAGGTAGAAGACCGACCAGCCGACCGCCGCGCCCATCCGCTCCGCACGCGAGCGGCGGGTGAGCAGCAGGTCCAGCGACAGCAGCAGCACCAGAGCCGCCACCGTGACCAGCCAGAGGGTTGGTGAAGCGATGCTACGCAGCTCTATGGCATACGAAAACGTCCCCGCGGACATGGGAAACCTCCCTCGAACGCACTTATCCGTTCGAGGTCTCCTTCACCCATGCGGGCAGCCGCCCGGGGACGCGCGGGACGTCCGTACTGACCGGGTCGGCTCTTGCGAAGTACTCCCCTCGCAGCGTTCAGACTAGATGAAACCCGGACATACCTCCAGCCCCAGCATCTGAAACACCGCGAAACCGGCCCCCGACCTGGGTACTGCCGCTTCGGCGGGCGTCGGAACACCCGTGATCGAAGCCGGCAGTACCCGGTCGAGGACCGGCTCATCGCCTGGCGGCGACAGGGAAGATCTACTTCCTCTTGGCCTCGGGCTCCTCCGCGGGGCAGCGGGCGCCCTGCGCGGGCACGGTCAGCGAGATCAGGTAGTTGTCCATCGCCTCCGTGGTGCACTGGGTCATGCCGTAGACGCCGTGGCCCCAGCCCTCGTAGGTGAGCAGCGCGGCCTTGGAGCCGAGCTGGCGGGCCACGTTGGCCGACCACATGTACGGTGTGTCCGGGTCGTGCAGGGAGGTGGCGACCAGCAGTGGAGCGCTGCCCGTGTACCGCAGCCGGTGCTGCGGGTTGGTGACGGGGCCGCTCTGGCAGATCGGCATGTCGCCCATCGGCATCGGGTTGTACCGCATGGTCGGAGCCACAGCGTTGGAGCTGCGCATCACATCGGCGTACTCGGCGTAGTCCCGTACCTTCAGGTTGAAGTCCTGGCAGAGGATCGCCGTCGGAAGCTCAGCGGTCTCCCCGTCCACGGGGCCGTTGCCGGGAGGGCCCGGCATGTCGTCCGGCACCGGCCCGCCGTCCAGGGCGAGGAGCACCTGCGCCTCCAGCGCCCAGTCGGGCGCCTCGTTGAGCACCACACCCAGCCAGAGGAGATTGTGGGCGCTCACCGCACGGTCGGTCTCGCCCGGCCAGTACAGCTCGCCGCGGTCCGCCTTGGCGACGAGCCCCTTCCACAGCGCCCGGACGTCGCGCCCGTGCAGAACGCAGTCGGTGTCGCGATCGCACCAGGCGACGAACTCGGAGAAGGCGTCCTCGACGCCGGCCGCCTCGGTCACCTGGAACGCCTTGACGTTGAGGCTGTGGTCCATGTTGCCGTCCAGCACCATGGCCCGGACCCGGTTCGGGAACAGCTCGGCGTACATCTGCTGGGCCAGCGTGCCGTAGGAGACCCCGTAGGAGGTGAGCTTGTCCTCGCCGAGGGCGGCGCGGATGGCGTTCATGTCACGCGCCACGTTGACCGAGTCGACGTGGTCGTAGAGAGGGCCGGTGCGCGCCCGGCAGTCCGCGCGCAGCTTCTGGTCGAAGGCGACCCACTTGTCGTAGTCGGCCTGGCTGGTCATGACCGGGCTCGGCATCTCGTTGTACACCGAAGCCGAGCAGGTGATCGAGCCGCTGCGGGCGACACCTCGGGGGTCGTAGCTGACGATGTCGAAGCGCCGCTGGACCTCCTCGCTGAAGCCGGAAGGGCGCAGGATGTCGTTCACGCCGGAGTTGCCGGGGCCACCCGGGTTGGTCAGCAGGGATCCGATCCGGGCCGCGGGGTCGGTGGCCTTGCGCCGGGCGAGGACCAGCTCGACAGCGGGCCCGTCCGGCTTGGACCAGTCGATGGGGACGGCCAGCGTGCCGCACTCGACGGTGGGCTCCTCCTCACACGGCCCCCAGGCGATCGCGCCCTTAACGCCTTGCTCGGCGTTGGCCGCCCCGGTCATCGAGAGGGGTAAAAGGGCCGCCATCACCACGAAGGCGGTGGCGAGCTTGGGAAATCTTCTCCGCACATTGCTCCAATCGTCGATCGGCAGACCGGGCCGCTCACACGGCACACGACCGGCCTCGACCTCGCTGCGTCTGCCGGCCGCGCAGGGCAGGACCAGAGGCTCGTCGAACGTCGACACCCCCCAGACCGTGGCGACAGTCCTTTACCGCAGCAGGATCGTTGATGCCTGCCTCTTTTCGATCTTCTGACGCTCGAATGTAACAGGACGACAGCCCGGGATTGACCGGGATTGACATGGGGACCGCGCTTGACGTCGCAGCGGCCCGCGATCCGACCAGCTCACGGGCGGAACCGACGCATGGCCTCGTGGGCGGTGCTCACGCTTCGCCGCAAAGCCCGCTCCAGCTCGCCGGCGTCGGCGGCCAGGCGCTCCAGCTCGGGCACAGCGAACGTGTCGGCCCCCGTCTCGGCCACCAGATCCTCGTACTGGTGCACCCGGCCCCGCAGCTCCTCGATCTGGTGGTAGGCCACGTACGCGCGCTCGGCGTCGGCGACGCTGGCCGCGTACCCCTCCAGCGCCTCGACCCTGGCCAGCACCGCTGCCTCGCTGCTGTCGAGCGCCCGCGTCAAGGGTTCGGCCACGGCCGCTGCCTCGGGCGTGAGCCCCTGCGAGACGGTCTCCCTGTGCTCGGTGCGCAGGGCCGACAGCTTGGCCAGCAGGCGGGCGATCTCCCACTCCTGCGCGGGCAGTATCACCGCGTTGCGCACGTCGTCTAGCAGGCCCTCGGCGTTGACCCGGGAGCCGGTCACGGTGGCGATCGCGCGCTGGGCGCGGGCCAGGAGCCTGGCGGCGGGCTCGTCGAGGTCGTCGATGAGCACGTAGCGGCCCTCGTACCAGCGAAGCTGCGCGAACGCCTCCCGCTCGAACCTGTACTCATCCGCCTCGTCCTTGGAAAGGCCCTTGCGGTCGAGCAGCAACATCGCCAAGGGGATGCCGAGCAGCGTGAGCAGCAGCACGGCAAGCCCCGGGCTCATGAGGCCGAGGCCCAGCAGCATGCCGAAGGAGGCCGCCGGCCCGAACGCCGCCAGCATCCAGTAGTGCAGGCCGGAGGATGGTCGCCACAGCTTGGGGGCCCATCCCTGGCGCATCTTGATCAGAACGCGGCCGCTCTTTCTGAGCACCTGGGCGTCCTGCGGCGGTACTTCGGGGTCTACGATCACATCCGCCACGGATTGGGGCCCTCTGGGTTCCTGCTCTCGATGAAGCGGCCCGCGCCGGGGTGGGGTCGTCGGGGTGGTGGCGTGCCGTGGTATTCCGGGCGGTGTTCGAAGTGCCACCACTCGTTGTCGTAGATGCGGTACAGGTCGTAGCG
>NZ_JBHSPA010000131.1:0-16244 GCF_042656245.1 Nonomuraea insulae
CGACGGTGCCCCCGTAGAGGGTGGGGGTGAATCCGGCCGAGCGGCACAGCTCGACGACGAACCGGTTGAGCTCGGGCGTCTGGGACTCCTCGCCGAACAGCAGGAGCTCCTCGGCGAGGGCGGCGACGGGGACGCCGTCCATGGCGGTGAAGCGGTGGTCGTCGGGTGCCAGGACACCGAGGGGGTCGAGCCTGATCAGCTGGGATGCCACCTGTGGGCGGCTGGGGGAGGTGGGTCCGATGGCGATGTCGAGGCGGCCGTCGGCCAGTTGCCGGTACTGCTCGGGGGTGCCGGCTTCGACCTGGTGGATGGTGAAGTCGGGGTGGCTGTGCTGGAATGCGCGCAGGATCTGCGGCATGGTGTCGTAGCCGGCGTCGATGATGCCGGCACGCAGGGTGGGTGATGAGGTGACGGCGTTGCGCGCGGCCTGCCCGGCCCGGCCCACGTGATCGAGGATCTGGCGCGCCTCGGCGAGGAAGGCGACCCCGGCCGGGGTCAGATCGACGTGGTGGGTGCTGCGATCCAGCAGTCGCACGCCCAGCTCGCGTTCCAGCCGCTGGATCTGCTGGCTCAGCGCCGACTGCACGATGTGCTCGCGAGCGGCGGCCCGGCCGAAATGCAACTCTTCTGCCAGCGTCACGAAATAACGCAGCTGACGTAACTCCATGCCCGCCACCCCTCCCCAACCGAGCGGCGCCGATCCATATGCCCTCTCCCCCACTCTAGGTGCCAGGTGGAGTACGAACCACGGAGGAGGGGCCGCTGGACAGGTCGAGGCCGTGGCAGGCGCAGCTGGGCTCGCTGTGGTGACCGTTGTGCCGGCTCTCGCCGAAGGACACCAGGGACCTCAGGTTCGTCGCCCGGACAGAGCCGACAGCCCGCCCGCGACGGCTGCCCGTCCTGATCGTGACTTTGGGGACAGGTCGCTATCGTTCCCTCCTGGCGAGCGCCTGGCCGGCCTCGGAGCTGAGCAACCGGGCGGCGGCGGCCAGCTCGGCGAGCTCACCAGGCGTCATCGCGTCCAGACAGACGACGAGCCGCTGCCGGTCACCGCGGCAGGCCATGCTCGCCGCGTTCTGAAGAGTGAACGTGCGGGAGGCGGCGCCGATCACCGCCAAGACACCGGCCAGGGCCTGATCCACGCCAGAGTCCGCGTCCGACTGCCGCGGTGGACGAACCTTCAACGTCATTCACCTTTTTCGTAGTTCCCCGCGTTCAGTCAGTGTGCAGTTCGAGCATGAACGCGGCGGCCAGCGCCGGATCGCACGGCCAGGTCGCGGCGCAGGAGATGCAGGCGTGCCCGGGTCCTGCGCGGTGTGCGTCGAGCACACTGGCGGCTCTCACGAAGTACGCCTCGCTCAGCGGATTGGCCTGGGCGCGCGCAGCGCCGATGAGAAAGGCCACGTTGATCACCTTTACTGGCGGACGAACGGTGACAGCATGATCGCGCGGGGGCCGCGGTCCGTACCGCCGAGCCACCGTCCGCCCCCTTCACCACCACACAGGACGAGGGTTCCGCGAGGGGTGAGGGCACGTCGCAGATGCGGCAGCGAGCGGTTCCCCGCGAGGTCGACGATGAGGTCGTAGTGGTGTTCGCCATCCGCGAAGTCCGCGCTCGTGTAGTCGACGACGGCGTCCGCACCGATGGATCGGACCGGGTCGGTCTTCGCGGTGTCGCGCACCCCGGTGACGTCGGCTCCGAAGACCTTGGCCGATTGCACCGCGAACGTCCCGACGCCTCCTCCCGCGCCGATGATGAGCACCTTCTGCCCGGCTCGGACCTTGCCCGCATCACACAGGGCCTGGAGGGCGGAGACGGCGACGGCCGCCGTCTGCTCGAAGGTGAGGTGAAGGGTGCTCTGGTCCAGGCCAGCCGCGCGAACCCGTACGTCGTCATCCCCGATCACCGGACGGTCGATGTCAGTGAATTTCAGGACGGCGGTGGAACCGTATCTGTCTAGGGTAATCGCCTTCATGGCATGTCTCCGGAGCTGGAGTGTGGTCGTCCTGTTCGGTGGCGATGATGGCCTGGTGGAGCATGCCGTCACGGTCCGTCAGATCGGCTCTCCCACGAGTCAACGCGATCGTCCGGCCAGCGGAAACATCCAATACCAGCAAGCCCCATCACCAGCGGTGATAGCGGGCCGGACGGCGCGTCGCAGTCCCTCACCGGCGCTGTGAGGCCGAGCCGGACTTCGCACTGAAGGCTCCGGTTATCAGCCAGGGAGATGAGCTGCGCGCAAACTGCCCGTTTCCTCCGGCTGCGTATTCCTGTGCGCTGAAGGGCGACAACACTGACCTCGCCAAGCCCTCGTGGCGACCGACTGCGCACCGTGATCCGAGTTCGACGGGCACCTGCCGCGTGACGCCGAGGCGATCCCCGGCCGTCATGGCCGCGCGGGCGGGTGAGGTGCGCTGGTCCCGGGGTGGAGACGTACTACGGCTTCCGCACACCCGACCGACCGATGATCTCGCAGGAGAGACCCCATGACCGAGAGCACAGAGACCAAGTCTCCCATCGTCCTCATCCACGGGCTGTGGCTGACCCCGCGCGCCTGGGAGCACTGGATCGAGCGCTACACCCGGCTCGGCCACCAGGTGGTCGCCCCGGCCTGGCCGGGCATGGAGATCGAGGTCGAAGCCCTGCGCAAGAACCCGGAGGTCATGAACGGCCTGGGCGTCACCGAAGTCGCCGACTTCTACGAGACGATCATCCGCGAGCTGGCTCGGCCCCCCATCATCGTCGGCCACTCCTTCGGTGGCCTGATCACCCAACTCCTGCTGGACCGCGGCCTCGGTGTCGCCGGCATCGCGATCCATCCCGCCCCGATCAAGGGCGTGCTGCGGCTACCGCTCAGCAGCCTGCGCTCGGCCCTCCCAGCCCTGGCCAACCCCGCCAACCGCAAGAGGACCGTGGCGCTGAGCGCCAAGCAGTTCCACTACGCGTTCACCAACACCCTGACCGCGCAGGAGTCGGAGGTGATCTACCAGCGCTACGCCGTACCCGCTCCCGGCCGGCCGGTGTTCCAGGCCGCCACCGCCAACCTGCTGCGGCACGCCGCCACCAGGATCGACGTGCGCAACGACACCCGCGCCCCGCTGCTGTTGATCGCCGGTGGCGCCGACCACACCGTCCCCACCTCGCTGGTCCGCGAGACCTACGGGCGCTACCGCAAGTCCCGTGCGGTCACCGACTACCAGGAGTTCCCCCGCATGCCGCACTTCGCCCTCGGCGCCCCCCAATGGGAGCGAGTCGCCGACCACATCCTCCACTGGGCTGAGCGGCACACCGCGCGACATATCAGAAAGAACAGCGGAGACCAGCGATAGGCCCTCCGCCGAGCTGACGGTCACGCTCCTGGTGATCAGTTGTGGTGATGGCTCCTTGAGAAATCGGCTGTTTCCGTCCGGCCCGCCGTGGCGTTGGCTCGGGATGAACGAGCGTGCGGAGGCGGGCTGTTGTCCGGCTGCCATCCTCGCGGAGCCTTGCGAAGGAACGTGACCCGAAGGAGTGATGGCGCCCATGTCAGACGACGGTCCTGTTCCTGTGCGGCGGACCCCGACCTTCCTCTCGTGAGGGTGGCGCTGCTGGGACCGGTCGCCTGGCGTACGCCGCCGCGCCATTACGGCCCGTGGGAGCAGGTCACGAGCCTGCTCGCCGAGGGACTCACCGCCGCCGGCGTCGATGTGACGCTGTTCGCCACCCTGGACTCCGTCACTTCCGGATCGCTGGACGGAGTGTGCCCGCGCGGATACGCCGACGATCCATCCCTCGACGGGCGGGTGTGGGAGGCGATGCATGTCGCGCACGCGTTGAGCCGCTCGGGTGAGTTCGATCTCGTCCACAACCACCTCGACTGGCTGCCACTGGCCTTCGCCGATCACTGCCGGGCCCCGTTGCTCACCACCATTCACGGATTCTCCGGAACGAACATCCTGCCCGCCTACACCCATGCCCGATCCGCCTACGTGTCCATCTCGGACGCCGACCGTGCCCCGGAGCTGGACTACGTCGCCACCGTGCACCACGGCATAGATCCCGACGCGTTCCCCTTCGACCCGGTGGGTGGCCGGCGGCTGATCGCCTTCGGCCGCATTCATCCCGACAAGGGGACGCACACGGCCATCGAGATCGCGCGGCGGGCCGGGATGCCGCTGACCATCTGCGGGATCGTCCAGGACGAGCGGTACTTCGAGAAGGAGGTCGCTCCGAAGGTCGACGGGAAGCAGGTCAGCTTCCTCGGGTCGGTGGGACCCGAACGACGCGGCGAGATCCTCGGCAGCGGCGCCGCCCTGCTGCATCCCATCGCGTTCGACGAGCCCTTCGGCCTGTCGGTGGTCGAGTCGATGGCCTGCGGCACACCCGTCGTCGCCTACCGGCGCGGATCCATGGCCGAAGTCGTGGACCAGGGAGTGACGGGTTTCCTGGTGGACTCCCTCGACGAGGCGGTCACCGCGCTGACGCGCATCACGACGGTCGATCGCGCGGGCTGCCGCAAGCAGGCCGAACGCAGGTTCGGCGCAGATCGGATGGTGGCGAGTTACCTACGCATCTACCGCGACATATTAGGACGAAATTAGCGACTGATAGGGTCCGGTGGACGTAGACCACGCCATCGGCTGAAGGTCGCGACAGCCGGGCCCCCGTATGAGGGCGGGCCCCCGGGTGAAGGCTCCGGGTTCCACCGCACAGGCAGACGGGGTAGCCGTCTTCACCGAACGAGCCACATCGGCATCCATTCTGGTGCGGCCGAATGATGGAAAGGCATGGCACTTGGCTCTCGCATACGGCTTTCTCAGCACCCACCCGCCCACCCAGTGCGGGCTCGCGACCTTCAACTCCGCCCTGGCCGCCCATCTCACCAGGGGCGGCGTGTTCGGCGGCATCGTCCGGGTCACCGCGGAAGGCGACGACGAACGGCCGCAGCCCGGGGTCGTGCACACCTGGACTCCCAGCGAGCCGAGCGGCTGGAAGGCCGCGGCCACCGCTCTGGAGGACTTCGACGTGGCCATCGTGCAGCACGAGTACGGCATCTACCCCGGTTCGGACGGCGAGGACGTCTTACCGCTGCTGCGTTGCCTCACCGTGCCGAGCATCGTGGTCCTGCACACCGTCCTGGCCAGGCCCACTCCCCAGCAGAAGGCCCTGCTGGAGAAGATCGGGGCCGCCGCCGACGCGATCGTGACCATGACCGGCACCGCTCATGACCGGTTGATGGCCGGCTACCGGGTGGATGCCGGCAAGGTGTCCGTCATTCCGCATGGGGCCGCCGACCACATGCGGGTCCCGGCTCAGCACCGCTCCCGTCCGCACCTGCTCACCTGGGGACTGCTCGGACCCGGCAAAGGCATCGAGTGGGCGTTGCGCGCACTCGCGCTCCTGAGAGGCATCGACCCGCCGCCGACCTACACGATCGCGGGAAAGACCCATCCCAAAGTCCTGGAGCAGCAGGGCGAGGCTTATCGTGACGGACTGTACAAGCTCGCCGCCCGACTCGGGGTGTCCTCGGCCGTCCGGCACGACCCTGTCTACCGGGATCAGGACTCGCTGAGCCGGCTGGTCCGCTCGGCAGACGTCGTCGTCCTGCCCTATGACTCTGCTGAGCAGGTCACCTCCGGTGTCCTCATCGAGGCCGTGGCCGCGGGCGTGCCGGTCGTCGCCACCTCCTTCCCGCACGCGGTGGAACTGCTCACCAGCGGTCCAGGACTCCTCGTTCCACAAGGTGACCCCGCCGCGCTCGCCTCCGCCATACGCCGGGTCCTCACGCAACCCGGGCTGGCCGACAATCTCACCAGGCGTACCCGCTCCCTGATTCCGACCCTGCTGTGGCCCGCGGTCGCGGCCCGATACGACGACCTCGTCCGCTCGCTCGTCGCCGAGCGGCCGGCCGCAGCGGTCTCCGTGCTGCCATGAGCGCCGCCACTCCCGGCTTCAGGCACCTGCTCCGGCTGAGCGACGACACCGGCCTGTTCGAGCATGCCCGGCACGCCCTCGTCCGCCGCCGGCACGGTTACTGCACCGACGACGTCGGCCGCGGGCTCGTCGTCGCCACCCGCGAACCGCGCCCCGCTCACCGGCTGACCCGGCTGGCGGAGTGTTACCTGGCCTTCCTCACGCACGCTCAGGACCGTTCCGGTGCGTTCCACAACCGGCTCTCCTTCGACCGGCGCTGGAGCGACCAGCCAGGCGTCGGCGACTGGTGGGGACGGGCGATGTGGGGTCTGGGCACCGCGGCGGCCCGCGCCACCGCTCCGTGGATCCGGGACGAAGCGCTGCTCGCCTTCACTCTCGGCGCCGAACAGCGCTCCCCGCATCTGCGCGCCATGGTCTTCGCCGGGCTCGGCGCGGCCGAAGTCCTGCGCGCCAGCCCGGACAGCACCGTGGCCGCCAGTCTGCTGATGGACGCGGCGGAGGCGGTCGGAGCTCCCTCGGAGAACCCCGCCTGGCCGTGGCCGCAACCGCGGCTGACCTACGCCAACGCCGCTCTCGCCGAGGTGGTCATCGCCGCCGGGGAGCTGAGCGATGACCGGCAACTGCTCGCCACCGGCCTGAGCATGCTCGGCTGGCTGTCCGACATCCAGACGCGGGACGGCCGGCTCTCTGTCGTGCCCGTCACCGGCTGGCGTCCGGACGCGCCGCGATCCCGCTACGACCAGCAGCCCATCGAGGTGGCCGCACTCGCCGACGCCTGCGCCACCGCCGCCCGCGTGACCGGCGACCAAGCGTGGCAGGAGAAGGTACGGCAGTCGGTGGCGTGGTTCCAGGGCGTCAACGACGCTGATGCCCTGATGTGGGATCCGGCGACCGGCGGCGGCTACGACGGCCTGACCGGGCACGGTCCGAACCTCAACCAGGGCGCGGAGTCGACCATCGCGCTGATCTCCACCATGCAGCACGCCACGCGGCTGCCATGACCGGCGGAGATCTGGCCACCCGGCTCAGCCCGACGCTCGCCCCCGACCCGCGAAGAGTGATCATCAAGCTTTTCGTGCCCGGCGAGGACGCCGCGCTCACCCGTACCAGGGCCGCCGCGCTGATCGATCGCATCATGCTCCTTGACGACGGCGAGATGACCGGAATGCTCCAGGAGACGCTGCGGCGATTCGGCGGCCGGCACCACGACCTCGAAGCGACCTTCGCCCATCACCACGACCTGGTCCGCCATCGCATCCCGCGCGACGTCGACCTCTCCCTGCCGGCCCGCCTTCTCGTGGGCGCCTACTTCAGCCACGAGTACGCCGTGGAAGCCGCGGCGGTGTGCAACCCTTCGATGGTCCCCCATCCCGACCAGTCCGGTCTGAGCCCTGGACAGTTCCGCGTGGCGATCAGCCTGCGGCAGATCGGCGAGGGGCACCTCTCCTCCATCGGCTTCACCACGGCGCTCCTCGGCCCCGGCTCCGACCTGGTCATCCCCGAGCGCTCCGGGCCCCTGTCCGTCGGACGCCGGCACCGGACCCACCATCGGCGCGACCTGCTCGCCGCGGGGCTCTCCGACGACGCCTGGGACAACGAGGTGACGGCCACCGTGCTGGAGTCCCTGCCGGAACGCTTCGACGACGACGACTTCGAGCAGGCGATCGGCCAGTTGCCCGCCGACCTGCTCACCCGCACCACCACGCAGCGAACCGTGGAAGAGATGCGCCGGACGACGCGCTCCGACTACGCCGTGGCCTTCCCCGCCGATCTCCCCCTTGACCGGCGGGTGCTCTGGCCGGGGACCGCGGACGAGAGCAACGGCATGGAGGACGCGCGATTCGTACAGGTCGTCGACGAGGACGGCCGGCCGTCGTATCGCGCGACCTACACCGCTTACGACGGGCGGCACATCCGTTCCCACCTGATCGAAAGCGGTGATCTGCGGCATTTCGAGATCACCCCCATGCGCGGCCCCGCCGCCGTCAACAAGGGCATGGCGCTGTTCCCGCGATCGGTCGGGGGACGCAGCCTGGCGCTGTGCCGTTCCGACGGGGAGACCATCGGTCTCACGACCCTCGACGGGCACAACAGATGGCAACGGCCGGTGCCGCTGCACTCCCCCCGCCGCGGCTGGGAGCTGATCCAGGTGGGCAACTGCGGATCCCCTATCGAGACCAGGTTCGGCTGGCTCGTCCTGATCCACGGCGTCGGCCCCATGCGGGAATACGCCATGAGCGCCCTGCTGCTCGACTCCCGCGAGCCGCAGCGCGTCATCGCCGAACTCCCGGGCGCGCTTCTCACCGCCGGTGAGACCGAGCGCGAAGGCTACGTGCCCAACGTCGTCTACTCCTGCGGCGGCCTGCTGCATGACGACGCCGTGTGGCTGCCCTACGGGGCGAGCGACACTCGCATCGGATTCGCTCGTGTGCCGGTCACCACGCTCATGGGGGCGATGCGATCACCGCACTGAGCGATGTGGGGCAGGCCGCCGGCGACCCCGCAGGTCGGACGCGGTGACCGGAGTCAGTTCAGGTCCAGTGCCACCTCCAGGCGCAGGTACGCGTCGACCCAGGCCCGCTCGGCCGCCTCGTCGGAGTCCTGGGTACGCGTCGCCGCGAAGGCCGTGACGGCCTGCGCGACGCGGTGCAGGCCGAGCACGGTCAACCGCCGCGCCGCGGCGGAGAGCCGGGCGTCGTAGGTCGGCGGCAGGTGGGCGGAGCCGTGGTGGGCCACCTCGGCGAGCAAACCCCGGGCGCCGATCAGAGCCGCGGTCAGTGGTTCGTGCCGGTCGTTCCCGGCGGCCATGAGCCTGCCGCCGCCACCCGCCGGCTGCAGGTCGGGGACGATCACCCGGCCGCCGGCCGACAGGCCGACCGGTTCGATGACGACACCGCCCGCGCTCCGCCCGACCACGCCGCTGACGAAACGCAGTTCGCCCTCCTCCCCGGCGAGCGCGGCGGCCAGCGAGTCGAGGCGTCCGGGGGCGGCACCGGTGTGGGTGGCCCTGACGGTGGCGGTGTCACCCGCCCGGTCGACGATGACGGCGTCGAGACGCTGGTCTCCGGGAGCGTAGGTGACGGCCGCCACCCGGGCCACGGCGACGACCCGCACCAGTTCCGCCTCGACCCGCGGGCGGACGGGCCGGAGCGTGAGGGCGTCGAGTTCGCGGCTGAGCGCGGCGAAGCCGGTCACGACCAGGGACGGCGGCAGTTCACCCCAGTCGCCCCGTGACGGGCTGAGCGTCGTCTTGGAGATCCTCCCGGTGGCCAGCCGCACCGTACGGCTGGCGCTGCGCACGGCGGACTCCGTGACCAGGTTGCCGGCGGCCAGAGCGGCCAGCGTGGACGTGGCGATCCGCCGCCGCGCCGGCGCCGCCCCGTCGTCGTCCCACTGGCGGCGCAGGACCAGCACCATGGCGCTGTCGCTGTGCGCCAGGTAGACCTCGGCGATCCGCTGGTCGCCGAGACTGCGGATCCGGCAGCCGAGGCTCTCCAGCCGGGCCCTGCGCAACGGGGTCTCGGCGGCCTCGGCGGTGCCGAGCACGCTGCTGCGCAGGGTGGCCTGCGGCCGCCTCACCGCCCGGTGCCGGGCGTGCAGCTCGGCGATGTGGCTCGCGAGCAGCTCGGGACGGTAGTGCGCGCTGCGGTCCCGGTATGAGGCCAGTTGCTCGGCGAGGTCGCCGACCGCCAGCAGCGGCCAGCGCAACCCCGCGGCGTCCAGGTGACGCTGTACGTCGGCGACGGCCGCCTCAAGGCCCTGGCCGAGATGCGCCGCACCCTCGCGCAGGACCGTGCCGGCCAGCCCCAGCGCCCGCTCCAGCCCGGACCCGGTACCTGCTTCCGCCTCTCCCCCGACGTCGACCCGCACCTCGGGGACGCCGGGGTGCAGCTCGTCGGCGGCGCGAAACGCCCACACCGCCAGGGCGATGACGTCATCGCGGCTACCGGCGACGGTGTCGGTGTGGACGAACCCGAGGTCACCGGGGACCAGGAAACGCACGGTCGTGGTGGCCAGCTCGACCTGCGGCACCGGATCGGCGGAGGTCGCGCGGCGGACCCGCGCGGTGAATCCGGTCCTTTCCGTACGGCGAGCGGCGGCCATCATGCGGGCGCCGATCCTGGCGGCGAGTTCGTCGTCGGTCACCTGCCCGGGCGACCAGGGCACGGGCTCCAGTTCGGCCTCAGCGGGCAGGCGCTGGTAGGCGAGGATCACCCCGATGACGTGCCGGCAGACGCCGGTGGCACCGCAGGTGCAGCGGGCCGCGTCGAGACCGCCGGGAGGCAGGCTCGCGGTCAGGCCGTCGGGGAAGCCGCCGTGCACGGTGCCGTCGGCGTCGATGAGCAGCTCCGGCGCGGCTTCCTTGCCGGCCCGTTTCACCAGACCGCGGTTGGTGAGCGCGGCGAGGGAGTCCGCCGTGAGGGCGAGGAGATCCGTCCTCATCGGCCCACGTGCTCCGCCACGAAGGAGGCCAGTTCGCCGGGTGTCATCGCGCCCACGTAGGCTCCGGCATCGGCCAGGCGCTGCGCCAGCCCCCGGTCGTAGGCGGGATTGGCCTGCTCGTCGAGGGCGGCCAGGCCCAGCACCTTGCTGCCCTGCGCCACCAGGTCGCGCACGATGCGTACCAGCCTGTCCGGATCACAGCCCTCGTAGAAGTCGGAGATCAGCACCACGATCGCGCGGCGCGGCCGATCCACCAGGCCCGCGCCGTAGGCCGCCGCGCGGGCGATGTCGGTGCCGCCGCCGAGCTGGACCTTCATCAGCAACTCCACTGGATCGTCGACGTCGGCGGTCAGGTCCACCACGTCGGTGTCGAAGGCGACCAGATGGGTGCGCACTCCGGGCAGCCCCCACAGGCAGGCCGCGGTGACCGCCGAGTGGATCACTGACTCGACCATCGACCCTGACTGGTCGACGAGCAGGATCACCTGCCACTGCTCAAGGTGACGGCGGGTGCGGGAGAAGAAGAACGGAGTCTCGATCACCACCTTGCCGGTCTCGGGCTGGTAGCGGCCGAGGTTGGCGCGCAGGGTCCTGGCCATGTCGAAGTTGCGGGCCAGCCGCATCCCGCCGGGCCGTCGCACCTTGGTGCCGGAGAACGCGCTGCGGACCTCGGTGGCGAGTCTGTCCATCAGCTCCCGCACGACCTGCTCCACGATGCGCCTGGCCAGCCGCAGCACCTGCGGGTTCATCAGGTGCTTGGTCCGCAGCACCGCCTTGAGCAGCGCGGGATTGGGTTCGATGCGCGCCAGCACGGCCGGGTCGGTCACCACGTCATGGATCTCGTAACGTTCGACCGCGTCGCGTTGCAGCCGTTCGACGGTCTCCTTGGGGAACAGCCGGGTGATGTCGTCGAGCCAGTCAAAGGTGGTCAGGGTTGATGCGCCCGTCCCGCCTCGCCGGACACCACGCCGGACCAGGTCCTCGTCGCGGCCGTAGAGCCAGTCCATGGCCGCGTCACGGGCGGCGGCCTCCGCGCCGAGCTGCCGCCCGCCGAGGCATGCGCCGCCCGGCTCGCCGAGCAGCAGGCGCCACCGTTCCAGGGTGGGGTCGGTCATGTGATCAGTCCTTCCCTGCGCAGTGCCGCCTCGACCCGCTCGTCCAGTGCCCTGCCCGCGGCCACCAGCTCCGGCGCCGCGTCCAGCCGCGTCAGGTCCCATCCGGATGCGCCGCCGGCGCGCCGCTCGACCAGGCGGGTGGCGATGTGGTGCCGTTCGCGGGGCGGGAAGTAGCCGAACGCCTGGCGCAGCGCGGGCAAGGCCACCAGGAAGTCGTCATCGGTCATCCCTCCGACCAGCTCGTCGAGCAGCTCCAGCATGCCGGCGGTGTGCAGCACCTCCTCGCGGGCGAGGGCGAACAACCCGGCCAGCCAGTCTCCTGCCGAGGCCGGGACGAATGCGCCGCGTACTGCCCGGGCGGGGTCCGCGGCGGCCGTACCGCGTAGTGACCATCCCAGCCCCAGTGACGCTCCGCGCAGGTCGGGCGGCGCCTCCTGACAGGCGGCGAGCCGGTCCGCGACGCCCAGTGCCGCGGGCGTGTCCAGTCCGAGCGCCGGGCCGGCGTGCCGGAGGGCGTCGCGGACGGCGGTCATGGCGTTGATGCGCTGGAGGTCGGCGGGTGCTGGGCCGCCGCGCACGCCTTCGGCCAGCCACAACACCCGGCGGGTGACGGCCTGGATGACCGTGCCCAAGGTGGTGCTGCCGCTGGTGAGGAACAGGTCGTCGTGGCGCCACATCGCCAGGGCGATGGTGAGGGTGCGGCCCAGCGATCCCAGGTCGGCCGCCGCGCCGACGGCCCGCGCCAGGTCGTCCAGCACCTTTCCTGTCAGTTCGCCGATGCCGCACAGCGCCGCGTCGAACAGCACCTCGGCCAGCTGGTCCAGGTCCGCGCCCCTGATCCGTTCGGCGAGGGCGGCGGCCGCCGCCTCCTGCGGGTCCACGCCGTAGCCACCGGCCTCGATCAGCGCGGGCAGCCGGTCGTCGGAGTCGGTCAGCACCCATTGTTCGACCAGTTCCTTACCGCCTGCCCCGCGCGGGCCCGAGGTGCGTGCCACGCCGGGGATCCGCAGCACCCGCAGCCGGTGCAGCAGCCGGCTGCGTTCGCGGCCGGCTTCCTCGCCGAGGTCGAGCCGTTCCTCACCCGGGCCGCCCAGTACCGCGAGAACCGCGTGGACCAGGGGCGGGAACGGAGTCGAGTGATGCAGGCGGCCCGCCCGGTCGCCGCTGAGGGCCGCGATCATCTCCACGACCACCGGATGGTGGCCGGCCTGCAGCGGGCCGCGGGCCGACCAGGGCAGCGGGACCTCGATCGCCTCGCTGACCAGCGCGGAGGCCAGGCCGTCCAGCACATCGACCCGGGCCGGATGCGGATGGCCGCGCATCAGCGCGATCCCGTCCGCGGTGGCCCGAGCGGCGATCAGGTCGGCGGTGGACACCGGCTGACGCCGCGCGCGCAGCCGGACCGTCACCGCCTCGGTGAGCCGGCGGGCGGCGTCGGCGGGCCCGGATTCCCACAGGTGCTGGTAGTAGCCCGGCGACGGCATACCCGACTGGTAGCCGTCGAAGGCGTCCAGCCGCCGGAACGAGTACGGGACCAGGTAACTGCCGACGGCCGCGCCCGCGGGCGGCTGCGGCACCTCCGGCCAGCTCCGGTCGCCCTGTCCGGCCAGCCGGATCAACGCGGGGCGGTGGAAGCCGCCCGTCACCACGACCACCGGCCTGTCGCCCGCGTCGGCGACGGCGGCCCGGATCCACTGCGCCATGTACGCCTCGCGCGCCATGTCGTCCGCCCCGGTCCGCGTGTCGCCGCGCACCAGGTCGAAGTAGGCGGCCAGCCGTTCAGCCAGTCCGTCGGCCGGCTCGATCTCGAACAGGTGGTCCCACAACGCGTCCACGTTGTCCACGGCGAAGGTACGGCACAGCCGCCCGGTCACCTCCTTGTAGCGGGCCTCGGCGTCGGCGTAACGGTTGCGGACCTCGGCCAGCGCGGGATGCCAGCCGGGCAGGTCGATGAAGCGCAGCTCGGAGCCGACGGCACGGCCCGCGGTCAGCGCCGTCCACTCCGGGGAGTAGTCGCACAGCGGCGTCCATGAACCGTGCCGGCGTTCCGGATCCCGGTAGCTGGTGTAGACCGCGATCGGCAGCTCATGGCCCAGCAGGAGCTCATCCATCCTGTGGTTCATCTCCGCCGGGCCCTCGACCAGTACGTACGCGGGCCGTACGGAAGCGATGGTGTCGGCGACCAGCCGGGCGCAGGCGGGGCTGTGGTGCCGCACGCCGAGGAACGTGAGTGTCATCGTCAGCCCGGCAGCAGGTGACGGGCCTCGTACAGGGCCTTCCACTGGTCGCCGTGCCGCCGCCGCTGCTCCAGATATCGGCGCAGTTTCGCCAGGTCCTCCGGGTTGTCCTTGGCCGCCGTGCCGGCCAGGCACGTGACCAGGTCGGCGGCGCTGCCGGGCTCGCGGCGCAGGAACCAGCCGCGCAGCCCGACGGCGTGCGCGACCGAGACGGCCTCGGCGGTGCTCATCACCCCTGACAGCCGGTCGGTGGCGTCACCGCGCGCGGTATGCCCCTCGCGCAGCTCCCTGAACGCGGTGACCAGGACCTCCAGCACGTCGCGCCGCGGCGGCGCGCCGACGCCTGAGCGTTTCAGCAGCGCGGCGGCCTCCGCCTCCACCAGCAGCAGTTCGGTGTCGAAGTCGGCGATCGGGAAGACGGTCTCGAAGTTGAACCGGCGCTTGAGCGCGGCGCTCATCTCGTTGACGCCGCGGTCGCGGGTGTTGGCGGTGGCGATGACGGTGAACCCCTCCTGGGCGTACACCATCTCCTCAGGACCGCTCAGCTCCGGTACGGCGAGCACCCGGTCCGACAGCGGAGACAGCAGGCAGTCCTGCACCTCCAGCGGGCACCGGGTGATCTCCTCGAAGCGCACCACCTTGCCCTCGGCCATGCCGCGCAGCAGCGGAGCGGCCACCAGCGACCGGGTGGACGGGCCCTCGGCGACCAGCAGCGCGTAGTTCCACGAGTATTTGATCTGGTCTTCCGTGGTGGCCGCTCCGCCCTGGACGGTGAGCGTCGAGGTTCCGCTCACCGCCGCGGCGAGCAGCTCGGACAGCAGCGACTTCGCCGTGCCGGGCTCACCCACCAGCATCAGCCCGCGGTCGGTCGCGAGCGCCACCAGGGATCGGTCGATCAGGGAAGGATCGCCGACGAACTTGCGGGTGATGCCCAGCTTCTCGTCCCCGAGGACGAAGCGGCGGGCGGCCAGCAGGCTCAGCGCCCAGCCGGGCGGCCGGTCGTCGGTGTCGTACTCCCGCAGCCGGGCGAGCTCGCCGGCGTAGCGGATCTCGGCCGGGGGCCGCTGGATGCGCTCGTTCATCGGGTGATCTCCCGCAGGTCCCGCAGGATCTCGGAGACGGTGATGGGATCGAGGCCGACGAGGTCGACCCCCGCCAGGGTCTGCTCGTCGGCGAAGTCGTGGTAGCCGATCGCGATGCCCGGAATGAGACCGATCGTGATGGTCCCGCCTGCGGGCACGTCCCGCTCGATCCAGAACTGGATACCGGCGTCCTGCGGCGCGCCTCGCCGCCAGCCACGCCGTTCCAGGCCGATCACCGCGCCGGTGGGGACTCTGGCGGCGCTGATCTCGGCCAGCAGCGTCTCGTCCAGGTCATACGTGTCCCTGCCCAGTTGCGGGAACGGCTGCAGGATCTCGTAGTCGGCGAACACCTCAGCCCACGCGGCCTGCCGCTCCCCCAGCTCCAGCGGGTGCGCCACCCCTATGACGGCCTCGTCGGGCAACGTCAGCGTGTCGTCCTCGACATCGGCGAAACTGCGGTCCTCGGCCACCCGCAGGGTGCCCGTGAGCCGGCCCGAGGGGTCGTAGAGCCCCCACACCAGCCGCCGCACGATGTGCCAGAGCAGCGGGTGGCCGGCGAACAGCCGCTTGAAGTCCGCACCGCTCCAGCGGCGCCGGTTCACCATGGCCTGCTCCAGCCGGCGGATGTTGTCCGCGGCCACGGCGCGCACGTCCTTCTTCAGCCCGGCGAACCGCCGGTAGGCGGAGGGCGCGAGCTCCGGATCGTCGTTCGCCCCCGGTTTGGGAAGGTTCTTCAGCCGCTTGCCCGCGGCGTCGGCCACGTACGGCTTGAGCTGCTCGTCGAAGCCGACGACGAACTGCCTGCGGCCGTAGTCGAGGGTCAGGCTGCCGTCGGCGGACAGTCCGAAGTCCGGCACCAGCCGGTCGGCCAGCTCCTGCGGCCTGAGGCCGAGCTGCGCGGCGACCTCGTCCATCTTCTGCCTGGCCCGGTTCTTCAGCCCGCTGAACTTGACCTTCTCCGCGATGCCGTGCAGGTGCATCAACGCGACCTCGGAGCCGATGGCGGCCAGCAGGTCCAGACCCGCGACCGCGCGCGAGTGCCCGCCCTCTCCGGGCCAGGTCCTGATCAGCGGCGTCAGCCGCCGGACGGTCTCGTCGTCGCCGAGCAGTCCCAGCGCGTCCATCACCCAGCTCTCCGTGGACGGGTAGCCGGCCGCCTGCCAGCGCTGGAACAGCGCCCAGCCGAAGTCCGCGAGGCTGCGGCCGTCGCAGGCCTCCTTGACCAGGGCGAGACCGGCGTACGGATCACCCGGCCTGGAGATCGCCAGCATCGTCATCACATGGCGGACCGCTCCGGCCGGCAGCGCGCCCGCGTCGCCGCGCAGGTGGATCGGTGTCAGGATCGCGATCTCCGTCCACTCGGGCAGCGCGGGCATCTTGCCGGGCAGCGCGTCGAGCGGGTCGGCCGAGAGCATGGCCGCGACCGCGGCCTCGGCGGCGGGGCCGTAACCGG
>NZ_JBHSPA010000132.1:0-4776 GCF_042656245.1 Nonomuraea insulae
CGACGGTGCCCCCGTAGAGGGTGGGGGTGAATCCGGCCGAGCGGCACAGCTCGACGACGAGCGGAAGTGCCAGGAGCGCCGGGGTGACGCCGGCCAGGAGTATGCCCATCGTGACCATACGGATCAGCGAGGCCAGCAGCTCGATGAGCCGCGGAACAGCCTGGTACAGCTGGTACTGCTGTCGGCGCAGGGCCTCGAACTGGGTCAGGTGCTCGGGAGTCTCGTGCAGATCGAGCGTCGGCATGCTCGCCGAGATCTCGAGTACGCGCCGGTTGAGCCAATAGCGCAGACGGCCGCTGAGCCCGGCGAGCACGCGACCGCCCCAGTGGGCGAAGACCGAGGCGCCCGCGATCGAACCCACGACGCCACAGGCTCCCAGCAGCGCCGCCCTGCCGTCCGACGCGGCGATCGCGTCGATGAGCAGCTTCAGCCAGTAGGCGAAGAGCACCTGAATGACGACCTGAGCGGTGAGCGAGAGGAAGGCCAGGGTGGTGCGCCACCGGTCCGCCGACCAGGCGGCGCTGAGCACGAGGGTGGCGGATCGTCGCCACCTGCCACGTGTCACGTCGCGATCCCGTATGAGGCGGCCTGGAGGGAGAAGAGCCGGGCGTACTCCCCACCGGCCGCGACGAGTTCGTCGTGCCCGCCGTCCTCGACGATCCGGCCCTGGTCCAGCACCACGATCCGGTCCGCGTGGCGTACGGTCGAGAACCGGTGACTGATGATGATCGTCGTCAGGTCACGAGTCAGGTCGAGGAAACGGTCGTACAGGTCCGCTTCGGCGCGAACATCCAGCTGTGCCGTCGGCTCGTCGAGGATGAGCAGACCGGCGCCGTTCTCCACCGCTGCCATGGCTCGCGCGAGAGCGATGCGTTGCCATTGGCCGCCGGACAGGTCGACGCCGCCCGGGAACCGTCGCGACAGCGTCGTGTCGAGCCCGTCCGGCAGGCCCGCGATGAGGTTGTGCGCTCCGGCCCGTTCGGCGGCGGTGCGCACCACGGCGTCGAGACGGTCGCGGGCCGTCCTGGACGCCTCCGCGCCTTCCCCGGCTGCCCGCAGCGCCTCCACCGCGCCGAAACCGATGTTGTCCCGTACGGGGAGCTCGTAGTGCACGAAATCCTGGAAGATCGCCGCGATCGTTCGACGCCACGCGCCGATGTCGAGCTCCTGGACAGGGACTCCGTCCACGGTGATGGTGCCCGCCGCCGGGACCTCGAGCCCGCACAGCAGCTTTGTCAGGGTGGTCTTGCCGGCGCCGTTGAGCCCGACGACGCCCAGCGAGGTGCCGGCCTCGATCGCCAGGTTCAGCCGCCGGAACACGGGCCGTGCATTCGGGTAGGCGAAGTCCACGTCGGAGAACCGGATCTCCCGCGAGATCCGGACGGGACGAGGGGACCGCAGGGGCTTGGGGCCGGCGCCTGTGGCAACCTGGGCGGCCTCCTTCTCCAGGTCGAGGACGAGAGGCACGCGCGGGCTGCCGTACTCGATGAGCTCCGCGCCGGTCTGGTCGGCCAGCACGGTCATCCCTGACATGCCGAGGAGGAGCACCGTGATCTGCGTCGCGGAGAGACTTCCGGCCAGGCCGTCAGCGACCATGACGGCGGCGATGACCCCGTGCGAGCAGAGGAGGGCGAGCAGCACCGTCACGGTCCGCCACCGCCCGGCCCCGCGCGCCCGCGCCAGCTGGTCAAGGGCACGGGTCCATCGGAGGCCGAACCGCTCGGCGAGCCAGCCGGTCAGCCCGAACACCCGGACCTCCTTGGCCCACGCCGGCTTTTCTGCGATCCTCGCGAGGTACTCCGCCTCTCGGAGCCCCGAGGACCACGAGTCGATGTCCAGGCGCCGCAGCGCCGTCAGCATGACGGCGCCGGCGACGAACCAGACCACGACCAGGACGCCGGCCGCGACCGGCCAGACCGTCGCGACGAGCGCGGCGGCCGCGGCGCCCTGGAAGAGGTGCGACCACCTCGTGCACCAGCCGTCGACCAGGTCACCGGGATCGAGCCCGGCGAGCCGGACGGCCCGGTCGGCGAGCCGGGACAGCTGGGGATCCTCGAACAGCTCCAGCCGTCGCGTACTCAAGGTCGCGTCGATAACGCGTCCGAGGAGGTAGTGCTCGTATCGGCGGTAGAAAGCCCATTTCGCTACTTCATAGGCCGAGCCGGCCAACTCCTGCGCGAGGAGGAGAATGACCGCCGCGACCAACAGGGCGACGAGCCTTTTACCGCTTTCCGTGTCGAGACCGCCATCGCGAATGGTCTCGGGAAGTATTCCGGCGATCAGCCCGACCAGGCCGCCGAATATCGCCGGCAACATCCCGCACACGCATGCCAGGAACAGCTGGAGAGCACTTCTTCCAGGAAGCGCCCGCATCATGAAGGACAAGGCGAGCCATCGGACACCCGAAGGGCCTATCGGACTTTTACCCGTTTTCCCGCACTCGAATATCCTGGACCGGTATCCGCAGGGGGTCAACCGCTCCCGGCAGCCTCATCCGTCAAGCACGGCGTCCTGCTGAGGCCCGGGGTTGTCGGTTCGGCGGGATTGGATGCGGTCGTGGTCGGGCCAGCGCACGTCACTCGCCCAGCCGAGCCGTTCGAACAGGCGGATCATGCCGGCGGACGGGTCGAGCTGGCCGCGGTCGAGGCCGTGGCGGGCGCAGCTGGGCTCGCTGTGGTGGCCGTTGTGCCAGCTTTCGCCGAAGGACAGCAGGGCCAGGGGCCACAGGTTCGTCGCCCGGTCGTGGCGGCGGGTCTTGAAGGGCCTGCTGCCGACGACGTGGCACAGGGAGTTGACGCTCCAGGTGACGTGCTGCAGCAGCGCGACGCGGATCAGGCCGGCCCACAGGAACGCGGTCAGGCCGCCGTACAGGGTGCCGGTGATCGCCCAGCCGGCCAGGAACGGCAGCGCCAGCGACAGCGCGCACAGCGCGGGGAAGGCGCGCGCGACCTTGATCATGGCCGGGTCGGCGAGCAGGTCGGGAGCGTAGCGTTCGGCCGGGGTCTGGTCGTCGGCGAACATCCAGCCCAGGTGGGCGTGGGCAAGCCCCCGTAGTTGCCCGCGCAGGCCGGTGCCGTACCGGTAGGGGGAGTGCGGATCGCCCGGCCGGTCGGTGAAGGCGTGATGACGGCGATGCACCGCCACCCAGTCGATCACGTTCCCCTGGAAGCCCATCGACCCGGCGACCGCCAGCACCACCCGCAACCGCGGCCGGGCGGTGAAGGAGCCGTGGGTGAGCAGCCGATGGAACCCGACCGTCACCCCCAGCCCGGTCACCACGTAGAAGGCCGCGGCCAGCAGCAGGTCGGCGAGCTCGACGCCGTGCCCCCACGCCAGGAAGATCGCGACGCCGAGCGCGACGAACGGCAGGACGACGATCGCCCCCGTCAGCCCGATCTGCGCCCTGCCGGCCGGCGTGTGCTCCCCGGCCCCGGGGAACGGTGACGCGCCGTCGTAATCCTGCCGATCTCTCACCGGCCGGTTAGAAATGGTCATGAAGTCTCATTCGTCTCGTTCATACAGTCCGCCGGTGCACATAGCACCATCGCCAGGTCGAGTGCGGTTCCAGGACCGCGACTACCGGGTGGTCGGTCTCCCTGTAGTGCGCCTTGGCGTGGCCGCCGCTCGAATCGTCGGAACAGGCCACCCACCCGCAGGTCAGGCAGACCAGTAACCTCGTCCAGGTCTGGTCGCCGGCCAGACATTCCTTGCATTCGGGCAGTCCGTGCTCCACCGCCTGGAGCACGTCGACGTGCTCGCAGCGCGGAGCCTGACCGTTCAGGCCAGCCCGCGCGGTCACGATCGTTCCATCTGCGTCCAGGGTCACCACGAGCCTTTCACGTTGACAGCGGCGCGAGCTGCGCCGACGTGTCATCCACGAGTCAAGGTGAACGGCGAGCCGAGGGAAACACGCAATCCCAGCTAGCCTCATCAGCTGCGGCGATTGCGAGCCCGGCGCGGCTCGAACCCTGTGCCGTGGGAAAGGCCCTGAAAGGGCGTTGCAGGGGATTTCCAGCGTCGATCGACACTCTGGCGTGACTTGGGGCCGGCAAGAGGCCTCATCGCACCGGAGGAAAGCCCGATGTCGAGAAAGTCACCCCCCGTCCGCCTCTTGGCCGGCCTCGCGCTCATCGCCGCGACATTCTCCTTCTCCGCCCTGGATGTTGCCGCTCAGCCCCAGGCCGCGCACGCCGCGAGCTCCCCCGACGGGAGGATCACCCGATCGGAGGTTCTGGCGCGCGCCGAGAACTGGGTCGACCGCAACGTCCGCTACAACCTGACGCGCCGGCCCAACACCTTGATCACGGACGTGGAGGGGGACCACAAGTACGGGCCGGACTGCTCCGGCCTGGTCTCCATGGCCTGGCACATCACCGCGAACTCCGGCAAGGGCGGCAACAGCACAGACGACTTCGCCGGCTATTCCGGCAAGGTCACGCTGCCGAGCCTGCACAACCTCCTGCCGGGCGACGCGATTCTCCGCGACGGGCACATGGAGCTCTTCGCCCGGTGGAAGAACGATCAGGACCACAGCCAGGGCGCGTGGACCTACTCCCTCAACGGCGGCAACGACTCCGACGGCGACGGATGGCAGGACGACTGGGCGAAGGGCCCGTCCGTCAACTCCCACGGGGACCGGGGGGACGAGTCCTGGTCGAGCATGCAGAACTACACGCCCATCCGGTACAAGAACATCGTCGACGACGCCTCCGTACACGGCGCGGATTTCAACGGTGACGGCATCGGTGACATCTTCTCCGAGACGACCGGCACGCT
>NZ_JBHSPA010000133.1:0-569 GCF_042656245.1 Nonomuraea insulae
CTGGCGGCCCTTTTCACGTAAGGACCCCTCCGCCCCACCATTCGAAGGATCGACTCCGGTGCCCGACCTCCGTACAGCCCGGGTTCGACGTAATTCGCGGGTCCTGGAGGTCCTGCAGAGCTGAAACTGCAGGTCATCCAGCCGTGAGAGATGCAGACACCCGAAAGCCCCTAGAGACGCGATTTCAGAGATTCACCTACATCCACCAGGACACAGCCCGTATGCTCTAGAGCCGTGTACGTGAAGACGACGAAACGGGAGAACAAATCCGGCACCGTCCGCTACCTCCACCTGGCCCACAACGAGTGGGACCCGGCCAAAGGACGGGCCGTGCCCAAAGTGCTGTTCACCTTCGGCCGCGAGGACCAGCTCGACCGCGACGCCGTCAAGCGCCTGGTCGCGTCTCTATCGAAGCTGCTGGAACCGGGCGACGCGCTGGCCGCGACCGCCGCATCAGACCTGGAGTTCACCTCCTCGGTGCCGTTCGGCGGCACCTACGCACTCGATCACCTGTGGCACCAGCTGAAGATCGACCAGATCGTCAGCCGGGTCGGGCAGCCCAAACGCGG
>NZ_JBHSPA010000134.1:0-6470 GCF_042656245.1 Nonomuraea insulae
CCCGGACGAATACACCCTCAGCGCCTGATCGAACCAGTCACTGCAAAAGAGCTACACCCATACCGCTTAGTTAAGCCACGGCCAGGATGTTGATGCCTGGCGGGCCCGGGTGGCGAACCGTGATGTCGGCGCGACGTTCTGCTGCAGGCGGGCCTCTCATGATCCTCACCGGGCCCGCCATCGCCGCCGCCATCCAAGCCGGCGACATCACCATCGACCCGTACGATCCCCGCAGGATCTCTCCCAACGCCTACGACTGGCGCCTGAGCAGCCAGATCAAGATCTGCCACGGCGCCCTGGACGCCGCGCACCCCACGCACACCACCGAAGCGCGCATCCCCATCACCGGCATGGTGCTCTTCCCCGGAGCCCTCTACCTGGGCCTCACATATGAGCGCAGCTGCTCCGAACGCTACGCCCAACTCCTCAACGGCAACCGCACCATCGGCGCCCTCGGCATCTGGGTCCACGTCTCCGCACCGCTGGGCCACACCGGCCACGCCATCGCCTGGACCCTGGAAATCCGCGTCGCCTGACCGGTCCGCGTCTATCCCGGCATGACCTTCGGCAAGCTCGCCTTCCTCCAGCCCTTCGGCGCCACCACCAGCTACCAGCACCACGGCGGCAAATACGCCGTCAGCACCACCATCGACACCTCCCGCCTCCACCACGAGATCAGATCCGAGGAGCAGCCATGACCTCGATCGCCACCGCTCTCGACCTCCCGGCAGGCAGCCCCGGCGGCAGCGTGGAACTCCTCCACGACCTCTACGGCGGCCCCAACCCGCTCATCCCGGCCCGCACCTTCATGCTCCTAGGCCGGCAACCACCCCACCCTCCCATCGAAACCCTGCAAGTCGACGGCAAATGTCTCACCGGCCCCGATTTCTGGCGCTACACCCACGCCCTCACCACAGCGCTGACCGCTCGCCTCACATCCAGCGACATCGCCGTCACCCACCTGCAGCACCTGACCTTCGGCGCCACCCCGGCACTGATCCGTGCTCTCCCCGGCCGGCCGAGCATCGCCCTGGTACACGGCACTGACCTGCTCTTCGCCACCAGCAACGACACCCAGCACCAAGTCCTTCACCACGCCACCACCAGCGCCACCAAGATCGTCATCCCGACACCCGCGATGGCCGACAGCCTCCGCCGCCTCGCACCCCACCTCGACTCCGCCAAGCTCGAACACATCCCTTGGGGCATCCCCGACCACCTGCTCAAGACGCCCCCTCACCGACGCCAACCCGATACCGGCAGACCCTTCCGGCTGCTCTACGCCGGACGGCTCACCACCGAGAAGGGCGTGCGAGCGCTCGCCAAGGCCTGCGCCCAGAACCGTGACACGACCTTGAGCATCGCCGCCCCCACCGAGCAGTACGCGACCCTCGCCCCACGACTCCAAGAACTCCGGTGCCCACACCGCTACCTGGGCTGGCTCGACCGCCACCACCTCTGGAACTGCTTCGCCGAGCACGACGCCCTCGCCGTCCCCTCCACCACCTTGGAAGCCTTCGGCCTGGTCGCCGTCGAAGCCCAAGCCTGCGGCCTGCCCGTGCTCTACCAGCCCGTCCCCGGCCTCATCGACATCCTGGCCGACACCGCCCTCCCAACGGATTTCACCGACCCGACGGTGCTCAGCAGCACGCTGACCCTGCTGCGCCGCGACCCCACTCTGCTCGCCGACCTACAAGCCGCCGGATACACCAACGCCCGCCGCTACCCCATCAGCGACACCGCCGCAGCACTCACCGCACTCGGCAACCACATCACCTGAGACCGCGCCGCTCACCAGCCACAACCCCCAGCCGTTACTACGCTGGCCACCACAACCACCCGGCAGAAAGGCAGACCATGGCGCCCGAGCAGGACCGCATCGAGTACGTCCTTCGCCAAGGCGTCCGCGACAAGGTCTATCCCGGCGCTGTCTGGGCCGTCGGCAACCCCGACGGCATCCAGCTCGCCGGCACCTGCGGGCTACTCGACTCCGCAGAGCCGGACCACCCGATGCGGCTGGACACCGTCTTCGACGTCGCCAGCCTCACCAAGATCCTTGCTGTCTGGGCGGTCATCGGCACCCTCTGGGAAGAGCAACGCCTGAACCTGCACGACCCCCTCGCCGCCCTCATGCCCCACCTCAACGGCCACCAGCTCGGCGACGTGACCGTACACCACCTCCTCACCCACACCGCCGGCCTGCCACTCCGTGCCAACCTCAAGAACCTCTACGGCACCGACCCACATCGCGTCCGTGACGGCGTCCTGCGTGAACCCCTGCACCGCCCACCCGGCCAAGCCATCGAATACACCGATCGGGCCGCCCTCATCCTCGGCTTCCTCGCCGAACACCTCACCGGTATCCCACTGGACCAGCTCGCCCAGACCCGCGTCTGGCAGCCCCTTGGCATGACCGCCACCCGCTTCGGCCCGCTACCAGCCGACCTCATCCCACGCTGCGCCCCCACCGAAAACGATCAGGAGACCGGCCAGCACCTCAAAGGCACCGCACACGACTTCTCCGCGCGACTGCTCGGCGGCGTCTGCGGCATCGCCGGCGCCTTCTCCAGCCTTGAGGATTTGGCGATCTTCCTGCGCCATCTCCTCGAACCTTCCACGCTCGCTCCTGAATTCAGTGCTGCCTGGACGCGGGAGTCCCTCCAGATCCACACCCGCGATCTCGAGCCCGCCCGCGGCCTGTTCTGGCACCCGGCCCCAGGCACCTCGGCACGAGACGACATCTACGTGCACTACGGCTTCACCGGCACCGGAATGTGGGTCTCCCCGGAACAGAGACGCTGGGCCATTCTGCTCACCAACAAGCTGTACTACGGACGTGACCGCCAGCCACTCACCGAGATTCGTAACGCCTTCCGCGCCCTGGCTTTCGCATAGAACGGGGCGGATTTACCTACGAGGTGATGCGGATCGAAATCAACCCGAAAGTCGGCAAGCCCGTGAGTCCCCGGCAGCGCCGTCAAGGCACAACCGGGAACTCGCACGTCTTGCGCGTCGGCCCCACCTCTGCGAGCGCATTGCCGCTCACGAACCTCTTACTTCTTGCCCCACCAGTCCGGCTTCGCCGTTACCCACTGGGGAGCCCCGCAGCGCTCCCAGATCACTCGTTTGTCCCCACCGAGACGACCCCAGCAGATCTTAAAGACCATGACGTTACCCAGGAACGAACTGTCGGTGGCACAGGCGCCCTGAGGAGCCCTTACCTCCATTACCCCGCTCACCTGTACCCGCGCGTCGTTGCCCCACTGTGCTTTGTAGACGCGCCCGTCGTTCCTGCCGTCGCAGACCTTGATACTGGACCTGTCAGCGGGAACCGTTACCGCGCCGTCCTGGTAGGTTGCGCGCCATCCCGCCGCCTGCGCCGCCGCAGGCATGGCGGCGATCACCAGCAGGCCTCCGCCCAGCGCGGTGATCGCCTTGCTCACCCATGAAGCCATGTGCTCTCCCGTCTTCCGACATATCCAGGACCATAACTTTAAGTAGCTATACGATTACGTCAAGGACGCTGTTGAAATCTAATAAGACTTGCTTCCCGGAGCGGGATACAAATCCGGGCATCTAGCCAGGTTCTAACAAACCAGAGGAACGCGGTGAATCATCCCCTTATTATCTATGTCCGGGCGCAGTTGGCCGTACGCATCTCTAACGCCCGCAATGCGCCGAGTCGCGGTGCTTCGGCCGTCGAATGGGTGATCATCACAGCCATCGTCGCCGCAGTTGCCCTCGGGCTGGCTGCGGCGATCAAGACTCTTGTAGGCGACTGGCAACAGCGAATCGAAGAAATGGGTCCAAAAGACTAGGGATTCCGTTAGCGCAGGTGGTCGAGTCGCGCGAACATGTCGGGGATGCCACTTGGCGTAGGGAGTTAACTGAGAGAAGCAGAGATTATGTGCGGAACATCTCTCCCAGTCGCTTTTCCGTCTGATAATCCCCCGATATTCCCAAGCCATGTTGGTGCTGACGAAGCAACTCGGCAGTGCGGGACGCATCGTCTCGCCTGCCGAGGTCCAGTTGCAGGCGGATGATCCGGAAGTAGGTTTCCTCGGTGTCGGGGTCGAGCTTTCGTGCCCGCTCCAGCGCCGCGAGCGCCCGTTCCGGGTCTTCCTCGGTGAGAAGCTCCGCGAGTTGCGCCAGGACATCGGCCTGCGACCGGGTCAGCGGATAACGCTGGTCCTCTATCCATTCCGCTGTGAGGCCCTGGGCAAGTTCGCCTGCGCAGAGCTCTGCGGCCTTGGCCAGCGCGGAGGAACGGCCCGTCGCGCCCGGGGCGATTCTGGTTTCTTCAAGCGCGGCTTCGTATTCCCATAGATCGACGCTGATCAGCCGCGGGTCGAGACGATAGATCGCGGAGTCCTTGGTGGTTGAGGCGCTGATGAAGGGTGCCTTCTTCGGGTCCGGGTTCTTGTAGCCGGTGGCAGTGACGAGCGCGCTCCGGAGGTGGCGAAGGGCGTTGTGAATGTCCTTGCCGGACTCGTCCGGCCACAGTGCGGCGCAAAGTTGGTCTCGGGTCACGCCATTGGGATGCAGGGCGAGATAGGTGAGCGTGTTCAGTTGCAGCCAGCTCAAGGACAGCGACTGTGCTTGGTCGCGGACGTGGATCATGGGGTGGCCCAGGATCGTCAGGCGGACAAGGGAAGTGCCCGGCCAGTCGGAAGCGCTGTCGTCGGGCGGGTGGGCTATCTCATGGGCGTCTCGCGACTCCACGGAAGCGAGCTGCTGTACGTGAGCTGCGGCTTCGTCCGCCGTGATGTTCAACAGCCGTGCACCCGCGAAACGATCGGAGCCTCGGCCCTCGGCCGTTTCCACGGAGTGCGCATCGGAGACGAGCAGGGTGACACCACCTGGCCAGGAGCCCAGGAGCAGGGCCCCGACCCCTGTGTTCTGCCCGCACGTAAGCGGTGCTGTCACGTGCTCGTACACCTCGTCGTCGAGTTCGGTGACGAGCAGCACCACGGGCAGCGCCTCCCCCGGATCCGTCTCCCGCAGCTCGTCGACATCGGAGGAATCCCGTTCAACCACCATCCGCCTGCGCAGGAAGAACGTCTCCTCGAAATGCCGCAGGGCGTTCTCGTGTGAATCGACGATCAAAAGCCCGGGCAGCGTCGCGGCGACATGGTCCAGATCAGGCCCGGGCAGACCGAGGAGCTTCGAGGCCAGTTCCGTGCACATGATGATCTGTGTGCGGTAGTTGCTCGACTGCCGAAGCAGGTCAACGGCCAGGTAGCGCAGAATATCGAGGGCACCGGGGCCGGTGAAACCCGTGCCGGGTCCCTCGAGATTCACGTACACAGGCTGGCCGTTGGGAGTCTCGCCGAGGTGAGCCTGCTTTGGGACGTCGTTGGAGTCGGCGAGGCGTATGAGCTCGCCATCGGTGGGCATCGGTTGCTCCTGCTGGGCGAACGTCTGGCGATGAGCACGGTGGAGTTCACGTATCTCGGGCGGAGCCTCAGGCTCAGGGGTGATCGTCACTGCTTCATGAGATTGAGGTGGGATCCGGCGGCGGCGCCGACGAAGCCGACCGGCAATGAACGCGGTGCTGATCCCGGCAACGTATGCCACCGCGACGAGAGAGCCGGACGATAGCTGCACGGTCTCTGTCATGTGATGCTCAGGTGCGGCGTGTGTGTTGGCCGGCTCTGGGCGTGGTTCCGCGGAGGGGCTCGGTGTCGAAGCGCTACCGGTTACGAGCGGTTGATCGGCTGCAGAGCCGGTGCGGGATGGCTCGGAGCGTTTGTGGGGAAGGCGGAGGTTCCAGCCGGGCTGGATCAGGCCTGGGTCCGTGAAGGTGTGTCCGCTCGGCTGCTTCGAGTGGGCGTTGAGTTTCCCAGATTTTCGGCCATCGTCGTGGGCTGTCGAGTTCCTCGTCTGCGATCTTCCACAGGGTGTCTCCCTGCTTCACTTCATAGGTCTGTGGAGCCTCATCGGCGACCTGGCCAAGGGGGTGCAGAGGTGCCATGGAGACCACTGGCGGAGGTGCTGCGGCGTTGCTCACGCCCGGAGCGAGAACGGTGAGTGTGGCGGAGGCGACCAGGTACGCGGCCAGGCGATGTACGCCCGGGAGCCGGGGAAAGCTGGGGGAGAGACGTCGGCCCCGCGCTTTGGCCGCGATCTCGCAGAGCACTGAGAGGGTGAAATGGGCCCAGGTGAGCCAGAGGAGCAGTTCCAAGGCGGCGACGAAGAGCGTGCCGTCATCGGGGGAGGCCAGGGTGCTCGCGATCTGCGCCAGGCTGGGCAGCCGGTCCGGAAAGGGTGGGCCGGCAAGCGTGTAGAGCAGGATGGGCAAGCCCAGCACCGCCGCCAGCAGAACCACGTACGCGACCAGCGCACGCAAGAGGCGGAAGATCATCAGCGATTCGGCCCTTCCACTCCGCCGATCAGGTCGGCATCGGCATTGGGTGTAGCTCTTTTGCAGTGACTGGTTCGATCAGGCGCTGAGGGTGTATTCGTCCGGG
>NZ_JBHSPA010000135.1:0-93386 GCF_042656245.1 Nonomuraea insulae
GCCGGTCAGCGCCACGTACGAGGTCAGCGGCGGTTCGGCCAAGCTCGTCGTCGCCAACAACGGGACGGCCGCGCTCAACGGCTGGACGATCGTGTTCGACCTGCCTGCCGGGGTCACCGCGAGCAACGCGCAGAACGGCTCGCTGACCCAGAGCGGCCGTACGGTGACGCTGACGCCCGCCCACTACAACACCACCGTGAACGCGGGCGCGACCACCGAGCCGTACAGCCCGTCCTTCACGCTCAGCACCGCGAACGCCGAGCCGACGAGTTGCCGGATCAACGACGTCAACTGCGACGGCTCCCCCGACGCCCCGCCGGGCGCGCCGGGCAAGCTGCGCTCCCCCGCCAGGACCACGAAGACCGTCTCGCTCGCCTGGGACGCGGCCGCTCCCGGCAGCCTCCCCATCATCGGGTACGAGGTCTACAACGGCTCCTCACTCGCCGCCTCCGTGACAGGCACCTCGGCCACCGTGCAGGGTCTGACGCCGTCGACCGAGTACACGTTCACCGTCAAGGCCAAGGACCGCAAGGGCACGTCGTCACCCGCCTCCACGGCACTGAAGGTCACCACCCGCAACCCGGCCGACGACACCCAGCCCCCGACGACGCCGGCCGATGCGCGCAGCACGGCGAAGACCTCCTCCAGCGTCACACTGGCGTGGGCGGCCAGCTCCGACAACTCCGGCATCGCCAACTACGACGTATATATCGGCTCTTCCCTTGCCACGACCGTCACAGGCACCACAGCGGTCGTCTCCGGCCTGTCCCCTTCGACCGAATATTCGTTCACCGTCAAGGCGCGGGACCTGTACGACAACGTCTCGGCCGCCAGCGCCATCGTCAAGGCGACCACGGCGGACATCGTCGAGACCGGCTACGCCCGCGTCGGATATTTCGTGCAATGGGGCATCTACGGCCGCCAGTACTTCGTCCGCAACCTCGACACCACCGGCGCCGCCGCGAAGCTCACCCACATCAACTACGCCTTCGCCAACATCGACCCGCAGAACCTGACCTGCCTGCAGGGTGTCACCAAGGGCACCACGGCCAACCCCCAGGACCCGAACCAGGGCGACGGGGCCGGCGACGCCGAGGCCGACTACAGCCGGCCGTTCAGCGCCGCGCAGTCGGTGGACGGGGTGGCCGACACGGGCTGGGAGAAGCTGCGCGGCAACTACAACCAGCTCAGGAAGCTCAAGGCCAAGCACCCGCACCTCAAGGTGCTGATCTCGCTGGGCGGCTGGACGTACTCCAAGTACTTCTCCGACGTGGCCGCCACGGACGCGGCGCGCAAGAAGTTCGTCTCGTCGTGCATCGACGTCTACATCAAGGGCAACCTGCCCGCCTACAACGCCGCGGGCGGGCCGGGGACGGCGGCGGGCATCTTCGACGGCATCGACCTCGACTGGGAGTGGCCGGGGGCCGAGGGGCACGCGGGCAACCACGTCAGCCCGGCGGACAAGGCGAACAACACGCTGCTGATCGCCGAGTTCCGCCGCCAGCTCGACGCGCTCACGACCACGACGGGCAAGCGTTACCAGCTCACGGCGTTCACCCCGGCCGACCCGGCCAAGATCGCCGCCGGCTGGGATCTTCCCCAGGCCACGAAATATCTGGACATCTTTAATGTTCAGGGGTACGACTTCCACGGCGCCGGCAGCGACAACTCCTGGGAGCCGAACCGTACCGGCCACCAGGGCAATCTCTACCTCGACACCGACAGCCCGTACAACTCGGACTTCAGCGTCGAGAAGGCCGTGGACGTCTACCTCCAGGCCGGGGTGAACCCCCGCAAGATCACCATCGGCCTGGCCTACTACGGCCGCGGCTGGCAGCAGGTCACGGACGGCGGCAAGTACGGCGAGTGGCAACCTGCCGTCGGCGCCGCCCCCGGCCAGTTCCAGGAGGAGGCCGGCACCCGCGGCTACAGCAACCTGCTGGCCATGGTGCCCGGCTGCACGGTCAGGCACGACGAACAGTCGGTGGCCACCTCCTGCTACACCGGCAACGGCGGGCAGTGGTGGACGTTCGACGACGCCTGGTCGATCGGCAAGAAGACGGCCTGGCTACGGGGCAAGGGCCTGCTCGGGGCGATGATCTGGGAGATGTCCGGCGACACCGGCACCCTGACCACCGCACTCGACGCGGGACTGCGCTGACACGGGGCGCTGGGGCGCGCGTTTCGCGCCCCAGCGCCTCCGCCCGGCCCCGGTACGCCCGCCCGCCGCCCCGGACCGCTGACACCTGAACTCATCGGTACGCCCGCCTGCCACCCCGGACAGCTGACACCTGAACTCATCCGCGCGTGTCGAATGCTCATCTGCGCGGCATCGCTGGGTTACTCTTCTCTCAACTTCAGGTCATGAGAGGTTGTCATCGTCGAGTCGTTGTCTCTCCCCCGCTGAGGAGACCCATTGTTCAGGCGACTCGCCGTCATCGTAGCGACCTCCCTCACCTTCCTATCCACCCCCGCCCACGCCGACACCATCACCATCGTCGCCCACCGGGGCGCCTCCGCGTACGCCCCGGAGAACACGATCGCCGCCTTCGAGCTGGCCGCCTCGCAAGGGGCCGACATGTTCGAGCTCGACGTCCAGGAGACCAAGGACCACCAGCTGGTCCTGATGCACGACACGACCCTGGCCCGGACGACCGACGCCGAGCAGGTCTTCCCGACCCTGTCCCCATGGAACGTCCGCGATCTGACGCTCTCCCAGATCCGCAAGCTGGACGCCGGCTCGTGGCGGTCCGGCGAGTACAAGGGTGAGCCCGTGCCCACCCTCGACGAGACGCTGAGCGCGATGAGCGGATCGGAGCTGGGCCTGCTGCTGGAGGTCAAGGATCCGGCGCTCTACCCCGGCATCGAGTCCCGGATCGCCGGTGAACTGCGGCGTCACTCCTCCTGGCTCGCTCCTGGGCGGGTGGTGGTGCAGTCGTTCGACTGGGGTTCGATGCGGAGGTTCGACCGGGTGCTGCCGCAGGTGCCGATCGGGCTGCTCGGCACGCCGACGACCGCCGAACTGCCCGGGCTGGCGAAGTTCGCCGACCAGGTCAATCCGCCGTACACCACGCTCACGGCCGCGTACGTACAGCGCGCGCACTCCCTCGGCATGAACGTGTTCGCCTGGACCGTGGACGACCCGGACGCCATGCTCCGCATGCTCACCTACCGGGTGGACGGCATCATCACCAACAAACCCGACGTCCTACGCGACGTGCTCAGCACGTGAGGCCGGCACGGCCCGCTCGGTGCGGGTCGCGCGCGCGTACGGCCCGATCCCACGCCCTGAGCAACGCCAGCCAGAACACCAGCGCATATCCGGCGAACAACCCCAGCATCGACACCACCAGGGCCTGCTCGGGCAGCCCGGTCGCGACCCACGTGTAGTCGATCACCGCCACATAGTCCCGCTCGGCCCAGTGCCACACCACGTACACGATGAGCTGCAACAACGGGCTCACCACGAACGCGGTCCCGGCGAGCGTCGCCAGCGTCCGCGCCGGCCCGCGCCCGGCCGCCAGCAGCCCGATGGCCACCCACGCCACCACCTGCGTGACGAGGACCCCGGACACGGCCACCAGCACGTTGCTCCAGGGGTCCTGCGTGTTCCTGTTGTAGTCGATGCAGCAGTCCAGCCCGACGATCATCTCCTTGTTCCCGAGCAGCCAGGCGACCACCACCATCCCCAGCCTGTGCACCCCGTACAGCAACGCCCCGAACACCACGGCCTGAACCGCGACTCGCCTCATGTTCCGGAGCATGACCGACCCGGCCCGCCCGATCCACGCCCTGTCCGCTACTGGACAAGGCTCCGGAAGTGCCGGGCGGTCTCGTCGTCAGCAGGGAAGTACGCCTCCACCGCGATCTCCTCCAGCGTGACGTCGAAGGCCGCGCCGAACGTCGTGATCGTGTTGAACAGGCACAACTCCCGCCCCCGGTGATGGAGCCGGATGGGCAGGACGATGTCGGTCGGCTCCGCCGCCACCGGTTCCCCCTCGCCCCCGTACCCCTGCAACTCCTCCAGCAGCGCGCTCAACCGCGGATCTCCGGTCCGCGCGACCTGCCTGGCCAGCCGCGGCAGCAGGAACCCGCGCACCTGCGGCAGATTCCGCAACCGCGGCGCGAACCCGCCGGGATGCAGCCCCAGCCGCATCATGTTGACCGGCGGCTCCAGCAGCACCGGATCCACGCCGTCCAGGAAGACCTCGAACGCCGGGTTCGCGAGCAGCAGATTCCACCGGTTGTCGACCGCCAGCGCGGGGAACGGCTCATGCGCCCGCAACACCTGCTCCAGCGCCGCCCGCGCCTTGTCCAGGTCGGGGTCGTCCAGCGGCCGCTCCCTGTAGACGGGCGCGTGCCCGGCCGCGACGAGCAGCCGGTTCCGCTCACGCAGCGGCACACCGAGATGCTCGGCCAGGTGCACGACCATCGAACTGCTCGGAACCGTCCGGCCCGTCTCCACGAAACTGATGTGGCGGGTGGACACCTCCGCCTGAATGGCCAGGTCGAGCTGGCTCAGCCCCCGACGGCGCCGCCACTCGCGCAGCAGCTCACCAACTCCCATCCCGCCGTTCTAGCCCATCCCGCCCGGCCGCCGCCATTACATCCCGTGTAATGGACAGCCCAGGACGCCCCCTGCGACGGTTCCCCCATGACGAGCAACAAGGACATCATCCTCACCGGATTCCGGGAGTTCGCCTCGGGGAACGTCGACATCCTGCGTACGCTCCTGCGCGAGGACTTCATCGAGCACAGCCCTGGCAACCCCTCGGGGCGGGACACCTGGATCGAGTTCACCAGGAACGCCCCCGTGGCCGCCTCCCGCCTGGAACTCAAGCGAGCCATCGCCGACGGCGACCACGTGGTGCTGCACTACCTCATGATCCCGCCGGACGGCGGGCGCGGAACGGCGGTCGTGGACATCTGGCGGCTGGTGGACGGCCAGGTCGCCGAGCACTGGGACGTCGTGCAACCCGTTCCCGAGCCCGCAGAAACCCCGAACGGCATGTTCTGAGCGACGGGGCCGGTCTCCCGGCCCCGTCACCTCTTGCGGAACCTCAGCTGCAACCGCTGGTCGAGCCGCACCCCTCGCAGACGTAGCAACTGCCGGCGGGGCGCATCTTCGTACCGCAGGTCATGCACAGCGGCGCGTCGGCCGTGAAGCGCTGGTGGCTCTCCAGCGTCAGCTCCGCCTTGCCCGACTGCTCCTTCGGCTGGGCGGGCTCGATGGGCGCCGACTGCGCCAGCGCCTCCCGGTCCACCGTCTCCTGCAGCGCCGCCGGGTCCTCGCCGCGCTGCTGCGCGGTCCGCTCGGCCGCCGAGAAGATGCCCAGCGCCGCCCGCTCGTCGTAGGGCAGGTGGTCCAGGGCCAGGCGGCGGAAGATGTAGTCCATCACCGACGTGGCCATCCGGATGTCCGGGTCGTCCGTCATCCCAGCCGGCTCGAACCGCATGTTGACGAACTTGCTCATGTACGTCTCCAGCGGCACGCCGTACTGGAGCCCGATGGAGATCGCCACCGAGAACGCGTCCATGACGCCCGCCAGGGTCGAACCCTGCTTGGACATCTTGAGGAAGACCTCGCCGAGCCCGTCGTCAGGGTAGGACGAAGCGGTCATGTAGCCCTTGGCCCCGCCCACCGTGAAGCGGGTGGTCATGCTCGGCCGCTGGTTCGGCATGCGCCGCCGGGTCGGCCGGTTGACCTCGATGACCTTGACCTCGGGCTCCTTGGGCTCCTCGCTCTTGGAGGCGTCCTTCTTGGAGCCGTCGCCCACCGACAGCGGCTGGCCCACCTTGCAGTTGTCGCGGTAGACCGCCAGCGCCTTGAGGCCGAGCTTCCAGCCCTCCAGGTAGACCTGCTCGATGTCGTCGATCGTGGCCGACTCGGGCAGGTTGACCGTCTTGGAGATGGCCCCGGACAGGAACGGCTGCGTGGCCGCCATCATCCGCACGTGCCCCATCGGCGCGATCGCCCGCTCGCCCATCGCGCAGTCGAACACCTCGTAGTGCTCCTGACGCAGGCCGGGGGCGTCGACGATGTGGCCGTGCTCGGCGATGTACTCGACGATGGCCTCGACCTGCTCCTGCTGGTAGCCGAGCTGCTTGAGCGCCCGCGGGATCGTCTGGTTGACGATCTGCATGGAGCCGCCGCCGACGAGCTTCTTGAACTTGACCAGCGCCAGGTCCGGCTCGATGCCGGTCGTGTCGCAGTCCATCATGAGCCCGATCGTCCCGGTGGGCGCGAGCAGGCTGGCCTGGGCGTTGCGGTAGCCGTTCTTCTCGCCCAGCTTCAGGCACTCCGACCACTGACGCGACGCCTCGGTGTGGATCTTCACGTCCATCGACCCGGCCGTGCGCAGGTCGTCGTTCGCCGCGGCGTGCTTGCGCATGACCCGCTTGTGCGGCTCCGCGTTCCTCGCATACCCGTCGTACGGCCCCACGACCCCGGCCAGCTCGGCGCTGCGCCGGTAGGACACACCGGTCATCAGCGACGTGATCGCTCCGGCCACCGCCCGGCCGCCCTCGGAGTCGTAGGCGTGACCCGTCGCCATGAGCAGCGCGCCCAGGTTGGCGTAGCCGATGCCGAGCTGCCGGTAGGCCCGCGTCGTCTCACCGATCTTCTCCGTCGGGAAGTCGGCGAACGTGATCGAGATGTCCATCGCGGTGATGATCAGCTCGGTCAGCTTGACGAAGTCGGCGACGTTGAAGGTGTTGTCGTCCTTGAGGAACTTCAGCAGGTTGATGCTGGCCAGGTTGCAGGACGAGTTGTCCAGATGGACGTATTCACTGCACGGGTTGCTCGCAGTGATCCGCCCGGTCTCCGGGGTGGTGTGCCAGTCGTTGATCGTGTCGTCGTACTGCACGCCGGGGTCCGCGCACTCCCACGCGGCCTTGGCCATCTTGCGGAACAGGCCCTTCGCTTCCACCTTCTCGATGACCTCACCGGTCAGGCGGGCTCGCAGGCCGAACTCCTCGCCCTTCTCCACCGCGCGCATGAACTCCTCGGAGACGCGCACGGAGTTGTTGGCGTTCTGGTACTGGACGCTGACGATGTCCTTGCCGCCCAGGTCCATGTCGTAGCCGGCGTCCCGCAGCGCGCGGATCTTGTCCTCCTCGCGCGCCTTGGTCTCGATGAACTCCTCGATGTCGGGGTGGTCGACGTCGAGCACGACCATCTTGGCCGCCCGCCGCGTGGCGCCACCGGACTTGATCGTCCCCGCGGACGCGTCGGCGCCCCGCATGAACGACACCGGCCCGCTGGCCGTGCCACCGCTGCTCAGCAACTCCTTGGAGGAACGGATCCTGGACAGGTTCACACCCGAGCCGGAGCCGCCCTTGAAGATCACGCCCTCTTCCTTGTACCACTCCAGGATCGACTCCATCTCGTCGTCCACGGAGAGGATGAAGCAGTTGTGAACCCGGAGGTTGCCCGAGAGGTATTCGCCGCTCTCGGTCTGGATGTCGTAGACCTCCATGGGACCGAGGTCCTCGATCCGGTCGATCTCAAGACGCTTGGTGGACCGCGTCGGATGACCCGGCTTGTCGAAGCCTCGCTCAAGCTTCCCGGCCTTGACGGGGTCGATGAAGCCGATCTCGTCGGCGAACGCGCGCCGGTCTCCGGCGGACTGGATCCGCAACGTCCAGCAGCCCTTGCGGTCCTCGCGCGCGTCCTTCTTGAACCCCACCCGCGCGTAGATGCCGAAGCGCAGGAGCAGTCGTTGCATGCCGCGGATCAGGTTCTCCGAGATCATGTCGACCTCGACGATCGTGGACTTGTCCCTGTCCGCGACGAACCCCTCGGCTTGGAAGACGCTCCGCAGATATGCGGCGACCGTCGGAAGCGGCGCGGTGAAGAGTTGCGCGGGCACCTCCATCTCCGTGCCACGCCGGCGAAGGTCCCACTTGTCCACGAAGCTCTCGAGGACCTTGCCGTACAGCCTGGTGCGACGGCAGTCGAGCGAGGTGTCCTGCGTCTCGACCGCGCTCTCCTTGCGGTGCACCTCGGGGAAGACGCTGTCGAGCGCCTTCGTCACCCATGCCAGCTCGGCGGGGGTCACGGTCATCGCCTCGATGGTGAGCGACTTGTTCGTGCCGTCGTACTGGCCGACGAATCCGTCCGACTGCAGCCAGCCGGCGAGCGCCGCCTCGGACACCTCGGCGAAGTCGATCTCGCCCTCGCCGAACGCCTCGCGCCGATGCCACTCGAGTTGGTCCCCAGACCGCAGCGTGCCTGCCTCGACGAAGTGCCCCGTGCCGTCACCGGTGGCCTTCCACACCAGGTGATCGGCGGTGACGTCGAGGGTGTAACCCGCCTTGGTGTGCAGACGCAGAACGTCCTTCACCCCGTTGGCCTTCGTGGCGAGGACACGCGTGAGCCCATGAGCGTCATAGACCTTCGCGCCCACAGCGTCGTCCTCGACCAGCTTCCCGATCGGAACAAGCCCGCCGGGGGTGCTGACCAGCGCGTCATACGGCTGGCAGGCGCTCACTTGCTGAGGTGACTGGGTGCCGACGTTGAACCAGACCGGCGAGTTGAACGCGAACACCTGGTGCGCCAGCGCGTGCTTCAACTCGTGGTCGAAGATCTCGGCGTCCTCGTCACTGGCGAAGTAGCCGTGCTCGATGCCCGTCTTCGTGTAGACCCCGACGACCCGGTCGATCAGCTCCTTGAGGCTCCACTCGCGCTGCGGCGTGCCCACCGCGCCGCGGAAGTATTTGGTCGTCACGATGTTGGCCGCGTTGATCGACCAGAACACGGGGAACTCGACACCCCGCTGCTCGAAGTTGACCGACCCGTCGCGCCAGTTCGTCATGACGACGTCGCGACGCTCCCACTGGATCTCGTCATACGGGTGCACGCCAGGCTTGGTGAAGATCCGCTTCATCTTCAGTCCCTTGCGCGGACGCTTGCCTCCACGCGCCACCGAACCGCTGGCCGTCTCCGTCATGACTCCCCCTTCTCCGCCTTCAACTGTGTGATCTCGGCCTCGAAGTCCGCCAGGCTCTCGAAACCGCGATATACCGATGCGAACCGCAGGTAGGCCACCTCGTCGAGCTCTCGCAACGGGCCGAGGATGGCCAGGCCGACCTCGTTGGACGGGAGCTCTGCCGCGCCCTTCGCCCTGATCGCCTCCTCCACCTGCTGCCCGAGCTGCGCCAGCGAGTCCTCGCTGACCGGCCTGCCCTGGCACGCCCGCCGCACGCCCGCGACGACCTTGTCCCGCGAGAACGGTTCCGTGACTCCGCTGCGCTTGCTCACCATCAGCAGTACGGTCTCCTGCGTGGTGAACCTGCGCCCGCACTCGGGACAGGTGCGACGCCGCCTGATGGCCGCGCCGTCTTCCGTGGAGCGGCTGTCGATGACCCTGGTGTCAGGGTGGCGACAGAACGGACAGTGCACGCTTTCGCCTCCAAGACCTGCGGCCACCACACGCGCCCAACCGCCCGTCGTGACGGGACGCTCGCGCACACTCCACAGATCTCCATGGAGCGGTCGCAGAAACACAAGGTGTGGTGAACTACATCGGTGTAACTACTAGATGTTGTGGTCCAACCGTAGAAGCGTGCGACCATGAACGCAAGTTGGGCGGGCCCATCCTGACGAAGTCGCTGATCAGCCCGCCGTCCCCATCAGCCCCGGGCGTGTCGCCCGGTCCCACGTGATCTTCTCGCAGGTGGAGACGTCACATCGGGTACGCGAGGCCCCTATGGCGAACAAACCTCACAAAGGTACCGGAGCCCACACACCCCACTCGCACCCCTCCCATCAGCTCTCATGCACACCGCGCGCCCAGGACTCGTTCCCATACCCTCCGGCCAGTCCCCGACCGCCAACCTGGAGGGTTTCATCGTCAGCCAAAGACGCCCCTTGAGCCCACTCCCAGAGAGTCCTCTGCCCGCCCACAGCCCTTCGCCCGAACGGCCTTCCCACTTGCTTCCAGAGGCCGTCGCCCTCAGCGGAACATCTTGCCGCGCGCCCAGCGCACCCGCCTGCACGCTGCCATTCGCCGGATCCCAGGCCACCCGCTTGCACGCTGTCATTCGCCGGATCCCAGGCCACCCGCCAAGGCTCTTGCCAGCGCCCTCGCCGTACCCTCGCCGTACCCCCGCCAAGGCTCTTGTCGGCACCCCCGCGCAAGGCACGTGCTGCACCTTCGCGAACGCTCTTGTCGGCACCCCGCCAAGGCTCTTGCCGCGTTCTTGCCCAGGCTGTTGCAAGCGGCCCTCACCAAGGCTCTTGCCGCGCCCCGACGAGGCACGTCCCCTCAACTTCTAGGGACGGTTGCCCGAAGCCCGGCAAGACAGCCTTTCATCGAGGGCCACGGCATGACAGCAGCGCCTCTGTGATGCGGCGATCAGCGTAAGGCGGCGGTGTCCCCCGGCACGTAGAGGCGGGTATCGGGCCGGATGAGGGAGTCGGGCAGGCCGTTCAGCCGCTTGATCTCCTCCACCAGAACTCCCGGGTCATCACCCTCGGACAGCACGTCGGCGATCTCCCACAACGTGTCACCCTCGTGAACCTCGACCCACGGCAGACCGGCATGGCTCGGCACCACGACCTTCACCGCCGCGTGCCCGACCGCCCGCGTACCCAGCCAGAACCCACCCAGCGACAGCAACGCCACGACCACCACCAGCACGATCCGCCCTCGCCGGGTCAACCGCACGGGAGTCCCGCCCCGCCGCACCGAAGAGCCACCCTGCCGCACAGAAGCACCAGGAGCACCAGCCCGCCGCACCGAAGACCCGCCCCTCCGCGCGGAAGAACCACCCCTGCGCATGAAACCACCGGCCCGCCGCCCGGAAGCACCATCTCTCCGCACGAGAGCACTGTCTCTCCGTGCGACAACACCGGCTTGCCGCCCGGATGCACCGTCCCTCTGCGCCAAAGCCCCTGCCCCTTGCGCGGGCGCAGCACGCCGCCACAGGGGGAAGCGGCTTCGCCGCGTGGACGCACCTGTCCACCGTTCGGCAGAACCGGCCCGCCTTGCGGAAGCGCTGTCCCGCTGCGCGAAAGCACCTTCCCCTTGCGGGGGAGCACCTGTCTCTTGCGGGGAAGCAGCGCGCCGCCACAGAGGGAAGCCACCTCGCCGCGTGGACGCACCTGTCCGCCGTTCGGCAGAACCGGCCCGCCGTGCGGAAGGAGCGATAACGGCCCGCCACCGAGCACCGATCTTGCGCCGCCCGCCCATAGCCGGCGATCGCCCCGCCATTGGGGACGATGGTCGCCTCCCCGTAGCCGACTGGTGGGCCGCAGCAGATGACTTGCTCCCGGCAGCCGATGCGCCGAGCCTGGCAGTCGCCGGTCGTCCCGGAGGTTCCGCCGCAGTTCCCGGCTGCCCCGGAACCGAGGGGATGCCTCTGGCTGTCCCGGAACCCGAGAGGAAGCCTCTAGCCCTGGTACCCGAGGGGAAGCCCCCTTCCGTCCTGGAACCCGAGGGGAAGCCCCTTTCTGTCCCGGAACCCGAGGAGAGGTACCGGGACGTCCCGAAACCCAAGGGGGAGCCCCGAGCCGTTCCGGACTCTCCTTGGCGGTCGCCGATCGCCCTGAAATCGCCGCAGGCCCTGAAATCGCCGCAGGCCCTGGAGCCGCCGCAGGCCCTGGAGCCGCCGCAGTGCTTCCCGGAGCAGCGTCCGGGCGGGCCGCCGTGGCATCACCCGGGTGGACCGGAGTTGCGGCGGGCGCCGGTGGGTGTGGTCTCTCTCTTCTTCCCCTGTCCCTCGGCTCGGTTCTGCGGCCCGTCACGGTGTCGTCGCCGTCCACCGAAGCGCCGCCCCCCTTCCCCCTACGCGGATTGCCCCTTCCCGGTGGCATGGTGTTGTCGGTGTCGCCGTCTGCGCGTGGTGGCGGGACGAGACGCAAATGGGATCTTCCCCCACTACTCGAACGGGGCCCCAACCTCTTGCCGGAATTCCCTCGGATCCCGGCGCCCGTCCGCGTATTGTCTCCCCGTCGTTCCTTACTCTGCGTGGCATCGGCGATCAGTGTGAGTCGCTTGGCATCTTCGCTGGTCATGTCCGTATTTGTGGGTGTTCGCATGGATGACCTCCTGCCGTGTGGCCCGAGGAAAGGCCAAATAAAGATCAGCGAATCGAACACGGTGTCGATCGAACTCCCGTACGATGTTCTACACCACACCGGCGATAATTTCGAGGAAGACTCGAACAATTGTTTGAAGATGATCTTCATCCGAGATACCGTCGCTGTGTGCGACATCAAGACCACGGACCGGGAGGTTCGCCGGTGAGGCGGGCCGCCAGGCGAGGAGGAAGAGCATGACCGAGCGGGATGACGCAAACGGGGTCAGCGACCTCGCGGTGCGCCGGCGAGACTCCCTGGGGTTGACCCCCAGGCAGCGCAAGATCCTTGAAGTGATCCGCGACTCGGTGCAACAGCGCGGATATCCGCCCTCCATGCGTGAGATCGGCGAGGCGGTCCAGCTGACCAGCACGTCCAGCGTGTCGCATCAGCTCACGGCGCTGCAGCGCAAGGGCTACCTGCGGCGCGACCCGCACCGGCCGCGCGCGCTCGAGGTGCGCCTCCCGGGCGAGCCCGTGCTGTGGGTCGACCCCGACTCGGCCAACGATGAGCCGGCCATCAACCGGCCCACTGCCGCTTATGTCCCGCTTGTGGGTCGTATCGCCGCCGGTGGCCCGATCCTGGCCGAGGAGAGCGTCGAAGACGTCTTCGCGCTGCCCAAGCAGCTCGTCGGCGAGGGCACGCTGTTCCTCCTGCAGGTCGCCGGTGACTCGATGATCGAGGCGGCCATCGCCGACGGTGACTGGGTGGTCGTGCGCCAGCAGCCCGTGGCGGAGAGCGGCGACATCGTGGCCGCCATGATCGAGGGCGAGGCCACGGTCAAGACCTTCAAGCGCAAGGATGGCCACGTCTGGCTCGTCCCTCACAACCCCAACTACGAGCCGATCCCGGGCGACGAGGCCAGCGTCCTGGGCAAGGTCGTAGCGGTCCTGCGTCGGTTGTAGCAACCAACCGTCGGTCCTGTCCCTGGCTTGGGCTTGGGTACGCGCTTAGCGATCCCCTGCGCCGCCAGGTCGTGGCCGACGGTTCCCTGCGAGGACATGGTCGGTCCTACGAAACGCTGTAGTGGTCTTGGTCAAGGTCGTATGTTGTGGCGACCCCGGGCAGGTCGTAACCGTCCCGCCCGGGGTCGTTGCCGTCCAACCCGGGCCGTAGCCGTCCGGCTCGGGGTGTTGCCGTCCGGCTCATGGCGGAGATGTCCTGCTCGGGGTCGCAGCCGTCCCGGGCGTAGCAAGGGGATGGCGTCGGCCGTGGGGTCGCACGCGAATAGGGCGCAGGAAGTCGTGGCTGGGCTCGTGAATGAGGTCTCCGTGCTGGTCAAGGTCGCCATGGTCCCGAGCGGGGCGCGCCGGAGCTCATGCCTCCCGGCCGAATACCCGCCGCACCCCTGAGATGTCGAGTGCCGTCTCACTCCAGGATGAAGCTCGCACTCCCCCGGAACCCGCTGGTCCCATCGTTCTGCTCCACCCACACCTGCCCCGCTCGATGCCGCACGAAGTATCCGGGGAAGTTCGCGGACTCCAGCGACACCGTCCCGCTCCCGGCCAGTCCGCTCCTCCGTACGAAACTGGCGTCCGTGTCGAACAGTCCGGACCCGTCCCGCTGCTGCACCCAGGCCTCGAAGTTGCGATGCCGCAGGTAGTACCCGGGGTAGTTGGTCGACTCCAGGGAAACGGTGCCGGAACCGGTCAACCCGGGAACGAGCCGGAACTGCGAGTCCGCCAGCGGGGTCACGTTGGCCTCCAGGCGCGCCCGGAAATTCCAGTGCCGTACCGCCGCCCCGGGCGTGTCGTACGACAGCAGCCGCACCGGCGTGAGCCCGTCGGGCACCGGGATGCCGAAGTCGGGGGTGCCATCGGCTCGCCAGTGCACCTTTTGTACGCGGGTTCGGCGGTTCGGGTCGTTCAGGGGGTCACCGGAGATGTCGCGGTAGCTGCGGTCGTGGTAGACGAGGATGTCGCTCTGCCCGTCCTCCGAGGTCGTGAAGGAGTTGTGCCCGGGTCCGTACTGGCTGGTCGCGGCGCTGGTGACGAAGACCGGGTTCGGGCTCTTCGTCCACGATGACGCCTGCGACGGGTCGGCGGAAGCGGCGGCGGTCAGCAGGCCGAGGCAGTAGTTGGCGTCCGTGGCGCTGGCCGAGTACGTCAGGAAGAGCCGCCCGTTGCGCTGCAGCACCGAGGGGCCCTCGGCGACCTTGTAGCCACGTGTCTCCCAGGCCAGTGCGGGCACCGTCAGCCGGGTCGTCGTGCCGGTGATCGTCCACGGGTTGGCGCCCATCCGGGCGATGTACAGGTTGGAGTTGGTCGCGATGCCCGGCTCCTGCTGGGCCCAGAGCAGGTAGCGCACGCCGTTCGCGACGAACGTGCTGGCGTCCAGGGAGAAGGTGTCCCAGGGCGTGGTGATGCGGCCGCGCTCGGTCCAGGCGCCGGTCAGGGGGTTGGCGCTGGAACTCTCCAGTACGTACATGCGGATGCGCCACACGTCGTCGGCCCGCCCGGCGGCGAAGTAGACGTACCACTTGCCATTGATGAAGTGGATCTCCGGCGCCCAGATGTGGGCGCCCATCTCGCCGGTGGCGTGCTTGCGCCAGATGACGCTCTCAGGGGCGGTCGCCAGGCCCTGGATGGTGGTCGCCCGGCGCAGCACGATGCGGTCGTACTCGGGGGCGGTCGCGGTGAAGTAGTAGTAGCCGTCGGTGTGGCGGAAGATGTGCGGGTCGGCGCGCTGGGCGGCCAGCGGGTTGGTGTACTGCACCGCCGGGGAGGCGTGCGCGGCCCCCGGCCAGAGCAGGTGGACGGTCACGGTGAGCAGCGTGACCAGGACGGTGAGGACCGCCGTCCGACGGAGTGGGCGTACGAGCATGAACGTCCTTCCCAGAGGCTGGTGCGCGGGGTCCGAACGCCTTCAGAACGTCCTCTGGATCACGCCAGCGGCGAGGTGACCGTGTACGAGGCGTCCGAGGCGAACACCGATCCCGACTCCCGCAGGTCCATCCGCAGCTCGTAGTTGTAGTGCCGCAGGTAGCGCCCTGGCAGGTTGTACGACTCCAGCGAGATCGTCCCCCCGCCCGCCAGCCCGGCCCGCCCGCAGAACGTGGCGTCGCTCTTGAAGATCGCCGAGCCGTCGTCGGCCTGCAGGGTCAGCCGCAGGTTGTAGTGCCGCAGGTAGGAGTTGCCCGAGCGGAAGGAGTAGCAGCCGGAGTTGGCCAGGCCGGCGGTGACGGTGAACGTGGCGGACTGGCGGTCGGCGAGCGGGCTGGAGGCCGACAGAGGTTCGACGTAGGCCAGACCGCTGCGGTGGCGTACGTACCGGTCGGGGAAGTTCGCCGAGCGCAGCGACCGGTTGCCGGTGGGCAGCGCGGTCGTGTCGCCGGAGTCCTCGCGCAGCACGGTGAAGTGCCTGGCTGTGCCGGACAGACCGGACAACTCGACCTTGGCCCCGAACGACGACAGGTTGGAGCTGTCGGTGTAGTAGTAGCGCCCGCCGGTGTAGTTGTCGAAGTAGAGCCGCCACCGGCCGTCGGGCAGCCGCGTCAGCGCCGGCCCTTCGAGCCCGGACCCCCAGCCCGCCCAGTTCCCGGTGCCGGCGAACGTCCACGGCCCGGTGAGCGAGGTGGCGGTGGCGTGCTCGATGTACTTGGTCGTCTCGTTCTTGAGGAAGTTGTGGTAGGTCGAGCCGACCTTGACCACGAAGCTGTCGATGTAGTTCGCCGGGATCCCGAGGGCCGCGGGGGCGCTCCAGGCCGACAGCGCGCTGTTGGTCGCGGTGATCCGGTACGGCCTGAACTGTCCCGCCGTTCCCGCCGTGGACGCGGAGTAGATCACGTGGACGCTGCCGTCGGAGTCCTTGAACCACTCCGGCGCCCAGGTGCTGCCGGTGGCCCCGTTCAGCCCGACGGTCACATTGCGGAGGAACGTCCAGGTCACGGCGTCGGCGCTGCGGGCGAAGCCGATGGTGTCGCCGGTCCAGTTCGTGGTGTAGACGAGGTAGTAGTAGCCGTCGGTGTGCCGGATCACGCTCGGGTCGCGGATCAGCCCGGACGGCGGTGTGTAGGCGTTGGCCCGGATGAGAGTGAATGCGGTGGCGTTGGCCGAGTCGTACACGTACATGTTGGACTGACTGGCGTTGGTGAAGGCCGTCATCAGGTAGTGCGGCGCGGGGCCGGCGGCGTGCGCGGCCGTGGCGGGCGCCATCAGGGCGGCCGCGATGGCGATGAGCAGCGCCGCGCATAACCTCGAAACGCTCGAACGTGTACGCATCCAGCGACCCTCCGGCGTGTTAGCGTTAACAGTTCACCGCGCCCGAAAGAGGAACGGTGAGAGCGTTCGTACCCCGGCGAGGAACGGCCCGTCAATCCCCGGTTGCCGCGTTTGCAGCCTGCGTGCAGCGATTCAGCCGTGCAGGGCGTGCCCCGCCGTGATCGCCTGGTCGGCGAAGTCGAGCACGTCCCGCTTGCGCTCGAACGGCGAGCCGTACAACGAGCGTCGTGGCGTACCGAAGTGGTCGCCGAGTCCCGACACGGCGCTCGCCAGCGTCGGCAGGGCGGCGTCCTCCTCGCGCAGCCGCAGCGCCTCGTTCACCACGCGATGCCAGCGCTCGGGGAAGGTCACCAGCGCGTGCCGCCCCGCCCCCGTCTTGGAGGTGATCTCGCCGGTCGCCAGCGTGTAGTGCAGCCGCGCGACACCGGTGACCACCCACACCGCACCGTAGCCGCCCAGGCACGTCAGCCCCCAAGGGGAGGCCAGGTTCGAGGCGCGGGTGACCAGACGGCGCCAGTAGCCGTCGAGGTTACGATCGGTCCAGGCGGCCAGGACACTGGGATCGTTCCAGATCTCCAGCTCCTCCGGTTTGGGTCCGCGGCAGGTCAGGCCGTGGCGGGCGAGGGTGTGCCAGGTGACCGGGTTGACCGCGCCGTGCCGGTTGAGCCGCCCGGCGCGCGCATGGGGGCGCTCGCCCAACTCGGCGGGGTCGCGGCCGAGGTCGTCCCAGGTGAGGTAGACGCCCTCGAAGGGGTGGGCGCCGAGTTTGGTGTGGATACGTTCGAGCACCCCGGCCGCCGGGGGCCTGGCGGTCACCGCCACGAAGTCGACGTCGCTCGTGCCGGGACGGTAGTCGCCCAGCGCCGCGGAACCCTCCAGGTAGAGCCCCTCCACCAGTCCGGGGGCCTCCGCGTCGGCCAAGGAGAGGTACGTCTCGACAATCGCGTCGATCTTCGGATGGGGCGTCATGGCCGCCCAGCCTGCCACAATCCGCGCCACCGCCTCTTCATATTCAACAATCCTAGAATGGCCGAGTGAACGACGCATATCCCCCTTTAGATCTTAAATCCCTACATGATGGGCTCAAGTGGGCAGCAGTCGAACCCGGAGTGATCCCCGCCTGGGTCGCCGACATGGACCTGCCCACCGCACCCGAGATCACCGAAGCCCTGCGCCGCCGCGCCGCCGGCGACCTCGGCTACCCCGCCTGGCTGCTGGACCCGAACGCCGGCCCGCTGGCCGAGGCGTTCGCCGAGCGCATGTCCGGCAGGTACGGCTGGCGCCCCGACCCCGCCCTGGTGCGCTCGTTCAACGACCTCAACCAGGCGCTCCAGGTGCTCCTCCAGATCTGGACCAGACCGGGTGACGGGGTGGCCGTGCACACCCCCGCCTATCACCCGTTCCTGACGACGCTGGACGTCATGGAGCGCCCCCTCCGCCCCATCCAGCTCGAACCGGACGGCGACACCTGGCGCTTCGAGGTGCCCGACCTGTCTGGCTGCCGGGTGTTGCTGCTGGTCAACCCGCACAACCCGACCGGCCGCGTCTTCACCCGCGCAGAGCTGACCGAGCTGGCCGAGCACGCCGAACGCCACGACCTCCTGGTCATCGCCGACGAGATCCACGCCGACCTGGTGTACGAGCCGCACCGGCACATCCCGTTCGCCACGATCCTCCCCGAACGCACGGTCACGCTCACGTCGGCGACGAAGGCGTTCAACCTGGGCGGCATCCGCTGCTCGGTCGCCCACTTCGGCCACGAGGGCGCCCGCAAGGCCCTGGAGGCACAACCCCCCTTCGTGTACGGCTCCGCGAACGTGTTCGGCGTCGAGGCCACGGTGGCGGCCTGGCGGCACGGTGACGCCTGGCTGGCCGAGACCGTGGCCATGCTCGACCGCCACCGGCACACGATCGCCGCCCGCCTGCCCGCCTGGGTCCGTTACCGGGTTCCGGAGGCGACGTACCTGGCCTGGCTGGAGGTGGGGCGGCCGGGGATGGCGGAGGTGTTCGAGCGCGAGGCCAGGGTCCGGCTGAACGACGGGGCGCACTTCGGTCCCGGTGGCGAGCACCACGTACGGCTCAACTTCGCCACCACCGAGGCCATCCTCACCGAGATCCTCGACCGCCTGACCCAAACCCACCCCACCTGACCCCCCGACGCTTCCCGACCGCACTTCGGCTGAGGTCCCTGAGGGAGAGCCCCCGCGAAGGACGGTCCCCGCGGAGACAGGCGACCCCGCGAAACGAGCCGCCACCACGGTGAGAAGCCATCACCGCAGAGCGGAACGTCCCAGCGGAGGCGGAGTCCCGAGGCGGGCATCCCGAGGCGGGCATCCCGAGGCGGGTGTCCCGAGGACGGAGGGTTCTCTGGCCGGTGGGGGGTGGGCCGGGGCGCCAGGCCGGAGGGGCAGGGGCTAGAGGGGTGGCAGGTCGGGCGGGGTGGCGGCGGGGTGCTCGTCGAGGGCGGCGAGCGCGAGCTCGATCGCCTTGTCGATCTGCGGATCCCGCCCCGCCACCCGATCCTGCGGCGTGATCACCACCTCGATGTCCGGGTCGACACCGTAGTTCTCCACCCCCCACCCGGGCCCGTCGAGCCAGAAGGAGAACCGGGGCTGCGTGACCCGGGTCCCGTCCACGAGCGAGTACCGGGAGTCGATCCCGATCACCCCGCCCCACGTCCGCGTCCCCACCAGCGGCCCGATCCCGCGGTTCTTGATCCCCGCGCTCACGATGTCACCGTCGGAGCCCGCGAACTCGTCCGTCACGGTCACCACGGGCCCGCGGGGCGAGTCGTCGGGGTAGCGCGACGGCTGGTACCAGCGGGCCCGCGCCCACCCGGTGACCTTGCGGGACAACTTCTCCAGCACCAGCTCCGACAGGTGCCCGCCGCCGTTCTCCCGCACGTCCACGACCAGCCCGTCGTAGCCCATCTCGGTACGCAGGTCCCGGTGGAACTGCGCCCACCCGGAGGCCACCATGTCGGGCACGTGCAGGTAGCCGAGCCGTCCGCCCGACGCCTCCCTGACGTAGGCCCGGCGGCCCTCCACCCAGTCGTGGTAGCGCAGTTGCGTCTCGTCGGCGATCGGGCTGACCACGACCCGGCGAACGTCCCCGCCGGAGGAGTGCCGCACGGTCAGCTCGATGGGCTGGTTGGCGGTGCCGGCCAGGAGGGGCAGCGGGCCGCGTACCGGATCGACCGGGCGTCCGCCGACGGCGAGGATCGCGTCGCCGGGGCGGACCGCGACGCCGGGGGCGAGCAGCGGCGAGCGGGCGGAGTGGTCGGAGGACTCGCCGGGCAGGATGCGCTCGACGCGCCACACCCCGTCGCCGTCGCGGGTGAGGTCGGCGCCGAGCAGGCCCTGACGGCGGCGGGGGTCGCCGCCGGAGCCGTTGGGCACGGCGTAGGCGTGCGAGGTGCCGAGCTCGCCCTGCGTCTCCCAGAGCAGGTCGATCAGCTCGGAGTAGGCGCCGATGCGCGCGACCAGTGGCTCGTAGCGGTCGAGCACGCCCTGCCAGTCCACGCCGTTCATGTCCTCGCGCCAGAAGTGGTCGCGCATGAGACGGCCGGCCTCGCGGAAGCCCTGCCGCCATTCGGCGACCGGGTCGACGTGCACGGTGATGCGGTAGAGGTCGATGGTGACGACCTCGTCGCCCTCGCTCGCGGCGCGGGTCTGCAGGCCGTTCTTGCCGTTGGTAACGATCCTGGAGCCGTCGCCGCTGACCTCGAACGCCCGCACCTCCTTGCCCAGTTCGGCCTTGGCGCGCTTCTTGAGGTCGTAGCGTTCGAGCACGGTCTCGGAGCTCTGCTCGGTGCCGTCGCCGAGTTGCCCGGCGAGCGGGTAGCGCAGCCAGAGCAGGGCGTCCTTGGCGGTACGCAGGTTGCCGTAGCGGCCCGCGGGCACCGGCACGGGCACCACGCGCGCGGCCATGCCCTCGGGGTCGACCTCGGTGCGCGGCGGCGCGTCGTCCTTCTTGTCCTCCTTGGCGGCCTTGTCCTCCTCGCCGTTGAACCCGCGCCCCTGGAGCGAGGGGTCGAACGGTGAGGGTGTGGTGGCTTGCAGGGGCACGATGTACGGCTTGCACCCGTTGGGGAAGGACAGGTCGAAGACGTGCACGTCGTACACGGGGTCGAACGTCCGCACCGACAGGAACGCCAGATGTTTGCCGTCCACGGTGAAGGCGGGATCGTAGTCCACGAAGCGCGGCGGCGTGACCTCGATGACCGAGGTGCCGTCCACCCGTCCCATCTTGATCTGCGTCAGCCGCCGGTGGTGCGGGTATTCCCAGGCCAGCCAGCCGGAGTCGGGCGAGAACGCCAGCCCGCTCACGTCCCCCTGGTCGGTCCGGTCGAGCTCGCGGATGTTCTCGCTCTGGAGGTCGATGACCAGCAGCCGCCCGTCGTGGGTGGCGGCGGCCACGTGTTTGCCGTCGGGCGCGGCGGTCAGTTCCAGCACGCGCCCCAACTGGCCGGTGGCCAGCGTCCTGACCTCGCCGCCTGGGGTGCCGATCTCCAGCCCGTCCTCCCCGTCGGCGTCGGACACCCACACGGCCTTGCCGTTGGCGTCGAGCACCTGCGGCAGCCGTACGCGGACGCCTGGCTCCTCCCGCAGCGCGCCCGCGGGCCCGTCGCGGTGGGTCACCCAGTGCGCGGTGCCGCGGATCTCGACCGCGCTGGCCCGCCCGGTGGCGTCCGGCGCGAACGCCCCTGCCCGCAGCGGCGCCGGCCGCCTGGTCCGCCCGGGCCGCGGCCCGCCGAGACGCACGTCCAGCCGGTACGGCTCCGCCTCCAGGCTCTCCAGCAGCCACAGGTCTCCCGCGTGGCTGTAGACCACCCGCTCCCCGTCACTGGCGGCGTGCCTGGCGTAGAACTCCTCGTGCGCGCTGTGCTTGCGCAGGTCGGACCCGTCGGGCAGGGCGGAGTAAAGGTTGCCGGCGCCGTCGATGTCGGCCAGGAACACGATCCGGTCCCCGACCCAGCTCACCGACCAGTACTGCGCCGCGCTGTCGGCGAACAGCCGGGTGAACTCCCCGTCCCCCTCGGCGTCCACCCAGATCTTGCCCGCCGTGCCACCCCGGTAGCGCTTCCACTGCGAGGGCTCGCGCCACATCGACGAGACGGTGACGACCTTCTCGCCGCTGACGGCCGCCTCGCTGACCCACCCGTACGGCAGCCGTGTGGCCGGCCCTCCGTCGAGCGGCACCGCGTACGCCCAGCGCCGGTTGTCCGAGCCCTGCCCGGCCGCGCTGACGGCGAGCACGTCACCGTCGGCGGTCCATCCGCGCGCCCTGGTCGTGCCGCTGCCCCAGTGGGTCAGCCGCTCGCCCTCGGGGCCGTCGATCCCGGCCGCGAACACCTCGGGCGCGCCCTCCCTGCTGCCGGTCCACGCGATGCGCGTGCCGTCGGGGGAGAACATCGGGTACGCGACAGGTACCCGATCGGCGGTGAACCGCCAGGCCCTTCCTCCCCCCAGCGGAGCGAGCCAGACATCGTCGTCGGCGACGAAGGTGACCAGGTCACCGTGCAGATGTGGGTATCTCAGGTATGCGCCAGTTGTCACAGCTGCACACTAATGCGCGAGGCCAAGTGCAGCCCACGAATTCTTCCGCCAGCGGACGCCCGGCGCCCCAGAACAGGCAAAGTCCGGGATGTGATGATATGCACGGGGAAGGTGTTGAACGCCCGACTCCGTGACGAACCGGCCTGGCGATCGAGGAACTACGTGCCCGCGGCCATCATTGATCTTCGATCCTTGGCAGCTAGCGTGGACAAAGTCGGGTAGCCCCGACGCATGGTACAAATCGGCTACACCTTGATGTCCGAGCAGACCCCGGCCCGCGAGCTGGTCGACTACGCCGCCACGGCCGAGCGGATCGGCTTCGACTACGCCGTCATCTCCGACCACTATTTCCCGTGGGTGGAGGAGATGGGGCATTCGCCCTACTGCTGGTCGGTGCTCGGCGCCGCGGCCCAGGTCACCGAACGACTGCCGCTCATGACGTACGTGACCTGCCCCATCATGCGTTACCACCCGGCCGTGGTAGCGCAGAAGGCCGCCACGATGGGTGTGCTCAGCGAAGGCAGGTTCACCTTGGGTCTCGGCGCGGGCGAGAACCTCAACGAGCACGTCATCGGCGAGGGCTGGCCACCCGTGGACACCAGGCACCAGATGTTCGCCGAGGCCGTACAGATCATCAAGAAGCTTTTCAGCGGCGAGTACGTCACCCACCAGGGCCAGTTCTACGACGTGGACTCGGCCAAGTTGTACGACCTGCCGGAGCGGCCCGTCCCCATCGGCATCGCCGCCTCGGGCGGGCAGTCGGCCGAACTGGCCGCCGAATACGGCGACGTGCTGGTCATCAACGACGCGATGCCGGAGGTGGTGCAGCAGTTCAACGCCGCCGGCGGGCAGGGCAGGCCGGTCTACGGGCAGCTCGCCCTCTCCTACGACACCGACCCCGAGGCCGCCAAGCAGCGCGCGCACACGTTGTGGCGCTGGGCGAGCGTGGGCGGCTGGAAGGTCATGGCCGAGCTGCCTGGCCCGGTGAACTTCGCCGCCGCCGCGGGCACGGTGCGCCCGGACGACGTGGCCAGGAGCGTGCCGTGCGGCAACGACGTGGACGCCGTCGTGGCGGGCGTCAGGAAGTACGCCGACGCCGGGTACACCCACGTGGCGCTCGTCCAGATCGGGCACGACCAGCAGCAGCCGTTCTTCGACTGGGCGGAGAAGGAGCTGCTGCCGGCCCTGCGCGCGCTCTGACTAGGGGACGATGTTGACCAGCTTGGGCGCCCGCACGATCACCTTGCGCGGCATGCCCTGCAAGTAGGGGGCGACCTTCTCCGAGGCCAGCGCCAGCACCCGCAGGTCGTCCTCGCCGATGCCGGGCGGGACCTCCAGGCGGTCGCGCACCTTGCCCGCGACCTGCACCACGCAGGTGACCGACTCCTGCACCAGCAGCGCCGGGTCGGCCACCGGCCATCCGGCGAACGAGACGGACCCGGTGCGGCCCAGCCGCTCCCAGCCCTCCTCGGCGGTGTAGGGGGCCACCAGCGACAGCAGGACCGCCAGCGTCTCGGCGGCCTCGCGCACCGCCGGGTCGGCGGGGCCGGGGCCGGAGTCGATGGCCTTGCGCGCGGCGGAGGTCAGCTCCATCATGCGCGCCACCGCCACGTTGAACCGCTGGGACTCCACCAGCTTGGTGGCCTCGTCGATGGTGTGATGGGTGACCTTGCGCAGCTCGACGTCACCGCCCTCGAACGGCACGCCCGGCTCGCTGGTCACCTCCGACATCACGCGCAGCGCGCGGGCCAGGTATTTCTGCGAGGCGGCGGGCGAGACGTCCGCCCAGTCGATGTCGTCCTCGGGCGGCCCGGCGAACACCATGGTCAGGCGGACGGCGTCGACCCCGAAGTCGTCGATCTGCCGGCCCAGGTCCACGCCGTTGCCCAGGGTCTTCGACATGGCCTTGCCCTCGTTGATCACCTGGCCCTGGTTCAGCATGCGCAGGAACGGCTCGGTGAAGTCGACCATGCCCATGTCGTGCAGGACCTTGGTGAAGAAGCGGGAGTACAGCAGGTGCAGGACCGCGTGCTCGATGCCGCCGACGTACTGGTCGATCGGGCCCCACTTGCGCACCTGCTCGACGTCGAACGGGCCGTCGTTGTAGCCCGGCGAGCAGTAGCGCAGGAAATACCACGACGAGTCGACGAAGGTGTCCATCGTGTCGGTGTCGCGCTTGGCCGGCCCGGAGCACTTGGGGCACTCGACGTTGACCCACTCCTCGGCGCTGGCCAGCGGGGAGACCCCCTTGGGCGCCAGCGCCTCGCCACGCAGGTCGGGCAGCGTGACGGGCAGCTGCTCGTCGGGTACGGGGACCTCGCCGCAGTCGGGGCAGTGGATGATCGGGATCGGCGTGCCCCAGTAACGCTGGCGGGACAGCAGCCAGTCGCGCAGCCGGAAGTTGACCGCGCCCGTGCCCCTGCCGTCGACCTCCAGGACCTCGATGATCTTGGCGATGGCCTCGACCTTGCTCAGCCCGTCCAGCGGCCCCGAGTTGACCAGCGTGCCCTCGCCGGGCGTCGCCTCGCCGGTCTCGCCCGGGTCGGCCAGGCCGGTGTGCACGACCACCTTCACCGGCAGGTCGAACTTGCGGGCGAAGTCCAGGTCGCGCTGGTCGTGGGCGGGCACGGCCATGATGGCGCCGTGGCCGTAGTCGGACAGCACGTAGTCGGCCGCCCAGACCGGGATGCGCTCGCCGTTGACCGGGTTGATCGCGTGGCGGCCCAGGAAGACGCCGCTCTTCTCCTTGTCGGTGGCCAGCCGCTCGATGTCGCTCAGCTTGGCGGTCTCGGCGCGGTAGGCCTCGAACGCCGGGCGCTGCTCGTCGGTGACGATCTCCCCGGCCAGCGCGGCGTCGACGGCGACCACGAAGAACGTGGCCCCGAACAGCGTGTCGGGCCGCGTGGTGTAGACGTGGACCGGCTCCTCGCGGCCCTCGATCTCGAACAGCACGTCGGCGCCCTCGGAGCGGCCGATCCAGTTGCGCTGCATGGTCAGCAGCCGCTCGGGCCAGCCGTCCAGCTGCCGCATGTCGTCCAGCAGGCGCTGCGCGTAGTCAGTGATCTTGAAGTACCACTGCGTCAGCTCGCGGCGGATGACGTCGGCGCCGCAGCGCTCGCACTTGCCCGCCACGACCTGCTCGTTGGCCAGCACCGTCTGGTCATTGGGGCACCAGTTGACCAGGCCGCCCTTGCGATAGGCCAGGCCGCGCTCGAAGAAGCGGATGAACAGCCACTGGTTCCAGCGGTAGTAGTCGGGGTCGCTGGTGTGCAGTCGGCGCGACCAGTCGAAGGCGATGCCGTAGCGGCGGAACGAGTTGGCCTGCGTCTCGATGTTGGCGTAGGTCCACTCCGCGGGGTGGGCGTTGCGCTTGATCGCGGCGTTCTCGGCGGGCAGGCCGAAGGAGTCCCAGCCGATGGGGTGCAGGACGTTGTAGCCCCGCTGCATCCAGTAGCGCGCGACGACGTCGCCGATGGCGAACACCTCGGCGTGGCCCATGTGCAGGTCGCCGGACGGGTAGGGGAACATGTCGAGCATGTAGCGGCGCTCGCGGGGGTCCGCGGCGTCCTCGCTCGCCCGATAGGTTTCCTGCTCCTCCCATCGCTGCTGCCACTTGGCCTGCAGCGCCTGCGGGTCGTACTCACTCACGGCTAGTGTCCTTCTGGCTTGACTCGGACCCATAAGAAAACCCCTCGTGCACACAACGAGGGGTGGAGCTGCAACGGCGAGATCTTCTCAGGGCCGTCGCGGCCCGCTAAGAAGCAGGGTCGCGGAACGCACGCTGTCAAGCGTAGCGCACCTCTTCGGCTGAATGCAGATACTCGATCAGGGTCCATGGGCACAATGGATCCTTCGGGTCCGGCGAGACCTGATGGTGATGTATCCGTTGTGACCCATTCGTCCCAGAAGAATAGCCTTGTCACCGTGGTGTACCCAGCTGAGCCAGATCGACCAGAGGGTGACCTGCCGCTGCAGGATCCGCCCACTGATCCTCATGGCTTCGCTCGTTTCGCTGCGGAACCACCTGCGTCTCCTGGAAAATCCCATGAGATCATGCGTGAGACGTCAAATCCGGATATAACGGGACATCCGGACACAACCTCGGGAGGGCCGGCAGCAATGGCAACGGAGAATTCCGGACCACACCTGCCATCGTCCTGGCCAGAGGCACCCCGCCGCGACGCGGCGCCGTCCTGGCAGGACTCCCCCTCGGCCGAGGTCCCCACCGCCTGGCCGGAGACCCCTGGAGCGGCCCATCCCGAGCCGTCCTGGCCGGAACCGCCGCGCAAGGACGCCTCCTGGCCCGACCTGCCCGGCTCTGACCCTCTCGGCGGACCTCCGCCCGCCCGCCAGGACCCCCTCGGCGGCCCGGCCCCGTGGTCGGGCGCGCCCGCACCGGGAGCCTCCTGGCCGGAGCCGACCCGTCAGGACGCCGGCTGGCCGGACTCCGCACGCCAGGACGCTCCCCGCCATGACACCGGCCGGCACGATCCTCTCGGCCAGGACATCTCCCGTCACGACCCCCTCGGCCAGGACACCGGCCGGCACGACATCCCGCGCCACGACCCCCTGGGCCAGGGCGCCTCGCGCGCCGACGTGCCGATGTCGTGGCCGGAGTCCGGGCCGCGCGACGTACCGGCCACCTGGTCCGACAGCTCCCCACAGGGCGTGCCGACCTCGTGGCCGGACGCGCCCCCACCGCCGCAGAGCACCGCCGCTCCCACCTCCTGGCCTGACGTGTCCTCGAAGGGCAGCCCGGCGCCGGGGCGGCCGGCCGATCCGGTCCCGGCCTGGGAGCAGCCGCCCACCCCGTCCCCCGACGCCTGGTCCAACCTGGCCAGCCCGGCCCCGTGGCCGCCGGGAGACACGGCGGCGGAGCGCACGATGATGTACTCCAACCAGAGCGCCCCGCCCCAGGACCTCCCGCCTCCGCCGCCGCCGCAGCAGGCTCATCCGGCCGACGAACGTACGGTCACCTACGGCCAGCACACCGAGAACGTCCTGAACGATCGCGCCGTCCCCTCCGCCCCCGCGGACTCCGCCCACGTCGGCGCGCCGCCCCCCGCCGAGGAGCAGGCCGGCCGTCGCGGCTCCAACCTGAGCCGCGACCCCTCCGACCCGGAGAACCGGTTCGTGACGGCCGGGCAGATCAGCGGCTCCCGCACACCGCCGCCCGAGCGCCAGCAGGAGCTCTGGAACACCGTCTTCGGCGACGACTACCACACCATGGGCGACCAGGACGACCTGGACGAGGACGCGGGCAGGCCCATCTGGATCTACGCGCTCGGCGGCTCCGTGGTGGTCGCGCTGGTCGTCGCGCTGCTGTGGGCGTTCCTGTGGGGTCCGCTGGCCGGCGGGGAGGACCCGACGAGCGCCAGTGCGTCCAGCGAGAGCACGGCCCCGCCCGCGGAGAAGCCGTCGGCCACCAAGACCTCGACCACCATCGGCCCGCTGCCGAAGTACCCGGGCAAGGCGGCCGCCGTCATCGGCCGCGTTCCCGACGCCGGGGCGCGGATCTCGGTCCCGCGTCTGGGCGGCACCTGGCGGCTCGACCAGCGCGCCACGGTCAAGGCCACGTGGGGCTTCGACACCCGCCAGTACGTCCAGGTGGCGCCGGAGCGGTACGCCGAGATCATGTCGGGCCCGCTGTCGCCGAAGTTGTCCTCGTACTACGAGCAGGACAACCTGGAGCCGACCATCAAGCAGGTGGTCCTGAACGCCCGCAGGAACTACTTCCCCGCCGACAACAAGGTGCGCAAGATCGCCCAGCAGGCGATCAAGGTGGGCGACCAGACGGGGCGGCTGATCGCGTACTCGCTGACCTCGGAGACGGAGAAGGCGACGATCGTGACGATCGCCGTCAACACCGGCGCGAACGTCCCGGCGATCATCTACATGTCGATCCCGTCGGAGAGCAAGCAACTCCTCCCCGACGTCCGCACGGTGATGAACCAGATCAGGATAGGCTGACCCGCCCCTGAGGGACCCCCGCCGTAGTACGGCGGGGGTACGAGGTCAGAAGCTGCACTCCATGTGCTTGATGCCGTTGATGAAGCTGGAGTGCAGGCGATCCGGCTTGCCGCCCTCGATGCCCGGCACCCGGCGCAACAACTCGCGGAACATCACCGTGATCTCCCGCCTGGCCAGATGGGCGCCGAGGCAGAAGTGCGGGCCGGGGCCGCCGTAGCCGACGTGCGGGTTGGGGTGGCGGGTGATGTCCAGGCGCAGCGGGTCGGTGAACACGGCCTCGTCCCTGTTCGCCGCCCAGTAGTACAGGACGGCCTTCTGCCCCGCGCGATAGAGCTGCCCGTTCATCTCGAAGTCCCTGGTGACCTTGCGGCGCATGAAGTTCACCGGGGAGGCGAGCCGGACGATCTCCTCCACGGCCCCGGGGGCGTGGCCGTCGATGTCCTCCAGCCAGAGCGCGCGCTGATCGGGGTTCTTGGTGAGCAGGCGCAGCCCGTACGAGATGGCGTTCCTGGTGGTCTCGTTGCCGGCCACGACGAGCAGGATGAAGAACGAGCCGAGTTCCTGCATCGTCAGCCGCTCGCCGTCGATGTTGGCGTTGACCAGGGACGAGGTCAGGTCGTTCGTGGGGTTGTCGGCGCGGTGGGCGGCCAGGTCCTGGACGAGTTGCTGCAGCTCCATGCCGGCGTTGAGCAGGCGCTCGGCGAGCTGGTCGAGGTCGCCGCCGGTGTATTCGGGGTCGAAGCCGCCGAGGATGACGTTGGAGCGGTCGAAGACGTACTGGTAGTCGCGCTCGGGGATGCCCATCATGTCGCAGATGATCTTCAGGGGCAGGCGGGCGGCGACCTCGGTGACGAAGTCGCAGCCGGAGCCCTTGGCCAGCAGGTCGTCCACGATGTCGACGGCCGCCGTCTCGACGTCCGCCTCGAACTGTTTGATCATCTTGGGGGTGAAGGCACGGGAGACGATTCTGCGCAGCCTGGCGTGGCGGGGGTCGTCCATGTTGATCATGGAGCCGAAATACTCGGTGAACTCGGCGGGCATGTCCGGAATGTTGGTCGCGCCGCCGTCGCCGGAGCAGAAGACCTCGGGGTTGCGGCTGGCCTCGAGGATGTCGGCGTGCTTGACGAGCGCGTAGTAGCCCGGGCCCTTGGGCGCGTACGAGATCTCCATCTCCTCGAAGAAGGCGGGGGTCTCACGCCGGCGCAGCCGCTCGAACGCGTCCTCGCGCTCGGTCATGGGCTTGGCCCAGAAGTCGGGATCCGACAGGTCGAAGTCCAGGACACTCATGAGGCAATCATTGGAAAAGTGGCCACTTACGTCAATGGGCGGGGATGTGCGGCGTACAAATGCGGCCGAAATCCCGTGGTTCCCGCTGCTAGGGTGAGCACATGAAGTTCTTCTTCCGACGTTAGCGACCCGCCGGCGGGTTGTGGATGACCCACCGCCGGCGATGCGGGACGGCTGAGCAACCGCCGTCCCGGGTCGCGACGTGGGAGAAGGACAGTTGCATAGTTTTGCCGTGGCCAGGGCCGTAAGTGGCATCGAGCCCCTGGTGGCCATGGAAATTCGACGTTCAGGGCTCGGTGTGGTGCGTGGGCTGCGCCATCGCGAGGTGTGGTTCGAGGCGCCGTCGCAGGCCGATCTGCTGAGCCTGCGCACCGCGGACGACGTGCTGCTGGCCGCCGCCGTGGTGGACGGGATCGGCCACGGCCGCTCCGCGCTGCGGCGGCTGGCCAGGGCGGCACGCGAGCTGGACGTGGGGCGGCTGACGCCCTCCGGTCTCGGGGTGGAGGTGTCGGCCTCGTTCGTGGGGCGGCGCAACTACACCAGGTTCGAGATCGAGGACGCGGTGGGGGCCGAGCTGGCGCGGCCGTTGCGGGTGCCGTACCACTCCAGGCGGGAGGGCGGGCGGCCGCCGCGCGCGGCGCGGTCGTGGCGGGTCACGATCGAGGGCGACCAGGCCGTCATCGCGGTGCGGGTGGCGGATCGGCCGTTGCATCGCCGGGCGTACAAGACGGCCTCGATCCGGGGCACGCTGCATCCCCCCGTGGCCGCCGCCATGGCGCAGCTCGCGCGGCTGGGCGAGGCGCGGACGGTGCTCGACCCGTGTTGCGGGGCGGGCACGACGCTGATCGAGGCCGGGGCCCTGGCAGGAGCGCCTGGGGTGCGGCTGGCCGGCTTCGACCACGACCCGGCCGCGCTCGCCGCCGCCACCGCCAACGCCGCCACGGACGCCGGGAAGCCGTTCGCGTGGGCCGTGGCGGACGCCGGGCGGATCCCGATGGCCGGCGGCAGCGTGGATCGGGTGCTGGTGAATCCGCCGTGGGGGCGCCAGGTGCCGCCACGGGGGTCGCTGACCCGGGACCTCGGGCCGTTGTGGCGGGAGGTCCGGCGGGTGCTGGCGCCGGACGGGCTGGCCGTGGCGCTGGTCCACGACGGGATTCCCCGCGGGTTCGCGGTGGAGGAGGCGGTCCAGGTGAGCCTGATGGGGCAACACCCGGTGATCACGGTCCTCAGCCCCAGATGATCAGGTGGCCGGGCCGAGCCAGTCCAGGATCAGCCGGTTGACCTCGGCCGGCCGTTCCAGGTGCAGGAAGTGCCCGGCCCCGGCCACCTGCTCGGCCCGCGAGCCCTCCGGCAGGTGGGCGAGCGCGTCCTTGGCCACGTCGGCGCCCATGCAGCCGTCGTCGAGGCCGTGCAGGTACAGGACGGGGCCCGCCGCCGACGGCTCGGCGGGAGGGTAGCGGCCGGAGGGCGGCGTGGTGCCGAGCGCGGCGCGGTAGTAGCCGATGGCCGCGCTCAGGTTGGCGGGGTCGCCGATGCTGCGCCGGACGAATTCCAGGTCCTCGCTCGCGTCGTACCCCGGCGACCAGTCCCGCCAGAGGCCCTCGATGAAGCCGGGGCTCGCGGCGGCGGCCTCGGCTACCGCCGTCTGGAAGAGGAAGACGTAGAACGAGCGCTTGATCTGCTCGTACCCGAAGAACGCGCCCGCCATCGCGCCCGGCGGCGGCACCGCGAGCGTCACGGCCCGCCGGAAGCGGCCGGCCGTGGCGTAGGCGGGGAAGGCTCCCCAGTCATGCCCGATGATGACGGCGTCCTCGCCCCCGCCCAGCTCCTCGTGCAGGGCGCGCACGTCGGCGACCAACGCCGCATCCTCGTACGCGCCGTCGGCGGGGACCTCGGTGGGCGCGTAGCCGCGCATGAAGGGCGCGACCGCTCGGTAGCCGCGCTCGGCCAGCGCGGGCATCAGGTGCCGCCAGGTGTGCGCGGTGTCGGGGAAGCCGTGCAGGCAGAGGGCCAGCGGCCCCTCCCCCAACGTCAGATACGCGAACTCCACCCCATTGGCGTAGATGGTCCTGATCTCCATGACTGCGAAACCTAGCACGCCGACCCGGGAGCGCCTCAGAACGTGTACCGCACGTGTTTGACGCCGTTGATGAAGTTGGACAGCAGGAAGTCCGGCTCCCCCACCGCCCTTATGCCCGGCAGACGGGTGAACAACTCGCGGAACATCACGGTCATCTCCCTTCGCGCCAGGTGGGCGCCCAGGCAGTAGTGCGGGCCCGGACCGCCGAAGCCGACGTGCGGGTTGGGGTCGCGGGTGATGTCGAACGCCTCCGGCTCCGCGAACACCGCCTCGTCGCGGTTGGCCGAGTTGTAGAAGAGCAGCACCTTGTCGCCCTTCCGGTAGGCGGTGCCGTTCATCTCGTGGTCCCGCGTCAGCGTACGGCGGAACTGGATGACCGGCGTGGCGTAGCGGACGATCTCGTCGCAGGCCCCGACGATGCGCCCGTCGAAGTCCGCCAGCAGCAACTCGCGCTGGCCGGGGTGGTCGGTGAAGAGCTTGAGCCCGTGGGCGACCGCGTTCCTGGTGGTCTCGCTGCCCGCCACCACCAGCAGGATGAAGAACGAGCCCAGCTCCTGCGAGGTGAGCCGTTCCTCGCCGTTGACCAGCAGGCTGACCAGGTCGCCCGTGGGCCGTTGGCGCCGCTCGTCGCCCAGGCGGGCGGCCAGGCGGTTGAGCGAGAAGCCGGCGTGCAGCAGCTTGGCCAGGCCGCGGGCGACGTTGAGGCGGCTGAAGTCCGGGGAGATGCCGGTGTACTCGGTGTCGGCGTTGCCGAGGACGACGTTGGTCCGCCGCAACACCATGTCATGAAATTTCGCGGGAATGCCCATCATGTCGCAGATGACCCGTACGGGGAGCTTGGCGGCCACCTGCGCGACGAAGTCGCCCGGGCCCTCCTCGATCGCCCGGTCGACGATCTCCGCGGCGGCCCGCGCCAGATCCTCCTCCATCTTCGCCAGGATGCGCGGCGTGAACGCGCGCGAGACGATCCGGCGCAGCCTCGCGTGCTTCGGGTCGTCCATGTTGATCATCGAGCCGAAGTACACGCTCAGCCAGCGCGGCATGTCGGGGATGCTGTTGGAGCACGGCTCGCTGCTGAACACGGCCGCGTTCCTGCTGGCCTCGGTGACGTCGGCGTGGCGCACCAGGGCGTAGTAGCCGGGCCCGCCGCCGACGAACGGCACAGCCCGCTCCGGCACGAACGCCGGCCGGTCCAGCTCGCGCAGCTTGCGGAAGGCCTCCATGCGCTCGGCCTGCGGCCGTCCCCAGAACGGGATCTGCGACAGGTCGAGGTCCGCGGGCAGCGTCATACAGACGAGCCTACGCAAGTGACCACTTACGTCAAGTCTTGTTCTCCCTGATCAGGTCGGCCCCCTTCTCGCCGATCATGATGGCGGGGGCGTGCGTGTGGCCGCGGTTCAGGGTCGGCATGACGGACACGTCGACGACCCTGAGCCCCTCGACGCCGCGCACGCGCAGGGCCGGGTCCACCACGGAGGCGTCGTCGGTGCCCATCCGGCAGGTGCCGACCGGGTGGTAGAGGGTCTCGCCGCGCTCGCGTACCCACTGGGCCAGCTCGTCGTCGCTCTCCGGCGCCCAGTAGGGCGCCATCGGCCCGCCCGCGTAGGCCTTCATCGCGGTGGTCGCGAACACCTGCTTGGCCGTCTTCAGCCCCGCGACCATCCGCTTGACGTCGGCCTCCGCGCTCAGGTAGCCGGGGTCGATCACGACGTCCCTGCCGCTCAGCCCGACCTTGCCGCGGCTCTCCGGCTGCAGCAGCACGACCCCGACGGTGAGCCCGTGGCCGGTCGGCGGGGTGAGGCCGTGGTCGATGAACGGGCCCGGCGCGAAGACCAGCTCGACGTCGGGCGCCGGCTCCTCGGCCGAGGTCCTGATGAACGCGACGGCCTCGCCCACGTTCGTGGTGAGCATGCCGGAGCGCAGGACGATGTAGCGCAGCAGGTTGACGATCGACTCGGCCTTGGTCAGCGTCACCGGCTGCTTGCACTCGACGAACACGCCGGAGGAGAGGTGGTCCTGCAGGTTCTTGCCCACCTCGGGCAGATCGTGCACGATCGGGACCCCCGCGTCGCGCAACTCGTCGGCCGCGCCCACGCCCGAGCGCATGAGCAGGTACGGCGAGCCGATCGAGCCCGCGGCCAGCACGACCTCGATCCGCGCCCTGACCTGGGCGCCGCCGCTGTGCTCGATGCCCGTCGCCCGCCTGCCGTCGAACACCACCCGGTCCACCGTGGCGCCGGTGATCACGTCGAGGTTGGGCCGCGAGAGCGCCGGGCGCAGGTAGGCGTCGGCGGAGCTCCACCTCCTGCCCCTGTTCTGGGTGACGGGGGTGGGGCAGTAGCCCTCGTTGGATCGGCCGTTCAGCTCGCCGAGCCGGGTGAGGCCGAGCTCCCCGCACGCCTTGAGGAAGGCGGCGGTGGTGACGTTGGGGCTGCGCAGCTCGGAGATGTAGAGAGGGCCGGAGGTGCCGTACACGCCGCCGTGGTTGCTGCCGACGCGGCGCTCGGCTCTGAGGAAGTACGGCAGGACGTTGTCGTACGCCCACCCGGGAATCCCCCACTGGTCGTAGTCCTGCTGGCAGCCGCGCACCCACATCTGGGCGTTGAGCGAGGACGAGCCGCCGAGCACGCGGCCCCTCGGCCAGTAGAGCTCGCGGCCGGACATCTCGCCCTGTTTGGCCGTGGTGTAGTTCCAGTCGTAGTCGGTCTTGAAGAGCTTGGCGAAGCCCGCGGGCATGCGGATCTCAAGCTTGTCGTCCTTGCCGCCCGCCTCGACCAGCGCCACCGACACGCCGGGGTCGGCGGACAGCCGGTTGGCCAGGACACACCCCGCGGAGCCTGCCCCGACGATCACATAGTCGTATTCCATGGCTTCCTCCACGGGCCCTGAGTAACTTGCTACTTGCTTACTCGACGTGGGCGGGCACGTCCATATCCACTTGTGACCTCAGTTACCTACCAGTCGGTATGGACGGTCCTGCAGGATGGCATCGAAGCCGTTCTAGAGGGAGGAAGGCGTCATGCTCAACCTGTCGATCGTCCTGGAGGACAGCGCCAGGAACAACCCCGATGGCACCGCGATCGTCTTCGGCGACATGCGGCTGCCATACTCCATGATCGACACCGTGGCCAACCAGGTCGCGAACCTCCTGGTGGCGCGCGGGATCGGCAAGGGCGACAAGGTCGCGCTCGCCTGTCCCAACCTGCCGTACTTCCCGTTCGTCTACTACGGCATCCTCAAGGCCGGGGCGACGGTGGTGCCGCTCAACGTGCTGCTGCAGTCGCGCGAGATCGCCTACCACCTCGACGACAGCGACACCAAGGCGCTGTTCTGCTTCGAGGGAACCCCCGAACTGCCGCTGGGCGAGCGCGGCAAGGCGGGCTTCGAGGCGGCTCCTGACTGCGAGCACTTCTTCGTGCTGCCCGCGACCGCGCTGGCCACGGAGTCGGTGCACGGGGAGTCGATCTGGGCCGCGCTCGGCGGGATGGCGGCCGAGTTCGAGACCGTGCAGACGGCGCCCGACGACACCGCCGTGATCCTCTACACCTCCGGCACCACGGGCCAGCCCAAGGGCGCCGAGCTCAGCCACCAGAACATGCTGATGAACGCCATGGTCAGCGACAAGATGTTCCCCCGGACAGAGGGCGGGGACACCTACCTGGCCGTGCTGCCGCTCTTCCACTCCTTCGGCCAGACCACCGTCCTGAACCTCGGCTTCCTCCGCGGCGCCACCGTCGTGCTGATGCCGCGCTTCGAGCCGGGCGAGGCCCTGGCGCTCATGGCGAAGGAGAGCGTGACGGTTTTCGCCGGGGTGCCCACCATGTACTGGGCCATGCTCGCGAAGATCCACGCCGAGGGCGCCGAGGTGCCCCGCTCACTGCGCGTCGCGGTCGCGGGCGGCGCGTCGTCGCCGGTGGAGGTGCTCAAGGACTTCGAGCGCACCTTCGGCATCGGCATCCTGGAGGGGTACGGCCTGTCGGAGACCGCCCCGGTGGCCAGCTTCAACCAGCCCGGCCGGCCCACCAAGCCCGGCACGGTCGGCACCCCGATCTGGGGCGTAGAGATGAAGCTGGTGGACAGCGACTGGAAGACCATCGAGGGCGAAGGCCCCGGCGAGATCGCCATCCGCGGCCACAACATCATGAAGGGCTACTACGGTCGCGCGGAGGCGACGGCTGAGGTCATGAACGACGGCTGGTTCCGTACCGGCGACATCGCGACCCGCGACGCCGACGGCTTCTACGCGATCGTCGACCGGTCCAAGGACATGATCATCCGGGGCGGCTTCAACGTCTACCCGCGCGAGCTCGAAGAGGTCCTCATGACCCACGAGGCCGTCTCACTGGCCGCCGTCGTGGGCATCAAGCACGAGTCGCACGGCGAGGAGATCAAGGCCTACATCATCCGCACCCCCGGATCCACGATCGCGGAGGACGAGCTGATCGCCTGGGGCCGCGAGAACATGGCCGCCTACAAGTACCCCCGGATCATCGAGTTCCGCGACGCCCTGCCCATGACGGCCACGGGCAAGATCCTCAAGCGCGAACTGCGCTGACCGGCCGATCGTCCGAGGCGCGGGCCCTGCCCGCGCCTCTTTCATGGGCGCGGGGCGCTGTCCGGGACGAACCTGAAGGACATGGCCTCCAGGAGCGGCCTGCGCTTGGTGTTGTGGAAAGAGGCGATGCGCCAGCGGCCGCCGGCCTCGCGGACGAGGGTGTAGGTCTGCACCTTGGCGAGCCTGCCCGGCCGCTTCCTGGACACCTCGCCCCTGCCGGTGACCACGGCCACGCCCGGGCCGTAGAAGTGGATCCCGGTGACCTCGTTGAACATCCTGGTGCCCTTGAGCACGCTGCCGAACAGCGCCCGGTGGCCCGAGATGAGGTCGGCGCGGCCGCGGTAGACGGTGCCGACGAACGTGGTGTAGCCGGCGTCCTCGGTGAAGCAGGCGCCGTAGGCGTCGCCGTCGCCCCTGTTCCAGGCGTCTTCGAGGTCGGCGAACAGTGCGCGGATCTCCTGCTCGGCATCGATGGTGATCATGGCTGCTCCTTCTGGTAGCTTTCTCAGCGCAGCTTCTGCATTGAGCATTTATCTGCTTGCTTGCAGATATTAGATTAGGGAAGAGGAGTTGGGGTGTCAACAGATCTGAGCGCGCTGTTCCGGCGCTATCTGAGCACGATGGTCCTCAACAGCCTGGCCACCGCCGAGGCCGCCGGGCTCAACGCCACCGACTACTACGCGCTCAACCTGCTCGACCTGTCCGGCCCGCTCACCTCCGGCGAGCTGGCCGTGCGCACGGGGCTGACCACCGGCGCCACCACGCGGCTCATCGACCGGCTGGAGCAGGCGGGGTACGTACGGCGCGCGCCCGACCCCGCGGACCGGCGCAAGGTCATGGTGGAGTCGGTCGCCGAGCCGGCGGGGCTCGACAAGGTGCTGAAGGGCACGCGGTCGCGCCTGGGCGCGGTGTTCCAGGGCTACTCGGCCGAGGAGCTGGCCACGCTGCGCGACTACTTCGAGCGCGCCTCGGCGGCCTACGGCGAGGCCACCGACGAGCTCATCGCCTCGCGGGACGCCTGATGCTGGCCCTCTTCGACCTGGACAACACGCTGATCGACCGGCTGGGGGCGTTCGAGCGGTGGGCGGCCGAGTTCGCCGCCGAGCGCGGGCTGGGCCAGGAGGCGGTGCCGTGGCTGGTGGCGGCGGACGCGGACGGGTCGGTGCCGATGGGGACCTTCTTCGCCCTCGTTCGCGAGCGGTTCGGGCTGGCCGAGCCCGCGGAGGAGTTGTGGCGGGCCTTCCGGGAGCGGCTGCCGCACCTGGTCCGGTGCCCGGCCGAGGTGCTGGAGGGCCTGGACCGGCTAAGGGCGGCCGGTTGGACGGTGGGGATCGTGACGAACGGGATGGCCGACAACCAGGCGGGCAAGATCCGGCGCAGCGGGCTGGCCGCGCGGGTGGACGGGTGGGCGATCTCGGAGGCGGAGGGTGTGCGGAAGCCGGACATCCGCCTGTTCGAGATCGGCGCCGCGCGCTGCGGGAGGTCCCTGCGCGACGGCGGGTGGATGGTCGGGGACGACCCGGTGGCGGACGTCGGGGGCGGGCTCGGCGCGGGGCTGCGGACGATCTGGATCGACCGCGGCCGGGCACCGGAACCCGCCGGGGCCGACCACGTGGTGAGCGACGTGCTCACCGCCATGGAGCTGCTCAACCGGCTGCGTTGACCCCGATGGGCCGATAGTTTGGCTCGTTATGCGAGATCGACCCGACGACTTCGACGAAGGACTGCTGCGGCCCGCGCTGAGCGAGTGGGGGATCGAGGCCGGCACGCTGGACTACGCGCCGGTCGGGTTCGGGGACTTCCACTGGGTCGCGGGCGAGCGGGGCGGGCGGCGCTGGTTCGTGACCGTGGCGGATGTGCGCCGGCAGACCTTCGACGGGCTCGGGCTGGCCATGGAGACGGCCGCGACGTTGCGTGTGGACGCCGGGCTCGGGTTCGTCGTCGCCCCGCTGCGCGCCTCCGACGGTGCCACGCTGCGCCGCCTCGACCGGCACCAGTACGCCATGAGCGTGTTCCCGTACGAGGAGGGGACCCCCGGCGACTTCGGCGACGAACTTCCCGCCACCGAGCGAGCCCTCGTCATCGACCTGCTCGCCGAGCTGCACGCGACCCCTCCCCCGCTCTCGACCCCCGACCGGCCGCTGGAGCTGTCCCTGCGCGCCGCCCTTGAGCAGGCCCTGCGCGACACCTCGCTGCCCTGGCTGGGCGGACCCTACTCGGCGCCCGCCCAGGAGCTGCTCGCCGATCGGGCCGGGGTGGTGCGGCGCAGGCTGGAGGAGTTCGACCGGCTGGCGGACAAGCCGCGGGAGCCGGTGGTGACGCATGGCGAGCCGCACCCCGGCAACCTGCTGCGGGCCGGCGGGGAGCGGCGGCTGCTGGTGGACTGGGACACGGTCGGGATGGCGGCGCCGGAGCGGGACCTGTGGCTGGTGGCCAGGGACGACACCGACCTGGCCCGGTACGCGGACGCGACCGGCCGCCGGCCCGACCGCGACACTCTGGCGCTCTATCGGCTGCGGTGGGCCCTCGATGACGTGGCGGAGTTCGTGGAGTGGTTCCGGGCGCCGCATGGGCGTACACCGGACGCGGAATCGGCCTGGGAGGGCCTCACCGGCACGCTCGCGCAACTGGCCGAAGGCGCGTGACGGCCTCGCAGTCCTTCACGCATGAGGTCGAGCTGCGCGAAGAGACCGTCGTCAAGCGGTATCGCTCCTGGGACAGGCAGGAGCCCCGGTGTGAGTGGGCCGCGCTCAAGCTGCTCGCCGAGCACGCCCCCGGCCTCGCGCCCGCACCCGTCACCGCCGACCTCGACGGCGCGCCACCGACCGTGGTGATGAGCCGCCTGCCCGGTGTCCCGGTGCGCGGCCTGGACGCCGGGCCCGAGGTGGTCGCCGCGATGGCCGCCGCGCTGACGCGCCTGCATCGGCGCGTTCCCGTCGGCGGCGGGCTCGCGGAGGCCGCGTGGAACCCGGCCTCGGCGCTGGCGCACGTACGGGCCTGGGCCGGCAAGAGGCCGGATCTCGGCGACGACCCGGACGTGCGGCGAGCCTTCACCGAGGGGACGTCCTGGCTGGCCCGGCAGACCCTCGACCGGCTGCGCGCCCACGCCGCCCCACCCGTGCTCGGCCTGGCCGACGGCAACCTCGCCAACTACCTCTGGGACTCCGCCGCCGCCCGGGTGCGCCTGGTCGACTGGGAGGACTCGGGCCGGGCCGACCGGGCGTTCGAGCTGGCCGAGGTGAGCGAGCACATCTCGCACATCGACGGCCGCCTCGACCGCGACCTGCTCCTGCGACACCTGGAGCTGGGGCCGGACGAGGCCGCCCGGGTGCGGGAGTTCCGGCGGCTGCTGGCCCTCGGCTGGCTCCTCGTCCTCGGCCCCGGCGGCCCCGCCTCCTCGCGTAACCCGCCGGGCGCCCTCGCCTGGCAGGCTGAGCGCGTGCTCGCTCTCCTCTGACCGAAACTTTCATCGGCCGCCGCACCTCAGTCGGGCCTCTTGGCAGCTCAGTGCCTTCCCGAGGCTCCTCCCGCACCTGGCATATTGCCATGCCGAAATTTTCTGTGGACACTCGCAATATTTCGGCTGCAGAGCGAGAGGACCTCGATGAAGCTGAAAGCTCGCATAGTCAGCGCCATGATCGCCGCCGCGGCGCTCGTGACCGCCGGCCTGATCACCGCACCCCCTGCCGCGTCGGCCCAGCTCACGGAGGTGACCGGCTTCGGCACGAACCCCAGCAGCCTCCGCATGCACCTGTACGTCCCCGACGGCGTGCCGGCGCGGCCGGCGGTGCTGGTGGCCGTGCACTACTGCACCGGATCCGGCCCGGCGTTCTACTCGGGCACGGAGTTCGCCTCGCTCGCCGACCGGTACAAGTTCGTGGTCATCTACCCGTCCGCGACCAGGAGCGGCTCCTGCTTCGACGTCTCCTCGCCGCAGGCGCTGCGGCACGACGGCGGCAGCGACCCCGTCGGCATCGTCTCCATGGTCAGGTACGTCCAGCAGCGCTACAACGCCGACCCCGCCCGTACCTTCGTCACAGGCGCGTCGTCGGGCGGCATGATGACCAACGTCCTGCTGGGCGACTACCCCGACGTGTTCAAGGCGGGGGCGGCGTTCATGGGCGTGCCGTTCGCCTGCTTCGCCACCACCGACGGCTCCAGCTGGAACAGCGCCTGCGCCAACGGCCAGGTCACCAAGACCCCGCAGCAGTGGGGCGACCTCGTACGCGGGGCCTACCCCGGCTACAGCGGCGCCAGGCCGCGCATGCAGACCTGGCACGGCACCGAGGACGCCACGCTGCGCTACCCGAACTTCCAGGAGCAGATCAAGCAGTGGACCAACGTCCACGGCCTGAGCCAGACCCCCAGCCTCACCGACCAGCCCAGGTCCGGCTGGACCAGGACCCGGTACGGAAGCACAGGCACCATGGCGCCGGTCGAGGCGATCAGCATCCAGGGCGTGGGCCACAGCCTGCCGCAGAGCGGGATGGCCGCCGCGGTGATCGACTTCTTCGGCCTGTCGGAAGGCGGAGGCCCCGGCCCGACCACCTCACCCACACCGCCGCCGACCGGGGCGTGCCGGGTGACGTACACCATGAGCACCTGGAACACCGGCTTCACGGCCGCCGTCACGATCGCCAACACCAGCACGACCCAGCTCTCCTCCTGGAGCCTGGCCTTCACCCTGCCCGCCGGCCAGACGGTCACCTCCGCCTGGAACGCCACGCTCTCCCCCACCACCGGCCAGGTGACGGCACGCAACGTCACCTACAACGGCACGGTCGCGCCCGGAGCGTCGGCCTCGTTCGGCTTCCAGGCCACCCACGGCGGCAACACCTCCCCGCCCTCCGCCTTCACCCTGAACGGGACCGCCTGCTCCTGACCCGTTCCCCGTCCATCGGCCCGGCGACAGGTCAGGGGTTGCCGGGCCGATCTCTCCCTCGTGGAAACTGCTTCATCTTCACCCGGAACCGGCTTGCCCCGATGCCGACTGTAGCCATACGGTCACTTTAAGCAGTTGGGAGAGTTGAAGGAGAGGCACGTGGGCAGGCACGCGAAGCCCCGCAATCCCAAGGAGCAGCCGCAGGAGTCCCGTGAGGACTCCGCCGCGGCGGATGATCATCCCAGTAAGGGACGACATGCCAAGGACAGGCACTACTGCACGGGGTCGAAAGCGTCCAACGGAGAGCAGGCCGAGTCAGTAGAACTTGCGTAACTTGCAAGCTACCTTTCAGTTTATGAAACGACCGCCGCCCACTTTGCTGCCCTTGTTGCGCTCAGCCTTCCAGGGCGAGCTCCTGGCCTGGTTGTTCCTGCATCCGGGTGGGGAGTACGCCCAGGTCGATCTGGCGAGGAGGTTCGGGGTCTCACCTTCGGCCGTGACCCGCGAGGTCGACCGCTTGGCCGCCGCGGGGCTGCTCGTCACGCGGAAGTTCGGCAACATGCGCATGATCCGCGCGGACACCGACGTGGTCGTCGCCCGGCCTCTGACCGAGTTGCTCGCGTTGACCTATGGTCCGGTGGCCGTGCTCGGCGAGCAACTGGCCGGCGTCGGCGGGGTTGAGGAGGCGTTCATCTACGGCTCGTGGGCCGCACGATACTCGGGCGAGGCCGGGAGGGTGCCCAACGATGTGGACGTCCTTGTCGTGGGCGCCGCGGATGAAGATGATCTTTACGAGGCCGCCAGGGCGGCGGAGCGACAACTCGGCAGAGAGGTGAACATCCGTCGGCTGAGCCGCGGCGAGTGGGAATCTCCGGAGGGTGATCCCTTTCTGGAAACGGTCAAGGCCCGGCCGCTCGTACGCGTCGAGATCGACAAGGATGAAGGTCAATGAGGTGGGAACAGGGCCGCGCCGCCCTCGAGGGCATGCTGGGCCGCGGCGAGCTCGAGAAGGTCAGTGCCAGTCGCGCACAGGCCGACGATCTACTCAATCAGGCCGAAAGGCACGTGGCGACGGCCCGTCTGGCGATGGAATCGGATCCGATCGGCGCCTATCAGCTGTTGTATGACGCGGCGCGCAAGTCGCTGGGCGCCATCCTGGAGAACCAGGGTCTCAGGGCGAGCAGCCGCGGTGGTCACATCGCGGTGTACGAAGCGGTCGTATCGCAACTCGACCCGCCGTTGGGCAAGAGCCTGAGGCCGTTCGACCGGATGCGGCGGCGGCGGAATGAGGCCGAGTATCCGCGGCTGGGTTCTCCACGGTTCAGTGCGGACGACGTCCGGGCCGACATACCCAAGGTGGAGGCGATCATCGGGATCGCGGCCAGGGTGATCGATCAGATGCAACCCTTCTGAATGGCCGCTGTCCGCGCCCGCAGCCATTCGGCCGCCCGCTCGTGCCTGACCAGGACCGGCCACTTCTCCTCCAGCCTGGCTCACGCCTACGAAGCCATGATCGGTCTCATGACCCCGCCGCCCCACCGGCGAAGCTCCCCACCTGGCGCGGCATGACCAACCGCCCTCATTCGGGGTCCCGCCGGCCCTCCCGGAACCCGGGCAACGAACACGGGAATCCGGGGGATCGAGGCGCAGCCTCGATCCCCCGGATGAGTACGCCCGAGCGAAGCGAGGACCGCGCCCTTAGGGGTCGAAGGGGCGCAGCCCCTGGGGGGCAGGGTCCGAGCCAATCGCTATGGCGCGAAAGCGCCCCCCAATGCGAGGTCCTCGCTGTCAGGGCCAGTCGACAGCCGGGCGGAGCGGGACGCCGGAGCGGCCCTGCTGGTCCAGCTTGACGCCCAGCACCTGGTGGAGCTGGACCTTGTTGCGTTCGAAGCCGACGATGCAGCCCGCCATGTACAGGGCCCACACCCTGGCCGTGCCCATGCCGACCTCCTGGACCGCGTCGTCCCAGTTGGCGTCCAGGTTGTCGCACCAGTGGCGGAGCGTCTTGGCGTAGTGCTCGCGCAGGTTCTCCTCGTGGCGGATCTCGAAGCCGAGGTCCTCCATCTGCCTGATCAGCCAGCCCACCGATTCCAGCTCCCCGTCAGGGAAGACGTAGCGGTTGATGAAGCCGCCCTTGTTGAACGTCTTCTCCTTGCCGGTGGGGCGGGTGATGCAGTGGTTCAGGATGCGGCCGCCGGTCTTGAGCTTGCCGTACAGGAACTCGAAGTACGACGGCACGTTCCCCTTGCCGATGTGCTCCGTGAGGCCGATGGAGCTGACCGCGTCGAAGCCGGACTCCTTGACGTCCCGGTAGTCCATGAAGCGGACCTCGGCCAGGTCCTGCAGACCCGCGTCGGCGATCGCCTTCTGGGCCCATTCGGCCTGCTGGCGGCTCAGGGTGACGCCGAGGGCCTTGACGCCGTAGTGCTTGGCGGCGTGCATGACCATGCCGCCCCAGCCGCAGCCGACGTCCAGCAGCCGCATCCCCGGCTCCAGGCCGAGCTTGCGGGCCACCAGGTCGAACTTGGCGTACTGGGCCTCTTCCAGCGTCGAGTCCTCCGACGGGAAGCAGGCACAGGTGTAGGCCATGGACGGGCCCAGGACCCACTCGTAGAAGCGGTTGGAGACGTCGTAGTGGTGGTGGATGGCCTCCGCGTCACGCTGCTTGGCGTGCCGGGAGCCCAGCCTCGCCAGGGCGCTCTGACGCATCTCCTGCGGCGGCGGTGGAACGCGCATCAGGAGCGGCTTGACGCCCAGCGAGCGGACGGCGGCGAGCTTCTCGGACGTGGTCAGATCATTGGTGGTGATGTTCCACATCCGGTCCAGCAGCGCGTACAAGTCGCCGTGGACGTCCAGGTGACCGGAGATGTACGCCCTGGCCAGCCCGAGTTCACCCGGGGCGTGGGCCAGGTAGGCCACCGCGATCGGGGTTTTGACCTCGATTGCCAGGTCGGCGCCATCCGGCCCCGCCTTGCTGCCGTCGTAGGCCATGAACGCGAGGTTCGCGTCCGTGCCGACGATCTTTTCAAAGATGGTTGCCAGAGCCATCGACTCACCTTCCCCGTACACACTTTTCGTACAGGTCCAGCAGGCGACCGTTCGGGTCGTATTCCCGCTTGACCGGCCAATAGGCGTCGCCGTTGTACAGCCGCCAGAACTGCTCACGGGCATAGAACGAGGTCGAGTAGAGCGACTTGTGGCCATCGAGGTCGTGGACCGAACGCTCTATGAGCCGGTTGTAGTAACCGTCGAACTGCCCCCGTGGCAGCGGGACCATTCCCCAGAATCCGAAGTTGACGTAGACTTTGCCCGGTTCGAGCGGGTAGATCGGCCATCGCGACCCGGCCCGCAGCGGGCACATCCAGACCGGCGTCATGCCGACCTTCTCATGGAAGAACTCCAGGAACTCCGCCCCGCGCTCTATCGGGACCTCGACATCCTGGATGACCGACTCCTGCACAGGCTGGGCCCGCCACCTGTCGACGCGCGCGGTCACGCCGTGCTTCCTGTCGAGCGCCACCAGGCGCCGGTAGACGTCGGAGCGCATCCAGCGGCGCGGCATGAGCGAGCGGACGACCGGCTGCTGCACGCCGAAGGCGCGCGAGCACCAGAACCAGTCGGTGTCCCAGCGCCACAGGTAGTCGCGGATCGTCAGCCAGTCGCGGCTGCGCTGCCTGATCGACTGGTAGTAGATGCGCATCCCGGTGTAGTCGGAGATGTAGGGCGCGCGCTCGGCGAAGCGGCCGAGCGTGATGTACATCTCGCCGGGCTCGAAGAAGACGCCGTCCACGAAGTCGACGGCCTCGCCGTCGTGGACCATGCTGTCGCAGATCTCCTGCATGGCCAGCATGCACTTGCCCGCGTCGGTGAACTTGACGTGGGTGAGGTGCACGTACGGCTGGACCTTGCGAAGCTTGATCCTGATGCGCAGAGCGTAACCGAGCGTGCCGTAGGAGTTGGGGAACGAGCGGAACAGCTCGCTGTGCTCGTTGTCGTCGCGGGCCACGACGATGCGCCCGTCGCCGGTGAGGATCTCGAGTTCCTCGACCGACTCGTGCGGCAGCCCGTCCCTGAAGCTGGTGGACTCGATGCCGAGCCCGGTCACGGCGCCGCCGAGCGTGATGGTCTTGAGCTGCGGCACCACGTAGGGCATGAGCCCGTGCGGCAGCGTGGCGTCGACCAGGTGCTCGTACGTGGTCATGCCCTGGACCTCGGCCGTCATGGTCTCGGGGTCGACGCTGATGACCTGGTCGAGATCCCGGGCCGAGAGCTTGGCCGTCTTGCCGCCGTCGCGGAACCTGAAGAGGTTGGACGTGGCCTTGGCCAGCCGGGGAGTGGCGTCACCCGGCATCTCGGCGTACGACTGCCGGATCTGCTCTACTGCCCGCTCATGTGCCGACATCGTCGTCGTCACGGCCGCCCCTCCTTCGTCGGGGCCGCGACGAGGAAGTCGTGCCGCATCTGATTCATTCGCTCGTTCACGAGAGCACCCCCTTGAGCCGGTAGAGATCGTCCGTAAGACGGTATCTCCCACGGGCGACCTGGAACAGACCGGGGTCGTTAAAGACACGAAAACTGTTCATCGTGCCAGGTGGACCCCTTACGTGGTAGGCGATTGGGTAAACTTCCTGTTGATCACGGGTGCCACCCCGTTCACCACGTTGTCCACCTCTCGCCCCTCGACGGCGGCGGTGAGATTGTCCAGGGTGACGGCGAGCAGGCGGCCGGTGGCCTCCGGCGTGACGCCCGCGACGTGCGGGGAGAGCAGGACGTTCGGCAGGTCCCGCAGCGGGTCGCCGGCGGGCAGCGGCTCCACGTCGAAGACGTCGAGCGCGGCCCCGCCCAGGCGGCCCTCGCGCAGGGCGGTGACGAGCGAGCCCTGGTTCACCACGCCACCCCTGGCCGCGTTGACCAGCAGGGCGCCCTGTTTCATGTGCGCGGGGTCGACGAGGCCGCGGGTCTCCTCCGACAGCGCGATCACGACGATCAGTATGTCGGACGAGGTCACGAGCGTGTCCAGGTCTGTGTAGCCCGCGTCCTCACGTGGCGTGCGGGTCCAGTAGGACACCTCGCAGCCGAGCGCGCGGAACATCTGCGCGCAGGTGGCGCCGATCGCGCCGTAGCCGACGATGCCGACGTGGCGGCCGCGCAGCTCGTGCGGCTGCAGGCCCTGCTGGGGCCACTCGCCCGCGCGTACGGCGGCGTCGGCGGCGCCCAGCCTGCGCGACAGGGACAGCGCGGCGGCCAGGCACCACTCCGAGACCGCCACGGCGCTGACCCCGGGCGTGTTGGCCAGCGGCACGCCGGCCGCGGCCAGGGCGGCCTGGTCGTGGCCGTCCACGCCCACCGACGGCTGCTGCACGAAGGCCAGCCGGGGCGCCGCCGCGACCGCGCCGGCGTCCATGACGAGCGTGCCCGTCCAGTCGCCGAGCACGATCTCCGCCTCGGGCAGCGCCGCCAGGAGCGCTTTCCTGTCGCGGTCCGCGGGGACGCGTACGCTCACCCGGTCGCCGAGCGGGGCGAGCAGGCGGCGCATGAGCTCTTCGGGCAGCGGCGGAAGAGCGAGCAGGTTCCAGGGGCTCATGCCCCCACAGTAAAGCTGTTGATCACCTGCCGCATCAGGGTCCTGTTGCGCTGCCACTGAGGCTCGGTGACAGTCCAGGACAACAGGTACGAGGTGTCACCGATCGCGACGGCCCTCAGTACCTCGTGGTAGCGCACGCCCGGCCGGGCCCACGGCGCGGCGCCCGCTTCGCCCGCCGTCCAGGAGAACTCCCACTCCACCGCCCTGGTGCCCTGGTGCCTGACGGTCCTGCGGGCGCGGTTGACGACGTTCTGGGCGTTGTCCTGGAAGGCCGCTTCCGAGTCGCGGACGAGCTGGTCGATGTCGGTGCTGGAGTAAATGGACTCGACCCCGACGTGGGCGTTGCCGTCCCTGCGGGTCCACTCCGTGACGGCCTCGGCGCGTGCACCCCGCCAGCCGGTCGGCCGCATGATCGACCAGCCGTCGCGCGACTTCCACGCGCGTACCGCCGGGACGATCCTGCTCACGCTGGGGGTCGGCGTCGGGGACGGCGAGAGTGTCGCGCTGGGCTCCGCCGTCGGCGTGAGCGGGCTGGTCGCCGCGGCCGGCTGTGTGCTGGCGCGCGGGGCGCCCTCGGCCGGCGAGGCCATCCTGAAGTACGCGACCGCGCCGCCCGTGATCACCAGCACCACCGCCGCGACCACCGCGACCAGTGCCCTGCCAGGCCCTTCGCGCTTCTTCTCCCGGGGGGAGTCGAGGTCGGCGCTCGCGGGCTTGGCCGCCACGATGACGCCGAGCAGCCGGTCGGCCTCCTCGGCGCCCACCCGGTCCCTGGGCTCCTTCTGGAGCAGGCCCTTCAGGATCGGATGCATGATCGGCGGGATCCTGCGGTAGTCGGGCTCCTCGGTGAGCAGCGCGTTGAGCGTGGCCATGGGGTCGCCGCGCTCGAACGGCGAGCGGCCGACCATGCACGCGTACAACGTGGCGCCCAGCGACCACAGGTCCGATTCCGGTCCCGCGGTCTCGGCGCGGACCCGTTCTGGCGCCAGGAAGCTCGGCGAGCCCGTGACCATGCCGGTGCTGGTGAGCGACGCGTCACCCTCGACGGTGGCGATGCCGAAGTCCATGAGCACGGCGCGGCCGTCGTCGGCGAGCAGGATGTTGCTCGGCTTGACGTCGCGGTGCAGGATGCCCGCCTCGTGGGCCGCCCTGAGGGCGGACAACACCTGTCTGCCCAGGTTCGCCGCCTCCCGCACCGGGAGCGCGCCCGTGGTGAGCACGACCTGCTCGACCGACGGGTGACTGACCAGCTCCATCACGATCCACGGCCGGCCGCCCTCCTCGACCACGTCGTAGATCGCGACGACGGAGGGATGGTTCAGCTTGGCCGCCGTGCGCGCCTCGCGAGCGGTTCTTAAAAGCTGGCGCTCCTGGTCGCCCGGCGACAAGCCGTCGGGCAGAAGCACCTCTTTGATCGCCACCTGCCGGTTGAGAAGTGTGTCGCGGCCTTCCCAGACCACGCCCATTCCCCCGCGGCCCAGTTCGCGCAGCAACTGGTAACGCCCTGCGATGAGCCGGTTGCCATCCGAAACCATGTCCTACCCCTGTTGACCACCCGAACAGTGGGCAAGTTTCCCATATCTCCCCACACCTTCGCGGGCAGGTCGGAAAGGCCGCTTGCACCAGATCACCGAATGTTGTTCTACTGAGGTGGTTCACTGGGCGGGATCCACGACAAGGAGAGGTCGATGCCTGAGGTTCGCCGGGGTCCGCTGTCCGGAGTGCGTGTGCTGGAGCTCGCGGGGCTCGCCCCTGGGCCTTTCGCTGGGATGATGCTAGCCGATCACGGCGCGGAGGTCTTGCGGGTGGACCGGGTCAAGGCGGTTTCCGACCGGCCCCGTGCGGATGTGATGGACCGCGGCAAGCACACGATCGGGCTGGATCTCAAGACGCCCGAGGGCGTGGCGGCGTTCAAGGAGCTGGTCCGCCACGCGGACGTGGTGATCGAGGTGTTCCGTCCCGGCGTGGCGGAGCGGCTCGGCATCGGGCCCGACGACCTGCACCTGGTGAACGAACGGCTCGTCTACGGCCGGATGACCGGGTGGGGGCAGGACGGCCCCCTCGCCCCGACGGCCGGGCACGACATCGACTACATCGCGATCTCCGGTGTGCTGTCCATGCTGGGGCACGAGGGCGACCGGCCGACGCCGCCGATCAACATCCTGGGCGACTTCGCCGGGGGCGGGCTCATGCTGGCGTACGGGGTGCTGCTGGCCCTGTTCGAGCGGGAGCGCACCGGCCTCGGAAGGGTGATCGACGCGGCCATGGTGGACGGGGCGGCGATCCTGTTCTCGATGTTCTACCAGGCGGTCCAGGGCGGCCATTGGGGGCCGCGGGGCACCAACCTGCTCGACACCGGCGCCCCGCAGTACGACACGTACGAGACGGCCGACGGCGAGCACGTGGCCGTCGGCGCGCTGGAGCCGCGGTTCTGGGAGGAGCTGGTGACCCGCATGGGCCTCACGGACCTGCCCGACAGGAACGACAAGGCCCAGTGGCCCGCGCTCAAGGCCCGCCTGGCCGAGGAGTTCGGCAAGCGCACGCGAGCCGAGTGGGAGGCGGTCTTCGACGGCTCCGACGCCTGCGTCTCGCCGGTGTTGTCCATGGCCGAGGCCGCCGCCCACCCGCACAACGCCGCCCGGGGCTCGTTCGTCCAGGTCGGCGACGTCACCCACCCGGTCCCCGCGCCCCGCCTGCTCGGGGTGCCCGCCCAGGACCTCTCCCCCGCCACCCATCTGGCCGACCTGTCCGGCTGGGGCCTGTCGCGGGAGGAGGCGGACAAGCTACGCGGTCAAGGAGTGCTCGCATGATCGACTTACTCGACGGCGACCTGTACGCCGGTGACCCCTCCCCCGTCTACGCCTGGCTGCGCGAGAACGCCCCCGTCTACCACGACGCGGGCAACGGCCTGTGGGGCATCTCCCGCCACGCCGACATCTCGGCCGTCGAACGCGACCCCCGCCTGTGGACCAGCACCGTCGGCTACCGCCCCCAGTTGCCCTCTGAGCCGTCGATGATCGGCCTGGACGACCCCGAGCACGCCGAGCGCCGCCGGCTCGTCTACCGCCGTTTCACGCCCCGCCACGTACATGAGAGGTACGCCGCCCGCGTCCGCGAGGTCGTCGTCGAACTGCTCACCCGCGCCCTGGAGAAGGGCGCCGTGGACGTGGTGCCCGAACTGGCCGCGCCGCTGCCGGCCCGCATGATCGGCTGGCTGCTCGGGTTCCCCGACGAGGACTGGCCCAGGCTCAAGCACTGGTCCGAGACCACGATCGTGGCCGGGGGCGGGCTGCGGTACGTCACGCACGAGGCCGCCGTGGCCGCGGGCGAGTACGGGCAGGCCGTGCTGGACCTGGCCGCCGAGCGCCGGACGCGACCGCGCGACGACCTGCTGTCCCTGTGGTGCGCCACGCCCGGCTACGACGACGAGTCCCTTGCCAACGACGCGCTGCTGCTGCTCGACGGGGGCGCCGAGACCACCAGGACGGTCATCGCCACCGCGATCGACGCGCTGATCCGCCATCCGGACCAGTGGCGGCTGCTGCGCGCCGACCGGGGGCTGATGGAGGGGGCGGTGGAGGAGTTCATCAGGTGGACCACCCCGGTGCTCAACATGTGCCGCGCGGCCACCGGGGACACCTCCCTGCACGGGCAGCGGATCGGGGAGGGGCAGCAGGTGCTGCTCATGTACGGGTCGGCGAACCGGGACCCCGAGGTGTTCGCCGATCCGGACGTCTTCGACGTGACCAGGAAGCCGGGCGGGCACATCGCGTTCGGGCTGGGCACGCACTTCTGCCTGGGAGCGGCGCTGGCCAGGCTGGAGCTGCGGATCTTCTTCGAGGAGTGGCTGGACCGGGTGGGAGCGGCCACCTGGGCCGACGCGGAAGGGCCGCGGATCCTGCCGAACGCCTTCGTCAGGGGTGTGACGTCGTTCCCTGTCGTGCTGCGTAGTCCTTGAGCGCGATCGAGTCGTGCAGCCGCACGCCCTTGCTGCCCGTCTTGACCGCGGCCCTGGTCAGCGCGACGGGCAGGTGGTTCACCAGCCGCATGCCCTGGGTGAGCGCCCACAGGTCGAACCTGCTGCCCGGCACGATGCTCCTGGCCGCGCGGACGGCGAAGGCGCGGCTGCGGCGCACGTACTCGCCCAGCTCGGCCTCGTAGGCGGGGAAGGCCGTCGTGTGGTCGCCGCCGTGCGCGGCCAGCTCGCCCGCCAGCACGTACGCCCCCACGACCGCCAGGCTCGTGCTCCCCCCGACCGCGGGCCCCGGGCAGTAACCGGCGTCGCCGACCAGCGTCACCCGGCCGCGCGACCAGGTGTCCATGCGGAGCTGGGTGATCGAGTCGAAGTAGAACGCCTGCGTGCGCTCCACCTCCTCCAGGATCCGCGGCACCTGCCCGCCCATGCCCGCGAAGCGCTCGCGCAGCAGCGCCTTCTGCCCGGCGACGTCCCGGTGGTGGAGGTCGAGCGGCTCCGGCGTCCTGAAGAAGAAGCCTGCCCGCGCGTCGTCCATGTGGACCGCGCTGTACAGAGCGGCTATCCAGCCCACCCCCGCCACGCACTCCATCCGATCGTCGAGCCCGCGGAAGTTCGGCACCGAGGCCACGGCCAGGTGGGCGCCGATCCAGGTCGTGAACCGCGACTCGGGGCCGAAGACCAGGCGGCGCACGTTGGAGTGCAGGCCGTCGGCGCCGACCACGAGGTCGTAGACCCCGGTCCTGCCGCTGTCGAACGCCACCTCCCCGTCCTCGGAGATGGAGGCGATGGAGTCGCCGAAGACGTAGTCCACGTCGTGCCGGGTGGCGTCGTAGAGGATCTCGCTCAGGTCGTCGCGCATGATCTCGACGTGCCGGTCGGAGACGGCGGCCATCACGCGGCGCAACTCCAGCTCCACCGGCCGCGCCCGGCCCTGTCTGCGCATGGTGAGCCACTGCGTGCCGGTCTTGGCGGCCAGCACCGGCTCCAGGACGCCCATCCGCTCGACGATGTCCATCGCCGGCCTGAACAGGTCGACCGCGTGGCCGCCCGCCTTCCTGAGCGTCGGGGCCCGCTCGACGACGGTGACCTCGTAGCCGTACCTGCGCAGCCAGTACGCCAGCACCGGCCCCGCCACGCTCGCGCCCGAGATGAGGACTCTCATCACCCCTCCTTACCTATCGTTAAGTAAGTACGCTAGCACGGGCGCTAACTTAACGGTAGGTAAGGGATATTCTTGGACCCATGCCCAGTGACACCAAGGCCCGCATCCAGGCGGTGGCCCGCGAACTGTTCGTCGAGCAGGGCGTGCAGAACACCAGCCTGCGCCAGATCTCCGAGCGGCTGGGCATCACCAAGCCGGCGCTCTACTACCACTTCGCCTCACGCGACGACCTGGTGCGCAGCATCGTGCAGCCGATGGTGGAGGACATCGAGCGGTTCGTCGGCGACCGCGGGCCCGGCGACCCGCGCGCGCTGCTCGACGACTATTTCGAGCTGATCTGGCGGCACCGCGACGTGCTCGTCATGATGATCCGCGAGCTGTCCACGATGAGCTACCTGGACCTGGGCACGCGTATGTTCGACTGGCGGCGGCAGCTGATCGCCATGCTGCTCGGGCCCGAGCTGACGCAGGAGCAGCACATCCGCGCGACGGTGGCGCTGGGCGGCATGTCCGACTGCGCGGTGGAATACGCGCACCTGCCGCTGGAGGTGGTCAAGCCGACGGCCGTCGAGGCGGCGGCCGTCGTGCTCGGCGTTTGACTCAGATCCGACTCAGATCTGCCTCAGATCGCTATGTACAGGTCCACGCCGTCCCGGTGATGCACCTCGAGGTCCGTCGTGAACACCCGCGCCGGCGTGCCGCCCGACTCGCTGTGCTTCCACAACTGCTGCCACGCCTCGACCAGCGTCTGCGGCATCGGCCCGCGGGCCTCCAGCTTCAGCGACTGCCCGGCCGGCACGCGCACGGCCACCATGCTCTCCGGCAGCCGCGGCACGGTGCGCACACCGGTGCCGACGATCTGCGTGTAGGCACCGTGGTGATCGCTCTCGTAGTCGGTCAGCACGGCGTAGAGGTTCTCGTCGACGCGACCGGGAACGTGCGCGAAAGCCCCCGGCGCCCCCACTCGCTGCCAGAGCGCGGGCAATCTGGCCCGCGCCGGATCCATTTCATCGGCGTTGGTCGTGCGTACGGCGAAGCCGACCACGACCAACTCGGCCCGTTCGGTGACGTTCACAGGCCCTCCCCTCCCCCAAAGTGTCCCGGCCGATCATAAGCCCCCGTGAAAGGGGGAAACCCTTAGTTGACCTGTCCGCACATAAGATGGATGAACGTGAGATTTCTCAACGACCTAGAGCCGCATTACGACCTGACCTATAGCGACGTGTTCATGGTCCCGGGCCGTTCCTCGGTCGGTTCCCGGCTCGCAGTCGATCTTTCGACCAACGACGGCACGGGCACCACCATTCCCATCGTCGTGGCGAACATGACCGCGGTGGCCGGCCGCCGCATGGCCGAGACCGTCGCACGACGCGGCGGCATCACCGTGATCCCGCAGGACATACCCCTCGACGTCGTGGCGAACGTCGTGGACTGGGTCAAGAAGCGCGACCTCGTCCACGACACGCCCCTCACCCTGACCCCGCACGACACCGTCGGCGAGGCCCTGCAACTGCTGCCCAAGCGGGCCCACGGCGCGGTCGTCGTGGTCGACTGGGACAACCGCCCCGTCGGCGTCGTGACCGACGCCGACTGCCAGGGCGTGGACATGTACACCCAGCTCGCCCAGGTCATGTCCAGCGAGCTGCTCACGCTGCCCGCCGGGCTCGACCCGCGCGGCGCCTTCGACCGGCTTCACGGAGGCCGTCACCGGCTGGCGCCCATCGTGGACGCGGACGGGCGCCTGGTCGGCATCCTCACCCGTACGGGCGCCCTGCGCGCCACCCTCTACCAGCCGGCTCTGGACGCCGGCGGCCGGCTGCGCATCGCGGCCGCCGTGGGCGTGAACGGCGACGTGGCCGCCAAGGCCAAGGAACTCCTCGAAGCCGGCGTCGACTGCCTGGTCGTGGACACCGCACATGGCCACCAGGACAAGATGGTCTCGGCCCTGCGCGCCGTCACCGCCCTCGACCCCGGCGTGCCGGTCGCGGCGGGCAACGTGGTGACCGCCGCCGGCGTGCGCGACCTGGTCGAGGCCGGGGCCGACATCCTCAAGGTCGGGGTCGGGCCCGGCGCGATGTGCACCACCCGGATGATGACCGGCGTGGGGCGGCCGCAGTTCTCGGCCGTGCTGGAGTGCTCCGCCGAGGCCCGCCGGCTGGGCCGACACGTGTGGGCGGACGGAGGTGTGCGGCATCCGCGCGACGTGGCGCTGGCGCTGGCCGCCGGGGCCTCGAACGTGATGATCGGGTCGTGGTTCGCGGGCACGTACGAGTCGCCCGGCGACACCCATACCGATGCCAACGGGCGCAAGTACAAGGAGAACTTCGGCATGGCCTCCGCGCGGGCGGTGCGACTGCGGACGGCCGAGGACTCGGCGTTCGAGCGGGCCAGGAAGGCGTTGTTCGAGGAGGGCATCTCGACGTCCAGGATGTACCTGGACCCGAAGCGGCCCAGCGTGGAGGACCAGATCGACGCGATCGTGGCCGGGCTGCGGTCGTCGTGCACCTATGCGGGGGCTTCCACCTTGGAGGAGTTCCACGCGCAGGCGGTCGTGGGGATCCAGAGCTCGTCGGGGTACGCCGAGGGCATGCCGCTGCACCAGAGCTGGTGACCTTACCTGCGCCTCCAGCCGCCCGCCGCGCTGATCCCGCCGTCCACGTGCACGGTCGTGCCCGTCACGAACCTCGCCAGGTCGCCGGCCAGGAACACGGCCGCGCCCGCGGCGTCGCAGGGGTCGCCCATGTGGCCGAGCGGCGGGAGGCGTACCGGGTCGTAGGGCAGCGGGCGGGCCAGCATGCGCTCACGCACGCCCGCCTCGCCCTCGGTCTGGAGGGCGTCGGGGGCGATCGCGTTCACCCTGATGCCCCTGGGGGCCAGCTCCAGGGCCAGGGACTTCGTCAGGCTCTCCAGGGCCGCCTTCATGGCCGCGTACACCGCGAAGCCCGGCGCGGCCTGGTGCGCCTCGCTGGAGGTCACGTTGATGATCGACGCGCCCGGGGGCATCATCGGGAGCAGTCGCCTGATCATGCCGGTGACCTGGGTGAAATTCTCCTCGATGAGGATCTGCTCGCCGCGCGGCGAGGTGTCGGCGAAGCCGGCGTGGAAGGTGCCGCCCGCGTTGTTGACCAGGATGTCGACGCGGCCCCAGCGCTCGCGCACGGCCTGGGCGAACACCTCGACCGCCACGTGGTCGCGCACGTCGAGGGTCATGGCCAGCTTGCCGCTGCCGTGGGGCGGTTTGACGCGGTCGCAGACGGCGACGTGCGCCCCGAACGCGCCCAGCGCCTCGGCGACGGCCAGCCCGATGCCTCTCGCCGCCCCGGTGACGACGGCCACGCGGCCGGTGAGCAGGATCGTATCGGGAGAAACGGCGGCCATGAACGATGACGATATCCCGACCGCATAGAGTCGTCGGGTCCATTCTCATCGACAACGATCCTCAAACAGGAGCACTTTCGTGGCACTCGAGAAGCCCGAGATCGACTTCCCCGGGGGCAACCCGCCCGCCGAACTGGAGATCGAGGACCTGACCGTGGGAGACGGCCCCGAGGCCAAGCCGGGTCAGAGCGTACAAGTCCACTATGTTGGCGTTTCGTTCGCATCCGGGGAGGAGTTCGACGCGTCCTGGAACCGCGGTCAGCCGTTCGAGTTCCCGCTGGGCGGCGGGCGCGTCATCGCCGGCTGGGACCAGGGGGTCGCGGGCATGAAGGTCGGCGGCCGGCGCAAGCTGGTCATCCCGCCGCACCTCGGCTACGGCACCCGTGGCGCCCCTCCGCGCATCAAGCCCAACGAGACGCTCATCTTCGTCGTCGACCTGCTCGGCGTGAGCTGAGGCTTGCCTGCTCCGGCGCCGGTCACGTTCGCGGACCGGCGCCGCGGCGCGTCATCGGGACCGGCCGCTTACCAAGTGGGGAAATGTCGCCGCCGTAAGGCACCATAGGCGTGTGCTTCTGATCGACGTGGTCCGCGTGTCCGAGGTGGTGACGCGCACCTCCGCCAGGCTCGGCAAGGTCTCACACCTGGCCGAGCTGCTGGGCCGGGTGGGCCCGGACGAGGCGGAGATCGCCATCTCCTACCTCTCCGGCGAGCTGCCCCAGCGGCAGGTGGGCGTCGGCTGGCGCACGCTGGAGGACATCCCCCAGCCCAAGCTGGCCGCCACCGCCACGCTGACCGCCGTCGATGAGCTGCTGAGCCGCATCAAGGCCGTTTCCGGGCAGGGCTCGCAGGCGGCGCGCAAGGCGCTGGTGACCCAGCTGTTCGCGGGGCTGACCAGCCAGGAGCAGCAGTTCATGCGGCGGTTGCTGCACGGCGAGCTGCGGCAGGGGGCGCTCGACGGCGTCATGATCGAGGCGGTGGCCAAGGCCTCGGGCGCACCGTCGGCGGACGTGCGGCGCGCGCTCACGCTGCGCGGCTGGCTCCCGGCCGTCGGTGCGGGCGCGCTGAGCGGCGGCGTGGAGGCGTTGCACGCCTTCCACCTCGAGGTCGGGCGCGCGGTCTCGCCCATGCTGGCCGGCAGCGCGCCCAACGTGGCCGCCGCGCTGGAGAAGGCGGGCGCGCCGGCCGCACTGGAGTGGAAGCTCGACGGCGTGCGCGTGCAGGCTCACCGCTCCGGTTCTGTCGTGCGGGTCTTCACCCGCACGCTCGACGACATCACCCCCCAGGTTCCCGAGCTGGTCGAGGCCGTACTCAAGATGTCCTCCGACGACCTGGTCCTCGACGGCGAGGTGATCGCCCTGCGGCCCGACGGCCGGCCGCACCCGTTCCAGGTGACGGCCAGTCGCGTCTCCAGCAAGACCGACGTCGCGCGGTTGCGCGAGCAGACGCCGCTCAGCGCGTTCTTCTTCGACGCCCTGCGCGTGGACGGCGCCGACCTGCTCGACCTGCCCTACTCCCAGCGCCAGGAGGCCCTCGCCCGCACGGTCCAGCAGGGCCTGCTGACGCCGCGGCTGGTGACGGGCGAGGTGGCGGAGGCGGAGAAGTTCTTCACCGACGTGGTCAGGGCCGGGCACGAGGGCCTGGTGGTCAAGTCCCTCGCCTCCCCCTACGCGGCCGGGCGGCGGGGCGCCGGCTGGATCAAGGTCAAGCCGCGCCACACCCTTGACCTGGTCGTCCTGGCCGCCGAATGGGGCCACGGCCGCCGCGAGGGCAAACTGTCCAACCTTCACCTGGGCGCCCGCGACCCTGAGGGCGGCTTCGTGATGCTCGGCAAGACCTTCAAGGGCCTGACGGACGAGCTGCTGTCCTGGCAGACCGAGCGCTTCCTGGAGCTGGCCGAGGGCCCGACGGACGAGTGGACGGTCGTCCTGCGGCCCGAGCTGGTCGTGGAGATCGCCTTCGACGGGGTGCAACGATCGCCCCGCTATCCCGGGGGCATGGCCCTGCGCTTCGCCCGCGTGCTCCGCTACCGGCCGGACAAACGGGTCGAGGACGCCGACACGGTCGACACGGTCCGCTCCCTGATGGTGTAACGGTCACTGACAGAAGATGTCAGGGAGGCCGTTCTAGCGTGCCGCGCATGACGAGAGAGATTGTCGAGGAGTTCCTGCGCCGCACCGGGCAGGGCGATCCCGCGCGCATCGCCGAACTGTACGCGGCCGAGGTGGACTGGCACGTCAGCTGGCCCGTCGCCGGCCATCCGGCGGTGCCGTGGATCCGGCCGCGCTCCACGCGAGCCGACGTCGAAGACCACTACCGGACTTTTCCGCGCCATTGCCCGCCTGGGGAGGCGGCGGTGTCGGTGGAGCGGGTGCTGGTCGATGGGGCGGACGCGGTGGTGATGGGGCGCAGCTCCCAGCTGGTGCGGGCCACGGGCCGGCGCTTCACGATGACGTTCGCGCTCCACCTGACGGTCAGGGACGGGCTGCTGGTCCGGCATCACATGTACGAGGACAGCCTGTCGGTCCTGGCCGCCTACGAGCCCGACCTCACGAGCTGAGCCTTCGCCGGGCACGAATGCCCTCCGTATCGATCGCCGGCGGCACGAATGTCTCCATGCCGATCGCTGGGCACGAATGTCCTCCATACCGATCGCCGGCGCGCCCTACACCCCCCACGCACCGCCGCCTCGAACCTCCGGCGACCCCGGCCCGCCGCGCAACCCCACCCAGACCACCTGACGCCTCCGCTACCTCGGACCACCACTGCGCAACGCCACCCCGGATCAGCCGTGCACCATCACCCCCGGCCGCTCGCACACCGCAGGCCTGTACCGCGGCGCGCCTCAGCGCCCCAGCGCCCCAGCGCCCCGGCCGCCCGGGCCCCGTCGCCTCTGGCCACCGTGCACCCGCAACCCCAGCCACCGTGCACCGCCACCCCCCAGCCACCGTGCACCGGCAGCCCCAGGTCAGCCGATCAAGCCGGCGTTTCCGTGTTCTCCAGAAATGCGAAGATCCACGGCGTACGGTGAGCGTTCTGGGCAAACTTGCGGCTTAGGTGAGATATTTCACTGAACGTCCCATTAAGTTGTCTTTACCTGCCGTTTGTCGCATATGTTCGTGCCCACCGCGCGGGATCCCCCACCCCGCCTGCGGATCGGCCGCCGTACGCCTCCACCCCCATCACGGTCTGGTCTTTCCTTTCCCTATCCCCTGACTAGGACCGTGGTTTACCTTGGGTCAGCATTCCCACAAGCCGTCCCCCCAGGACCGCGAACGCTCCACGACCAAGCGCCGCTGGGCCACCGTCGCAGTCGGCGCGGCCGTCGTCGCCGCCGCCTCCACCACCGCCTGGGCCGCCATCGGCAACGACGACGCCCCCGAACGCACAGCGGCCCTCACCCCGTCCCCCAACTCCGCCAGGGCGACCCCCAACCCGGCCGCACCGGGCTCTCCCGCCCCCAAGCCCCCAGCCGCCGGCCGGTCGGAGACCACCAAATCCCCCGAACCCACCCGTTCCCCGGCCCCCACCTCATCCTCGGAACCGGCCAAGCGCTCAGCACCGGGCACGTCAGAGCCCCTCCCGTCCGCCAAGTCCCCAGAGACAAAGGGCAGGACGAAGACCGCCAAGTCCGAGACCACGAAGCCGAAGTTCCGTGTACTCGCGACCGGCTCCTGCGGCGCCTCCTACTACGGCGAACCCCAGATGACGGCCAGCGGCGAACGCTTCAACCCGTCGGCCATGACCGCCGCCCACAAGACCCTGCCACTGGGCAGCAAGGTACGCGTCACCAACCCGGACAACGGCGAATCGGTCACGGTCCGCATCAACGACCGCGGCCCGTACGTCGGAGGCCGCTGCCTCGACCTCTCCAGGGCCGCCTTCGCCGCGATCGGCAACGTCGGCGCCGGGGTGATGCACGTCAAGTACGAGGTACTGCGCGCCCACTGACGCCCGCGCAGATCGCGGTCCGGCCGACTTGAGACCGGTGCCCGCTGGAGGAAAGAGCCGCTCGGCGCTTCGCTGAGGCGTGAGCAAGTCGCGCTCACTCAGGTCCCACCGGCTCAAGACCGATGCTCGCCAGAGGAACCAAAGGCACTCGGGGCCAGCCAGCGCGTGAGCAAGTCGCCGTCACGCGGGGTCCAGGCCGACTTGAGATCAGTGCCTCGCCGAGGACACCACTCGCACCGAGTGCCCGTTCACGCGGGAACGGCGGCCGTGGAGCGAGGGCGACGGTCGCGGAGCAGGGCGACGGTCGCGGAGCAGGGCGACGCTCAGGGCGCGGGACGACGGCCGTGGAGCAGGACAGCGGTCGCGGAACAGGACAGCGGTCATGGCGCCGGGTCGGCCCTCGGCGGTCGGCGGAATCGTTCATCTCCAGCACCGGCGCGGACTCCCGTTCGAGCACGTTGTGGCGATTCTGTAGGAAGGCGATCTCTGAGGCCGTCATGACCTCCTGGAACTGCTTGTCGAAGGTCCGCAGAAAACCCCGGCCTTCAGTCCTGGGATGAATGCGGTCCCCGTGTGGGGGATGGACCGGCGTAGGCGGGGCTTCCCCTAAGGGTCGCAATTTCGTAACGGTCGCCCGCCCCGCGGAGGCCGGTGTGCCTCAGCAGGACGGGGATGGAATTGCGGTCGTACGGAAAACGGCTCTCCCTGCGGTCGCCTCACTTCACCAGGCGAACCGTCATGGGGTAGCGGAAATTGCCTTCGGAAAGCGCGGAAATGCCACCGACCACGGAGAGCACGACGGCCGCCACCCAGATGAACGGCAGGAGCACGACGCCGACGACGGTCAACGGCAGCAGAACTGAGGCCCCCACCACGGTGATCTGGAAGTTGAGCGCCTCAAGGGCGTGCCGCCGCATGTACGGCGAGGTCTTGGCGCCGGTGAGCAGCAGGAGCAGCGGCCCGAGAATCGGGAACCCGATGATGGGCAGGAGATGCGCGAGTGCGCCTCCCAGACGCTCGTTGCTCTCAGGGGCACTCTCAGGGTGAACCGCGGGTCGCGACGGGGGTCGGAACGCGGCGAGTTGGTGTACGGCCTGCGCGCCGTACAGCTCGTGCATGATGGGCATCAGGTCACCGTGCGTGCGCGCCGTCATCGCACGCTCCAGCCGATCGTCGAACTCCAGCTTGTCGAAGCGGCCCTCCGCGTAGGCGGACTGGACGTGCTCGACAACGTGCTCACGGTCCTGGTTGGTGACGCGCAGATGAGCTGGCGGCGCCTGTCCCGGCCCAGGGGGTTTTGGTACCCCAGCCATAATCGCCATGCCTCTCCTTAGAGAATCGAGCTGTCACCTCTCATACTGCGTCCGCTGACCCTTCGGTGCCATCGGGAAAATCCCGGATCTGTCCCCTAGATCATCCCCGACGCAAGGGCTCCAGACGGTATAAAAAGGATTCATGAGATGGCGAGACCGCTACGGCATTCGTCGGCTCCGCGGCCGTAAGATCGCGAAGTTCGACCGCGAGGCGACAGACGCCGACATCGACGCTCTCATCGCCTTTGCGCGTTCGCGGCGCGGTGTCGAGTTTTACGTCGAGCCAGAGACTTTTGCCACTGACACCACCGCTGTGGCGGTGGCCGACGACGGCGAGTGGACCCGGCGCAGGGTCGGCTCCCCCGCGGTGATCCACAAGGTCGCCCGTGATCTTGCCCTGCCGGTGTACGACGTTCAGCTCACCGGTTATCCGCAGCGCATGCGTGCCTACAACGAGCGCCGCAAGAGGGAAGAGGGCAGCCTTTAGCTCGTCCCGGCGCGGTTCCGCGGAAATTCGTGGTCAGGTTGCCGGGGCTGCTGGTCAGGTGCTGAAGGTCACCGCTCGGCAGGATGTGGTGTTTCTGCTGATAGTGAGGAGGCATTAGCGCGTAACGCGAGGAGCTCTGGTGCGAGCACTACGACCATGCGGCGCGTGAGGTCGATCAAACCGCTGCGTCGCCACTGGGAGAGTGCGCGGTTGACCGTCACCCGGGTTGTTCCCAGCGACTCGGCCAGTTCCTGTTGAGTGCCCGGCAGTTCGACCCGCGCGTGGGGAGTCTCCGCGGATTTCGCCAGCAGCCAGGTCGCCAGCCTGGCCTCGACAGGCAGCGTGGCGGTGTTGGTGTAGCTCTCTTGGTGAAGCCGAACCTGGTCGGCGAGGAGGCGCAGTACGTGTCCGCGTACCGAGGGCACATCGTCGACCAGTTCCTCGAATCGGGTTCGCGGGAGGCTGCGCACGGCGCAGCCGGTGGTCGCGGTGAGGGTGGCCGTGTGCCCGCGACCGTCGATCACGGCGACCTTGTCCAGCGCGCAGGGCCCTGTCCATTCGCCGAAACGGACGACCCGGCCGGCGGCCGTGCCGGCGGTGGCGGCCACCCGGCCGCGCAGCAGGAGAAGAAGGTGCTCGGCCGGATCGCCGGCACTGCGCAGTATCTCTCCCGCGTGGTAGCGGCGCGGCAGCGAGCCGGTCCACAACGCCCGTAGCCGATCTTCAGGCAGCGTGGCCAGCAGAGGCACGGTGGCCAGCTCCTGCCATGCCGCTGATGTATCGGCTGATACTGAACTCGTCATCGTCAGACCGTACCGTCGGCCGCATGATGATTCTTGAGCTGGCCTTCACCGCTTCCCCTGAACGTCTCGCCGCCCGTCCGGCCCACCGGTCGTTCCTGGCCCGGCTTCACGAAGAGGGGCGTCTGCTCGCGGCGGGCCCCTGGGCAGACGACTCGGGCGCGCTGCTGGTGTTCGATGTCGAACGTACGGAACTGGGACGAATCCTCGACGCCGACCCGTATTACCGCACGCCTGGTGTAGAGGTGGCAGGCATCCGGGAGTGGGCGCCGGTGGTCGGACCGATGCGCTGACCGCGCGATCGTGCACCCCAGCCGAGGCTTCAGGGTCCCTTGTGTCGCTCGGACATGCGACCACCGGTGGTGGATGCATGGTGCTGATGCTTGGTGCTGATGCTTGGTGCTGCGATCCGTCATGCGCCCGCTAGCTGCCCGCATCTGTCTGGGCTGACGTCGATCTGGAACGAAGGCGGTATGGCGTTGAGGGGCGGCGCAGCGTTGAGGGGCGGCGCAGCGTTGAGGGGCGGCGCAGCGTTGAGGGGCGGCGCAGCGTTGAGGGGCGGCGCAGCGTTGAGGGGCGGCGCAGCGTTGAGGGGCGGGGTGAGGGTGTTATTCGAGGGTGGGAGGTGGGTCTTCCTCGTCTAGGAGGTTGACCAGGGGGAGGAGCCAGGCGGCGGTGGCGGGGCCCATGGTTCCGTCTAGTTCGGCTGGGGTTGGGAGGCGGTCTCGGAGGATGGTCGGGGAGACGAGGTTGTGGAGGGCGTGCATGAGGAGGTTGGCCATCGAATAGGAGGGGTCGGCGGTCAGGGCTCGTTCGAGGGCGATGGTGGCCTGCACGCTGTTTCCCGCTCGCCAGGAGGCCATGGCCAGCAGGGACGCGGCCGGGGGGATGAAGCGAGGCTCCAGTCTGCGGGTCAGGTCTTTCCAGAGCAGGGCGTGGGGTTCTTGCATGAGGGTCCACGCCTCGTCGCGGACTCTCATGATCAATAGGTCCAGGCCCAGTCTGGCTGCTTCCGTGTCGTCGAGGCGGCCGCCTTCGGAGTGAACCTGGAGTGCCGATCGGACTCTGGTCAGGCCGTCGGATACGAGCCGTGCGGCCAAGGCGTCCAGGTCCGTGGAGGTCATGAGCTGCGCTCGGATGTCTGCTGTCGCTTCGGCGGTGGCTCGGCGCATGGCCATGCGTACGGGGCCGGTGACGGGGGCCAGCGTGCGTTCGAGGGCCTCGCGGTTGGGGAGAGCCACCAGGCCGCGCACCGTCGCCTCGGCTGCTATCTGGCTGGTGGACAGGTCGTACGGGGTGCCTTCCGCTGGGCAGCAGGTTGCCAGGTCGCAGATGTATGACCAGTAGCGGCCCTCGTGGGCTCGCAGTGCCTCGCCCACGTGGATTCCGGCTCTGGTCGCCAGGAGCCTGGCCTCGTCGGTTGCCGGGGTCACCAGCTCGCCTGGGCCGTAACCGACGATGACCATCTCCGTGACGCCTTCCCGGTCGAGGAGGGGGGACATCGCGTCGAGGGTGCCCGGTGGGAACGGCAAGCCCCACCTGGCCACCATCTTGGCCTGGCCGCTTGCCAGGCCGATGACGATCAGGCTGGTGGTGGGGTGGAAGCCGACCAGGTAGGGCACGGCGGCCAGGACGTCGGTGGGGCTGGTCAGGGTGAGGTAGGGCTCAGGGGTGAATGCGGGAGAGGGGTCGGTGGGGGAACTCGAAGTGGAGAGAGGAGACGCCCCGGAGGGGGTGGGGGTTGGGCGGTTGGTCTTCATGGGGCCATAGGGTGCCGGGCTTGGAGGGGGTGACGGGCCGCCGAACGGGGTTCTGTGGATGGGTGGGACCGGGTGGTGGGCGGCTGTGGATAAAGCGAGGGCTGCGTCTCACGAATCGGCGCCTGCTGCCTAATGGTCCGGCAGGGCATCCGGATTGAGCTGACGTTGCCGTGGCCGGATGTCCGGGTTGGGCCGTGGGAGGTGTCCCGGTTGCCCCGGGGGGTGGCGCGAGGGCGTCCCAGTTGGGCCGGCGTTGCCGTGGCAGGGCGCCCCGGTTGGGCGAAGGGTGGCGCGAGGGCGTCCCGGTTGGCGCGGGAGGGTGTCGGGTTGGGCGGGGAGGGTGGGCGGCGCTGGAGGTGCGTTCTGGAACGGTTATGGGGTTGGGGCCAGGCGATTACGTACGAGAAATGCCGCGCCGGCCACGGCGGCGGGCATGGCGATGACGGCGGCGAAGGGCACCAGGAAGAGGGCGAAGACCACCACACCGAACCCCAGCGCACTCGCCTTGTTGGCCCGGAGGAGTGCGAAGCGCTGCTTGCGGGCCATGCCTCGGCGTTCAAGGGCCAGGGTGGTGAGCTCCACTGTCAGGAAAAATCCGGAAATGGCGGCGCCTACGACCGGCACCACCGTCTGCCCCACCACCGGTACGAAGCCCAGGAAGAACAGCGGGATCGTGAACAGCAGCACGTAGAAGAGTGTCACCAGGCTGTCGCGGATCGAGCGCGGCAGCGTACGCCACCACGGCTGCTCCTCCTCCGTCTCCAGCACGTCCACCGCCGCCGACAACCGTTCGTAGAACGGCTCCCCGATCGCCAGCGTCAGCGCCGCGAACGTCAGCACCGCCAGCGCCAGCCCCCCGAGGAACAGGGCGATGCCGACCAGCGTGCGGAACAACTCCCGCCAGCTCCACGAATCGGCGAACGGCGTCAGGAACTCGGCCACCGAGGAGGCGTTCGTGCCGAGGAAGATCAGCGCCGCCACGTACACGGCGAACGCGATCAGCGCCGGGATCAGCCCGAACAACCACCACCGGGTGTTCCTGGCGACCCACCCGAACCCCTGGAAGAAGAAGCCGACGCCGGCCGTGAAGTCGCGCACTGATCGCATGCCCGGCAGGCTAGCGCCAGAACGACGTCACCGCGTAGCCGAGTTCGGCGAACAGCTCGCGCAGCAGCGGGAGGGAGATGCCGAGCACGTTGCCGTGGTCGCCGTCGATGCCCTCCACGAACCAGCCGCCGCGCCCCTCGATGCTGAACGCCCCTGCCAGGCTGAGCGGCTCCTCGGTGGCGACGTAGGCGGCGATCTCCTCTTCCGAGGGCAGGCCGAAGCGTATGACGGTGGTGCCGACCTCGGCCACCTGGCGGACAGCCGCCACGTCGATCACGCAGTGGCCCGTGACGAGGCGGCCCGTGCGGCCGCGCATCATGCGCCAGCGCTCCGCGGCCTCCTCGTTGGTGGCGGGCTTGCCGTAGGGGCGCCCGTCGAGCTCCAGGATCGAGTCGCAGCCGATGACCAGCCCCTCTTCGAGCCCGCTCGCGACCGCCTCGGCCTTGGCCTTGGCCAGCACCAGGCTGAGCGCGGCGGGCGAGTGGGCGGAGAAGGCGTCCTCGTCGACCCCGCTGACGATCACTTTCGGGTCTAGTCCGGCGCTCTGCAGGAGGGCCAGGCGGGCGGGGGAGGCTGAGGCCAGAACGATCACTGGCTTAGCCTACCGGTCACCGGTCGGGGTGCGACGTCCCCGGTGCCACTCCCCGGGACGCCGGCGGCACCGTGCGCGAGGTGTCCGGGGCCACTTCCTGCTCCGTCCGGTACGGATCCACGTACGGCCCGCCCTGCCGCGGCACGGCCCCGCCGAAGATGTCGCCCAGCAGGCTCCCGAGCAGATCCCCCAGCCCGCCGGGCATCGACGACTGCTCGCGGTTCAGGTCGTCGGCCACGGCGCCGGCGTCCATGTCGCGGGCGGCCGCCCGGTTGGCCAGCAACGACATGACCATGGGGGCGATGAGCGGCAACAACTTCATGACGGTCCCGTAGCTGACCCCGGCGAGCTGTGACAACCCGGCCGCGGCCTGCTCGGTGCCCTGCCCGCCGAGTACGTGGCCGAGGATGCTGTGCCCGTCGCGGGTCAGCGAGGCCACGTCGCCGTTGAACGGGTCGGCGTCCATGTGGTCGTCCAGCGCTCCGCGCAGTGCGTCGGCGCCGTCCGGATGCTCGGCGTTGCGGGCCATGCCGCCGATGATGGTGCCCGACACGGCTTCGACGACCTTGCCGGCCGTGAGGGTGTCCGTGCCGAGCATCCCGGCGATCTGTTCCAGTCCTGCGTCCCCGAGTCCGGCGAGAAGCTCGTCATTCAGTGTCACGACGGTCCCCCGATCACAGTTATCGGGTCACCTGCCCATGACAGACCAGGTGCAACGTCCGAATTGTCCTAATTTCCGGAAAAGAGCTGTGGCTGGGGCTCGGCGTGGGCCTGTGAACGGCGCTCGGCGGGGCTGGCCAGACCGGCCGCCGCGTACGCGCCCGCCTCGTCCAGCGTCTCCTGCTCCAGCAGCGCCCCCACGATCGCGTCCAGCTTGTCGCGGTTGTCGCCGAGGATCTGGACCGCGCGCTCGTAGCACTCGTCCACGATCCGCCGCGCCTCCTCATCCACCATGGCGAGCGTGACAGGCGAGGCCTGCGGCGGCTGGCCGTCGTTGGGCAGGATGGTCAGCGGGCCGACCTTCTCCGACATGCCCCATCGGCCGACCATGCCACGGGCGATCATGGTGACCTGTTCGAGGTCGTTCTCGGCGCCGGTGGTGATGACGCCGTACACGACCTGCTCGGCCGCCATGCCGCCGAGCGCGCCGGTGATGCGGCCGCGCAGATACTGCTCGTCGTAGGCGTAGCGGTCGGTGTCGGGGGTGGACAGGGTGACGCCGAGCGCCCGGCCGCGCGGGATGATCGAGATCTTCCTGACCGGGTCGGCGCCGGGCTGGAGCATGCCGAGCAGCGCGTGACCGGCCTCGTGGAAGGCGGTCCTGGTGCGCTCCTCCTCCGGCATCACGATGCTGCGGGCCGCGCCGAGCTGCAACTTCTCCAGCGCGTCGGCGAAGTCGGCCATCGTGACCTTCTCCTTGCCGCGCTTGGCGGCCAGCAGGGCGGCCTCGTTGACCAGGTTGGCCAGGTCGGCGCCGGTCATGCCGGGGGTGGTCTTGGCGAGCTGGTCGAGGCTGACCGCGCCGTCCAGCGGCACGCCGCGCGTGTGCACGGCCAGGATCGCGGTGCGGCCGGCCGCGTCGGGCAGGCCCACCTGCACCGTACGGTCGAAGCGCCCGGGACGCAGCAGCGCCGGGTCGAGGACCTCGGGACGGTTCGTGGCCCCGATGACGATCACGCCCTCGGCGCCCGAGAAGCCGTCCATCTCGGTGAGGATCTGGTTGAGCGTCTGCTCGCGCTCGTCGTGGCCGCCGATGCCGCCCGCGCCGCCGCGAGCCCGGCCGATGGCGTCGATCTCGTCGATGAACACGATCGACGGCGCCACCTTGCGCGCCTCCTCGAACAGGTCGCGCACCCGCGAGGCGCCCACACCGACGATCATCTCGATGAACTCGGAGGCGCTGGCCGAGAAGTACGGCACCTTGGCCTCACCCGCGACCGCCCTGGCCAACAGCGTCTTACCGGTGCCAGGAGGCCCGGCGAGCAGCACGCCCTTGGGCAGCTTGGCGCCCAGCCTGCGGTATTTGTCGGGGTCCTTGAGGTAGTCGACGATCTCGACGAGCTCGTTCTCGACCTCGTCGATGCCCGCCACGTCCTCGAACGTGACCCGCACCTGCCCGGCGTCGACCGGCTTGGCCGCCTTCGACTTGCCGAGCCCGCCCAGGCCGCCGCCCATCATGCTGGCGCCGCGGCGCATGATCCAGATCCACAGTCCGGCCAGCAGCAGCACCGGCAGCAGCGAGAGCAGCAGGTTGGAGAAGAAGCCGCGGGTGATGGGCTGAGAGGTGATCTCGACCTGGCCGGTGGAAAGCTGCTGGTCGAGCTGGTCGGTGTTGGCGAAGGCCGGGATCTCGGTGGCGAAGCGCGTGTACGACTCGCCGCCCTCGGGGTTCTTCGCCGCCGACCTCAGGTCGCCCTCGACGGACAGGCCCTGGGCGTAGATCTCCTTGACGTTCTTGGTGCTCACCTGCTTGGTGAACTCGGTGTACGAGATCGTCTCGACCGATCCGCTGTCCACGAACGACGAGACGACGAAGAAGCCCGCGTACACCACGAGCAGGGTGACGATGAAGCGCCACCAGTTGATCTTCGGCCGGCCTCCGGGCGTGCCTGGCAGGCCCTCCGAGCGCCAGGGCGGCTTGCCCTTGCCCTTTTCCGGAGCCTTAGGCGGTCCAGAGCGTTCCACGGCGTCACTCCCCCACATCGCCGCATTTCATGATCTTTCTAGCCTAGAACACGCACCCCTGAGGCCACGCGGCCGATATCACGCCACTGCTTGCGCTGCGAGTCAGGCACTGTGACGAACGCAAGTCCTGGCTTGCTCATTCCCCCATCCATGATCACAACTGCCGCACGTGACGTGTGCGCGCCGTACGTGACGCGGTAGACGAGCATCCAGCCCTTCTTCACGGGCTGTGAGGCCAGCCAGGTGATCCTGGAGCCCTTGGGGTGGTGGTTGAGCGTCCACCGGGCGGCCAGCAGGGCCGTGTCGCGCGGGGACTTCTGCTCCATGATCGGCAGCGGGCAGCTCACGAACATGCCGCGCAGGCTCGTGTCGCGCTGCTTGGGCAGCGCCTGCCTGGTGGTGAACGGCGCCGCTCCATACCCCTTCCACGGGCCGGGCAGCTTCGGCACCGCGAGCCCGATCCGCTCGTCCTTGACGACCCGCCTGCCGGGCGAGGCGAGAGCCATGCGCTTGACCGCGCGGGTGAGCTTGGGGACGCGCGGGTCGGCGTACAGAGCCTGCATGGCGGTGTAGCCGGGTGCGAGCGAGGCTCGGGGGCTCGGCATGTCGTTCCGCGGGACCGGCGTGACGTCCTGCGTGGGTACAGCTGCAGGGCCGGACGAGGGCGGCGCGGCCGGCGGCGCGGTGACCGGCCCCGCCGCGACCTCGTCCGGCTCGGACGGGAGCACCAGGGCCAGCGCCGCGGCCACAGCCACGACGACGACGGCCGCGAGCAGCCCCCGGTACAGCACCCGCATCCGAATATCGCCGATGCGGGAGCGTCTGGGCGGAGAAGTCGGGATCCCGCGCCTTGCGGCCGTTCTCACTCGGGAACCCTTGATCTCATCTTCCCCATGGAGCACGACGGGAGCGTACGACAAATCCCGCCTTTGCGCTCATGAAGCGACCGAAGTGCAATCATGGCGGGGTGGAACAGGTTGAGCTGCGATTCGACCACGCCTCGCAAGCGTCCCAAACACACACGAACCTCTCAGCGATCCGGCAGAGCTCCTCCGGCCTCTGGATCGCCGGCGACGAGACCGCGACCTTCGAACACCTCTCATGGACGGGCGACCACTACGGCGGCCAGCGCACGTTCCGTCTCGCCGACCATGTCGGCCTGCCGGCGGGCCCCGAGGAGGAGGCCGACATCGAGGGCCTGGCCCGGGCGAACGGCTTCCTCTGGCTGGTCGGCTCGCACAGTCTCAAGCGCAGGAAGGTCAAGTCGAAGGACCCGGAGAAGGCGTCCGAGCGGCTGGCCACGGTGATCAGGGAGGAGAACCGCTTCATCCTGGCCTGCCTGCCGCTCGACCCCGGCACGGAACTGCCCGGCCCCGGATCGATCCTGGCGGGCAAGGACAACCTCACCGCGGCGCTGGCGGACGATCCGCATCTGGCGCCGTTCCTGGCGTTGCCCGGCAAGGACAACGGCTTCGACGTCGAGGGCATCGCGGTCACGCGGGACCGCCTCTACCTGGGGCTGCGCGGTCCCGTGCTGCGGGGCTGGGCGGTGGTGCTGGAGCTGCGGCCCGAGGACACGGGCAAGGGGAGGTTGCGGCTGCGGGAGCCGTACCGCAAGCACTTCCTGGACCTGGGCGGGCTCGGCGTGCGGGACATGTGCCCGGACGGGGAGTCGCTGCTGCTGCTCGCGGGACCGACGATGGACCTCGACGGGCCGGTACGCGTCCTGCGGTGGCGGCCGGGCAAGCGGCGGGGCGTCGTCTCAGGGGAGGAACTGGAGGCCGTGCTGGAGTTGCCGTACGGCGTCGGCTGCGACCACCCGGAGGGGCTGGCGCGGCTGGCGGACGGCAGACTCATGGTCGTGTACGACAGCCCGTCACCCGCGCGGATCACCCCGGCCGGCGGCGTGCTGGCCGACGTGTTCACGCTCTAGTCACGCGGCCGAGGAGCCAGGGCGCGTCCGCGACGAACGTGCACGAGCCCGGCTCGATCTCGGTGAACCCGGCGTCGCGCACTACGGGCAGCCCCGCGGCCACCCTGGCCTCGAAGTCAGGTGCGGCGGCCGTGCGCACGGAGAGCGCCAGCCCGTGCTCGCGCCAGGCGGCCCGCTCGCCCGCGTCGCTGGCCCACCAGGCGAGCTGCGCGGCGTGCCCGGCCTGGGCCATGGCCTTGCCCGCGGACATCTCCAGCGCCGGGTTGGCCCACAGGATCGGCGGCGCGGCGGGCCCGGGGGCGACGGTGTCGGCCAGCTCGGTGCCGGACACCTGCAGCCTGGCCAGGTCGCGCGGCCAGTCGTCCAGGGGCACGGGAGGGTGCACGCGCACCTCGGCCGTGCGGTGCTCGATCGTGCGGCCGGGCAGCCCGACCGCCCTGCGCCACTCGGCGCCCCTGGCCCTGCGCACGACCTTGCGGATCTTCCCGGTGGACTGCCAGGCGTGCAGTTCGCCGGTCCACTCCCCCGGGTCGTCCAGCAGGGACAACACGGCCATGGCGGCGGCCTCAAGGGCGTCGGTGCGCTCCGGAGGGGTGGCGCGTTCGATCCTCACGACCAGGGGCAGGACGTACAACTCATCGTTCATCGCCCTCTAGCATGCCCGATGGCCAGTGACATGCCGGCGGCGAGGAGGCAGAGGGCGCCGGCGGCGTACCAGGCGAGGTCGTAGGCGCCCAGGTGGTCGCGGGTGAGTCCGGCGCCGACGGCGGCGATCGCGGCCCCGACCTGGTGCGAGCCGAACACCCAGCCGAACACCACGGCCCCGTCGGCCCCGTAGATCCGCCGGCACAGCGCCACCGTGGGCGGCACCGTCGCCACCCAGTCCAGGCCGTAGAACACGATGAAGATCAGCATGCTGGGCTCGGTCGTGGCCGCGAACAGGGCGGGCAGCACCATCAGCGACAGTCCGCGCAGCGCGTAGTACACGCCGAGCAGCACCTTGGGGTCGACCTTGTCGCTGAGCCAGCCGGAGGCGACCGTGCCCGCGATGTCGAAGATCCCGATGACCGCCAGCAGTCCCGCGGCGACGGGCTCGGCCATGCCGTGGTCGTGGGCGGCGGGGATGAAGTGGGTGCCGACCAGGCCGTTCGTGCTGGCCCCGCAGATGGCGAAGCCACCCGCGAGCAACCAGAACGGGCGCGTCTTGGCCGCCGACACGAGCACGGAGACGGCCCTGAGCGCCGCGTTGGCCGTGCTGGGCGCGATGCGCACCACGCCCGGCTCAGCGCCGAGCGCCGTCGTGCCCACGTCCTCGGGACGGTCGCGCAGCAACCACCACACGAACGGCACCACGGCCAGCGCCGCCGCGGCCACGGTCAGCGAGGCGAAGCGCCATCCGGGCCCCTGCGCGAGCTGCGCCAGCACGGGCAGGAAGACGAGTTGCCCGGTGGCGCCGGCCGCGGTGAGCACGCCGGTCACCAGCCCGCGGTGGCGGACGAACCACCGGTCCACCACCGTGGCGGCGAACACCAGCGCCATCGACCCCGTGCCGAGCCCCACCAGCACGCCCCAGAACAGCAGGAGTTGCCAGCTCGCGGTCATGAGCACCGTGAGCCCGCTGCCCGTGGCGATCAGCAGCAGCGCGATGGCGACCACGCGGCGCATGCCGAAGCGGTCCATGAGGGCGGCGGCGAAGGGGGCGGTCAGTCCGTAGAGCACCAGGTTGATCGACACGGCCAGCGAGATCGTGCCCGCTGACCAGCCGAACTCCTCCTGCAGCGGCGTGATCAGCACGCCGGGGGTGGCACGGAAGCCCGCGGAGCCCAGGATGGCCACGAAGGCGACGGCCGCGACGAACCAGGCCCGATGAAGGCGTCGGCGCGTGGCGGGGGTGGTGCTCACAGTCATGCGCCAATCCTGATTTATCGCCTTACAAGGTCACGAGTGGCCGGAAAGCCAATATGTGTAAGAATCGGGCCATGACCCATCGGATCGCGGTCGTGGTGCTCAACCACTTCGCCCCGCTCGACCTCGGGGTGCCCGGGCAGGTGTTCTGGTCGGCGGAGACGTCGTCGGGCGAGAAGTTGTACGAGGTGGTGACCTGCTCGGAGGGTCGCGAGCCGGTGCGGTGCAGCGCGGGCTACAGCGTGCTGCCCGATCACGACCTCGACGTGCTCGACACGGCCGACACCGTGCTGGTGCCCGGCATCCACGCGGGCCGGGCGCTCAAGAACGGCACGATCTCGGACACGCTGCGCCACGCCCTCCAGGGGCGCCCGAGGACCATGTCGATCTGCACGGGTTCGTACGTGCTGGCGGCGGCCGGGCTGCTCGACGGCCGCCCGGCCACCACGCACTGGCGCGAGGCGGCCCACTTCGCGAGCCTGTTCCCGACGGTCAAACTGGACCCGGGTGTGTTGTTCGTGGACGACGGCGACGTGCTGACCTCGGCGGGCGTGGCCGCGGGCATGGACCTGTGCCTGCACGTGATCAGGCGCGACTTCGGCAGCGAGGTGGCCAACCGGGCGGCCAGGCGCTGCGTCATGCCGCCGTGGCGGGAGGGCGGGCAGGCCCAGTACATCGACCGGCCGCTCCCGTACGGGGACGGCGGCGGCACGGCGGCCACCCGCGACTGGATGCTCGCCCGCCTCGAAGCCCCGCTCGACCTGAACACGCTGGCCGGGCACGCCAGGATGAGCGTGCGCACGTTCACCAGGCGCTTCCGGGAGGAGACCGGCATGAGCCCGTCCCGGTGGCTGACCGGGCAGCGGGTGCAACACGCCAGGCAACTGCTGGAGACGACGGAGCTGGGCGTGGAGGAGGTGGCCAGGCGGGCGGGCTTCGGCACGACGGTCTCGCTGCGCCAGCACCTGCACGCGGCCGTGGGGGTCTCGCCCGTGGCCTACCGGCACACCTTCCGGCGCACCTGACGGGCCTTTCGCCGCACAAATCCAGATATATCAGGCGTTTGCGTTTAGACTCCGGCCCAGAAGATCACTATGAAGGGTCGTGCGGATGGCCGAGGCGGATCGCGTACCAGCCGGGATCAACCCGAGTGTGCCCAGCGTCGCCCGCATGTACGACTACTACCTCGGCGGCCGGGACAACTTCGCCTCCGATCGCGAGGCGGCCGAGAAGATGATCGAACTCGGCCGGAAGATGGGCAACGACGCCAGGAAGATCGCCCTGTCCAACCGGGGCTTCCTGCGCCGCGCGGTACGCATGCTCGCCGAGGCCGGGGTGCGCCAGTTCGTCGACATCGGCGCCGGGCTGCCGACCCAGGACAACGTGCACCAGGTGGCCAGGCGGTACGTCCCCGGCTCCCGTGTCGTCTACGTGGACAACGACCCGATCGTGCTCGCCCACGCCCGTGCGCTGCTGGCCAGGGAGCAGGACGTCATCGCGCTGGAGGGCGACGTACGGGACCCGGAGGCGATCCTGGCCGACCCGCTCGTCACCGGGCACCTCGACCTCTCCGAGCCGTACGCGGTCCTCATGGTGGCGGTGCTGCACTTCGTGTCGGACGACGACGAGGCCGCCGGGATCGCCGCCCGGATCCGTGAGCGCCTGCGGCCCGGCTGCCATCTGGTGCTCTCCCACCTCTACAAGGGCGACGCCACCGAGGACGCGACCCGCGCGGGCCAGCAGGTCTATTCGGGCACCACCTCGGGCGCGCTCGCCGGGCGCGGCTATGACGACATCGCCGGGTACTTCGGCGACCTGGAACTGCTCGGGCCCGGCGTCGTGCCGGTCGCGGACTGGACGGGGGACGCCGCGCCCGGCGGGAAGCACGACCTGGTCAGGCCGGGCATACTCGCCGGAGTCGGCCGCGCCTGAGTCTCACGGGCCGAGGGGCGGCCAGGCGTTAGATTGACGGGATGCACGCTGGAGTTCGCCGACTATCCGGGCAACGGCATGTACATGACCCTGGGCAACCTGGAGCTGGATCCGCGGGCCGGGCTGCTGTTCCCCGGCTGGGACCGCGGCGAGACGCTGCAGCTCACCGGCCGGGCCGTCGCCGAATGGGGCGAGCGGCCGGTGGTGCGGTTCGAGCTGGACGAGTACGCCCACCTCGCCGGAACCCTCCCGGCCGGCTGGACCGCCCCCGGCTACCACCGCTTCAATCCGTAAGGCGCTTCTCGAACCAGTGATGGGCGTACGGCTCGTCGTTGAACGGCGCCACCTCCTCGTATCCCGACGCCCGGTAGAGGGTGATGGCCTCGGTGAGCAGCCGGTTGGTCTCCAGGTGGACCTTGCGCAGGCCGTGCGCGGCGGCCCGCGCCTCGACCTCGGCGAGCAGCCGGCGCCCCAGGCCCAGCCCGCGGACGGCCGGGTCGACCCACATCCGCTTGATCTGCCCCACGCCGGGACACAGCCTCAGCGCCACGCAGCCCACCGGCTCGGCGCGCAACGTGGCGACCAGCATCATGCCCGCGGGCAGCCGCAGGTCCTCCTCGCGGGCCGGGAGGCTGCGCGCGGGGTCGAAGCCGCCGTCGAAGCGGCTGGTCAGCTCGGCGACGAACGCCTGGAGGCAGTGGCGGGCACTGGGGTGGCGGGGGTTGAGCACGTCGATCTCGATCATGGAGGCGGCCAGCAGGCGTTCGACCTCGGACATCGCGACCACCAGCCGCTCGCGCTGGCCCTCGGAGAGCGGCGCGAGCAGCGACGCGGCGGCCTCGTCGGAGCGGCGGTCGAGCAACTCCCGCTCGGCGAGGCCGGCCGGGGTGAGCCGGGCCCTGCGGACCCGCCCGTCGGGCCCGCCCCCGTCCACCACGACCAGCCCGTCGGCCTCCAGCGAGCGCAGCAGCCTGCTCATGTAGCCGGAGTCGAGCTCCAGCCGGGCCCGTAGCGCGCGGATCTCGCTGCCTTCCGCGCTGAGCTCCCAGAGCAGCCGCGCCTGCCCGAGTGGCCGGTCCCGCCCCATGAAGGCGTCGTCGAGCGCCCCGATCCGCTGCGTCACGGTCCGCTGGAAGCGGCGCACCTGACCGATTGCCGTACCGTTCATTCTCTGACTCTAGTCAGACATTAAACCCCTCGGCAACAGACTCACATGAGCAGCGGGTCGGCGACCGGGACCGCGCTGTAGTCCTCGCCGGCGACCGGCCGGATCTCCTCCCAGCGCACCCAGCGCGCCTCCAGGCTCGTCGGCGGCCACAGCAGGTATCCCCACCGCGCCCCTTCGGTGTCGTCGCCCCAGGCGAGCAGGTATCGGGCCGGGTCACGGATCGCCTCCGCGTGCTCGACGATGGGCGGCCTCCAGATCTCGGGCAGTTCCACAGAGTTCATGATTTCTAGTGTACGAACATCTGTTCTAAATCTCTACACACACGCACATGCCCGTCCTGCCGGGCGGCGGTCTACGCGGGCGTCGGCGGCAAGCACTGATCACAGCGATGGGTGCCGGACAGCAGAAAAGGCCCCGATTCCACCATGGGAATCGGAGCCTAGGGAGTGGAGCTATGGGGATTCGAACCCCAGACCTCCTCCATGCCATGGAGGCGCGCTACCAACTGCGCCATAGCCCCTTGTTCCTGTAAAAGTGTAGCCGACTTCGCGAGCGCCGAAGCACGCTCGCGAAGTCGCGCACGACGGGCTATCCGACCGCCTTGGCCCGGTCGATGAGCGTGGCCAGCTCGGACACCATCGGGTCCTCGGAGGTGGCGGCCAGCCGGTTGGCGTGCTCGCCGAGCGTGGGCAGGTCGAGGCCGAAGGCGTCCCGGTCGCGCATGTAGACGGCGAAGGCGGCCACCACGACGTCGACCTGCAGGCGTACCGGCGCCTTGTCCCAGACCGAGGCGGCCAGCTCGCCGGAGCGCAGCGACTCGCTCACCTCGGAGGCCGACCTGGTGTCGGGGTCCTGCCAGCGTACGGTGGCCTGGGCGAGCTGGCCGTCGGCGCCCGGCTTGAGCTTGAGCGCGTACAGGGCGGTGACGGAGTGTCCGGGGCCGATCTCGCCGCCGTCGCGGCTGTCGTCGCGGAACTCCTCCGTGGCCAGCTCCCGGTTCTCGTAGCCGATGAGGCGGTAGCTCTCCACGACGGCCTGGTTGAAGACGACCTGAGCCTTGGCGTCGCGGGCCCGGAGCTCGATGGTGGCGGGGAGCTGGGTGGTGAAGAGCTTGGTGGCCTCCTCCTCGGTGCTGACGTACACGGCCATGCCGTCGCCGTTGTCGGCGAGCTGCTCCATCAGCTCGTCGCCGTAGTCGCGGCCGACGCCGACGGTGAGCAGCGTGACCTGCCGGCCCGCGTACTCCTTGACCCGGTCGAGGAGGGCCTGCCACTGGGTGCTGCCCTGGTTGGCCAGGCCGTCGGAGAGCACGATGACGCGGTTCGTGGCGGCGGGCCTGAACGCCTGGGCCGCCTCCTGGTAGCCGGTGACGAGCCCGGCCTCCAGGTTCGTGCCGCCGGCGATCGTGAGGTCGTTCACCGCCTCGCGCAGCTCCTCCCTGGCGGACAGCGGGGTCATCGAGGCCAGCACCGTGGCCTCGTCGCTGAAGGAGACGATCGAGACCTGGTCGCCGGGCGCGAGCTGGTCGAGCAGTTTGTACAGGGCCGACTTGACCAGGTCCAGGCGGCCGGGCTCGGCCATGGAGCCGGACACGTCCACGACGAACGTGAGGTTGGCGGGTTTCCGCTCGGCCGAGCCGGAGGCGCGCGTCTGCAGGCCGACGCGCATGACGGCCTCGTCGCGCGAGGGCAGCTTCGCGCCGTCCACGTGCACGGTGAACCCGTCGCCCGCCGGCTGCGCGTAGTCCTGGCGGAAGGCGTTGACCCATTCTTCCGGGCGGATCTCGGCGGGCGCGGGCCAGCGGCCCTCCTGCAGGGTACGGCGGGCGTAGCCGTACGAGGCGGTGTCCACGTCCAGGGCGAACGTGGAGATCTGCGCCGTCGTCGTGTCCTTCTCGCTGTCCTGCTCAGCCTCGCTGTCCTGCTGAGCCTCGGCGCTCTCCTGCCCCGGGGCGAGTGACTTCCGGGGGACGGCCGGCTGCTCGTTGGCGTGGGCCGGCTTGGGCGCGCTCTCGCCGCTCGTGGCGCTCGGACCGCCGCCGCAGGCCGCCAAGCCCAGCAGGCCGACAAGCCCTGCAGCGACTACCAATGGGCGAAATTTCATCTCAACCACCTCCGAGCCGTATGACGGAACGCGGTTCACAGCGGCCTGGCCGGTGACGTAAGCGAGCGCAAACCGCGATCTCCACGTGATCAGTTGTGGCGCATGAGGCGATTGAGATAGGAATGACGCCGTGCGCGTCTATTTGGGACTAGCCGCAAAGGGTCAGGATATTTCTGTTGATGTCCTGAACAGAGTTCGTACCGTTATCAAAACGGCCTTTCCCGTGCCGCCCGACGCCATTCGCGGGCGTGAATGGCACGGCCGGGGCGTCTCCTTGTTCGCCTGGACCAACGAGCCCGACGACTCCCGGCAACCGCCGATGCTCTCCCGGCACGGCGACCGGATCATCGGGCTGAACGGTCACCTGGCCGATCCCGCCGACGTGGCCAGGCTTCCCGACGACTCCGTGGGCGGCTGCTTCTCGGCCTGGACCGCCCGTGACGGCGAACTGACCGCGAGCACCGCGATCAACCGGGTCTGCCCCGTCTTCTACGCCGAGACGCCCGACGCGCACCTCGTCGGCAGCCGCGCCCTGCTCGTCCACCTCGTGGCCCGGCCGCAGGTCGTCCACGACGTGCCCGCCCTCCAGACGATGGTCAGGCAGGGGTTCTTCCTGTCGGACGAGACGCCGTACCAGGGGGTGTCGGCGCTGCGGCCCAGCTCGCGGCTCATGGTGCGGGACGGCGTGCGCGGCGTCACCGAGACCCCGCTGCCGCGCGCCACGCCCGCGCCCGCCTCGGAGCGGCGCAAGCGGGCGGCGATCGGCGAGCTGGCCGAGGCGCTGCTGGCGACCGTCACCCCGCTGCGCGACCTGGGCGAGCCGGTGAACCTGGCGCTGACCGGCGGGCGCGACACCCGCATCCTGGCGGCGCTGCTGCACGCGGCACGGGTGCCGTTCAGGGTGACGACGAACGGGCTCGACACGCATCCCGACGTGATCCTCGCCCGCCGGATCGCGGCCGGGCTGGGCGTGGCGCACACGGTCATCGTCCCGCCTCAGACGGCCGCCAAGGACGCGGTGCTGGTGGAGCATCCGCTGAGCAGGGCCTGGGAGACGTTGCGCACGTGCGAGGGGATGACCTCGGCGTACGAGTCGATCGTGAGCTACCTCCCCTACTCCGGCAGGCCCACCATGTCAGGGCAGAGCGGCGAGGCGCTGCGCGCGGGGAGCCTGAACCTGCTCCAGACCGACCTCGGCGACAAGGCCCTGCGGCGGCGCATCGACACCACGTTCCGCAAGGACGAGAAGGTGTTCACCGCTGAGGCGAACGAGCACGCGTACGAACTCGCCCGGCCGTGGCTGGCCCGCCCGGACCGGCTGGAGGCGCTCGATCACCTCTACATCTGGTACAAAGTCGGGCGCTGGCAGGCCAGCGCCCGTGCGGGTGCGCTGCGGCGCGGCGATCCCGTACGGCCGTTCCTGGACAATCGCGTGGTACGGGCGGCGCTCAGCCTCGACCAGACCTGGCGACTCTCCGAAGAGGTGATTTATACGCTGATTTTGCGATTAGCCCCTAAATTACGCAACGTTCCAATAGAGGGAAAACCCTGGCGTTTCGCGGCGGACATGCCCCGCTCCTTATGGAGAAGACGCTTACCCGGGCACATGCCCACCTCGAAGACCGGCGGCGGGTGGAGCTGGCGCACCAGCCCCGGCCCCGCACTCACGGACGTGCTGCGCGAGCAGGTGCTCGGCAGCCTCGACGCCCTCGCCCCCATCGTGAACCCCGACGAAGTGCGCGCCCTCTTCACCGGCCCCGTCGTCCAGAAACCCGCCCTGGCCTGGCATCTCTACACCGTCAGCACACTGCTGACCGGCCTCTATCCGGGCAGGCGGCCACAGGACCTGCCGGAGATCACGGTTTCCAGGCCGGATCCCGCCCGATGAGCCCCAGGAACCTGTCCAGCGCGGGCGCGTCCTCGGGCACCGCCACCTCCTCGCCGAACGCTCCCTTCTCCCGGCCCCGCGCCGCCGTCTGCGCGGCGAACGCCAGCAGCGCCTGCACCGTCGGCTCCTCGACCTCGTAGTCCTTGCCCGTCGCCCGCGCCAGGTCCCAGCCGTGGCCCACGAGGTCGGTCAGCGCCATGTTCGCGAGCACGACCTTCGGCAGGCCGCCCAGGGCCTGGCTCACGCCCTCCCACGACTCGGGGCGCTCCCAGACGGCCAGCATGCGCTCGACCCGCTCGCGGAAGTCCCCGGTGTACTCCTTCGGCGGCGTGAACTCGCCGTCGTCCGCGATGGACTCGAACAGGGTCGCGCCCCATTCCAAGTGGTTGATCAGCCCTTTGACGTCGTACTCGGTGCAGGGGGTGTGCAGGCCGAGCTGGTCGTCACCGATGCTCTCCACCAGCGCGGAGGTGCGGTCGGCCGCTCCGCGCAACATCGTCAGTGTCTCGTTCATGGTGTACAGAGTGCCAGGGCTCGCTCCTCCACGCGTATGCGAACGGTGAGCAGCACCGCGTTCGCCACGGTGAACGCCGCGGCGGTCAGCCAGGCCGTGTGCACCAGGGGCAGCGCGATCCCCTCCGCGACCACGGCCACGTAGTTGGGGTGCCGCAACCACCGGTACGGCCCCCGTGAGACCAGCGGCAGCCCGGGCACCACCACGACCCGCGTGTTCCACTGCCTGCCCAGCGTCCCCACGCACCACCAGCGCAGCCCCTGGGCGAGCACGACGACGGCGAGCATGGGCCAGCCGAGCGCGGGCAGGAACGGGCGGCCGAGCAGCCAGACCTCGGCGGGAGCCGCGACCAGGAGCGCCACGTGGGCCGCGACGATCCACGGGTAGTGCCGCCTGCCGTACTCGACGCCGCCCCTGGATCTGGCCCAGGCCAGGTTGCGCCGGGCCACGACGAGTTCGGCCAGCCGTTCGAGCACGACCAGGCCGATCAGCAGCGCGTACGGGTTCACCAGTGCAGCAGGAGCAACTCGGCGGAGAAACCGGGGCCCAGCGCCATCACCAGGGCGGGGGTGCCCGGCCGGCCGCGGGTCTCCTGGAGCACGTGCAACACCGAGACCGACGACAGGTTGCCGTACTCACGCAGCGAGCGCCACGTCACGTCGAGGGCCTTGGGCGGCAGGTCGAGCGTCTCCACGATCTTGTCGATGACCTTCGGGCCGCCGGGGTGGCAGACCCAGGAGGCGACCTGATCGGGGGTGAGGCCGTAGTCGGCCAGGAACGCCTTGATGTCGCCGGCCAGCACCTCCTCCACGAAGTCCGTCAGGTCCGCGTCCAGCACGATGCGGAAGCCGTGGTCGCCCACCTCCCAGCCCATGAGGTGCTCGGTGCCGGGGTAGAGCCGGCTGCGGGTGGCGACGACCTCGGGGCCGCGCCCGCGCCCGGTCGCCACGACGGCCGCCGCGCCGTCCCCGAACAGGCCGCTGGCCACCAGGTTCGCGATGGAGGTGTCGTCGCGCTGGATCGTCAATGAGCACAGCTCCACGCAGACCAGCACGGCGACGTGGTCGGGCCAGCCGCGCAGGTAGTCGTGCAGGCGGGAGAGCCCGGCCGCGCCCGCCGCGCAGCCCAGGCCGAAGACGGGCACCCGTTTCACGTCGGGCCGCAGCCCCGTGCGCTGGGCCAGTTTGGCGTCGAGCGAGGGCGTGGCCACGCCGGTCGTCGAGCAGAACAGCAAGAGATCGACCTTTTCCGGGCGTATGTCGGCCTTGCGCAACGCGGCCGAGAGGGCCTGCTCGCCGAGGTCGAGCGCGAGTTCGACGTAGGCGTCGTTGGCGCGGGCGAAGGAGTCCAGCTTGGCGTAGTCGGCCAGCGGCAGGGCCAGGTTGCGGCCCTGCACCCCTGTGGCCGCGTGGAAGCGTTTCAGCAGCTCCTCGTCACAGTCCGTCAGCCGGGAGAACGCCTCCGTGATCTCCGCCTGCTCGTAGCGGTGATCTGGCAAAACGGTCTGTACCCCCGCAATATGCATATATCTCTCCTGCCGCTGAGAGGCCGTGGCTAACATACGGATGTGCTGCTCCCCCCTCCGACCAGGCCGCACCGGGTGGCCGTGCTCGCCTACGACGGCATGGTGCCGTTCGAGCTCGGCTGCGTCGTCGAGTTCTTCGGGCTGCCCCGCCCCGAGCTGGAGACCCCCTGGTACGACCTCAAGGTGTGCGCGGAGAGCCTCGAACCGCTGCGGGTGGTGGGCGGATTCACCATGCGCGCGGAGCACGCTTCCCCGCCGTCCTGGTCAACCCCTCGGTCCTGTACGTGGACGACGGCGACGTGCTGACCAGCGCGGGCAGCGCCGCCGGGCTCGACCTGCTGGTCCACCTCGTACGCCGTGACCACGGCCCGAACGTGGCCAACACCGTGGCCCGCCGCCTGGTCATCCCGCCGCACAGGGAGGGCGGCCAGGCGCAGTTCATCCAGGCCGCGGTCACCCCGGTGGAGGAGGACGACGCGGTGGCCACGGCGATGGCGTGGGCCCTGGACCACCTGGCGGACCCCATCGCCGTGGCCGACCTGGCCGGGGTGGCGCACATGTCGGAGCGCACGTTCATCAGGCGCTTCAAGCGGCAGACCGGGACGAGCCCGCTGCGATGGGTGATCTCGCAGCGGGTGGCGGCCAGCCTGCCGATGCTGGAGTCGACGGCGGCGCCCGTGGAGGAGATCGGGGCGGCCGTCGGGTTCGAGAGCCCGGTGACGTTCCGGCACCACTTCACGCGCGCGATGCGCACCTCGCCGTCGGCCTACCGCAAGGCGTTCAGCGCCTGAGCCGCCACAGGGACGTCACCTCGGCGGCGCGGGCCGCGTGCAGCGGGTCGTCCTCGTCGGCCGGCCGGTTGTGCCGGGGCGCGACGTCCATGCGGCCCGCCACCCACAGCCCCGCCCGCCCGAACTCCTCCAGCAACTCGGCCCGCGTGCGCAGCCCGAGGTGCTCGGCCAGGTCGGACAGGATGAGCCAGCCCTCACCCGCCGTCTCCAGGTGCTCGCCCAGCCCGCCAAGGAACCCGCGCAACATCCGTCCGCCGGGATCGTAGACGGCGTGGTCGAGAGGCGAGAACGGCTTGGCGGGCAACCACGGCGGGTTGCACACCACCAGCGGCGCGCGCCCCGGCGGGAACAGGTCGGCCCGCACGACCTCCACCTGATCGTCCAGGCCCAGGCGTGAGACGTTGTCCCCCGCGCAGGCGACGGCCCGCTCGTCGAGGTCGGTGGCCACGACGTGCCGCACGCCGCGCCTGGCCAGAACGGCCGCGAGCACGCCGGTGCCGGTGCCGACGTCGAAGGCCAGCCGGTCGCCGGGCAGCGGCGCCTGGGCGACGAGATCGATGTATTCGCCCCTGATCGGGGAGAACACGCCATGGTGGGGGTGAATGCGGTCGCCGAGCGCGGGGACGGACACGCCCTTCTTGCGCCACTCGTGGGCGCCGATCACGCCGAGCAGCTCACGTAGCTGGCCGACCGCGGGCGGGGCCGCCTGGCCGTACACCTCGGTGCAGGCCGCGTGCAGGTCCGGCGCCCTGCGCAGCGGCACCACGTGGTCCTCGCCGTAGGGGATGAGCAACATGCCGAGCGTGCGGGCGCGCTGGGACTGGGCCTGGCGATGGCGGTGGAAACCGCCGGCGGGGTCGGCCGGCTTGCAGCGCCGGCCCATGGCCTTCAGGAGCTGGCGGGCGTTCTGGAAGTCGCCGCGCCACAACAGCGCGGTGCCCTCGCAGGCCAGGCGGTAGGCGGTGGCGGCGTTCATCCCGTCGTCCGCCACGACGACGCGCTCCGGCGGCGGCACGCCCGACGCCGTGCGCCAGAGCGCCGATCGTTGCTGTCCCGCCTCTGTCCACCGGATCATCAGGCCCTGACCGTTTCACGAACCACCCCCCGGCGGCCACCTCTTTTACGGGAAGAGTCCGTTGACGAGGGCCCGCACACCCTTGGCGTAGGTGTCACGGGCGGTCAGCTCCACCCACCGCCCGGCCACCTCGCTCAGCCGGGGGAACTCCCCCGCGTCCAGCTCGGCGAACACCCGCTCCCTGTGGGTGCTCCCGCCCTCCTCCTGCCGCCGCCGCGCCGCCGTCCTGCCGCCGATCTCGCCCGCCGTGTAGTGCCAGATGATCCGGTACGCGTCCACGGCCTCCTCGATCGTCAGCCCCGCGCGTACGGCGGCGTCGACGATCTGCTCCGGATACCACAACGCCCCCACCGACATCAGGTCGTCGGCCCTGAGCACCTCGACGGCCCACGGGCACCCGGACACCGCCTCGCGCATGGCCATCGCGGCGGCCACCACGCGCTCGCGCGGCTCCTGCGGCAGCTCGGGCCGCGGGATCCCGGCGGCGTAGTCGTCGAGCAGCAGCAGGAGCAGCTCCTCCTTGTCGCGCACATGGTGGTAGATCGCCATCGCCGTGCTGCCGACCTCCTTGGCCAGCCTGCGCATGGTGAGCCCGCCCACCCCGTCTTCGTCGATCACCCGGTTGGCAGCGGCCACGATCTCGGCCCGGGAGATCTTCGGCGGTCTTCCTGTACGCGTCGGCATCTCGCCATGTTACTTTTTATACATGTATAAAAACTCATCGGTCATAGCCGTGCTCGCCTTCGCGGTGGCCGTGGGCACGCTGCAGATGACCGTCGTGGTGCCGCTGCTGCCAGGTCTCGGGCGGCAGCTTCATGTCTCCTCCACCACCGTGTCGTGGGCGCTCACCGCCGGCCTGCTGTCGGGCGCGGTCTCCATCCCGCTCCTGTCACGCCTCGGCGACATGTACGGCCGGCGCACGATGTCGCTGGTCGCGCTCGGACTGCTCGTCGTCGGTTCCGTGCTCAGCGCCGTGGCGGGCACGCTGCCCCTGCTCATCGCCGGCCGGGTGCTGCAGGGCGTCGCCGCGCCGCTGCTCCCGCTGGCCATGGGCCTGGTCCGGCAGGTGGTGCCCGCCCACCGGCTGCCGAGCGCGATCGGGGTGCTCAGCGCCACCATCGGCGTCGGGAGCGGGGGCGGCATGATCCTGGCCGGGCTGCTGAACGGGGAGCACCGCCCGGTGTTCTGGACGCTGGCTGGACTGGGCGTCCTGAGCTTCGTCCTGGTGGCGGCCCTGGTGCGGGAGACACCGGCGGGCGGGTCCGGGCGGCCGGACCTGGCCGGGGCGGCGCTGATCTCGGTGTGGCTCGTCTGCCTGCTGCTGGCGGTCAGCAAGGGCGCGGCCTGGGGCTGGACCTCGCCGCTGACGCTGGGGCTGTTCGCCGCGGCCGTGGCGGTGGCCGCGGTGTGGGTCGTGACGGCCCGCCGTGCCGCCTCGCCGCTGATCGAGATCCCCATGCTGCTGCACCGGGGGACGGTGGGGGCGACCGTGGCGTCGTTCCTGCTGGGGTTCGCCCTGTTCGCGGCCATCACGACGGTGTCGGCGGTGGCCCAGGGCTCGCTCGGGGCCTCGGTGTTGCAGGTCGGGATCTACCTGTTGCCGACGACGGTGCTGATGCTCGTGGTCTCTGTGCTGGCGGGCCCCCTGATGCGCCGCTTCGCCGCCGCCACGCTCGTGGCGGGCGGCTCGGCGCTGGTGACGGCCGCCGCGTTGTGGCTGACGGTGTCCAGGTCGTCCGGCGCGGACCTGTACGGGGCCGCGACGCTGCTGGGGCTGGGGATCGGCCTCGGCTACGCGGCGCTCGGGACGATGGCCGTCGAGCACGTCGAACCCGCCAAGACCGCGGCGGCCGGCGGGGTGAACGCGCTGGTCAGGATCGTGGGCAGCAGCGTCGCCGGCGCGGTGGGGGCGGTGGTGCTGGCCGGTGGGGGCGCCGGGTGGACCTTCGGCGTCGCGGCCGTGGCGGCCCTGCTGGCGGCCCTCTTCGCCGCCGTCCACGGAAACCTCTCGCGAAAGGAACCGGCATGACCGACGAACAGCGCCTCGTCGCCTGGGGTGACGAGCTGATCAAGTTGCACGACGGGTTCCGCAGGGACCTGGCGAACCTGCGGTCGTCCCGCACGGCGGACCTTCGTACGCAACTGGTCCCGGTGCTCAACACCATGCTCACCCTTCCCGAGGAGGTCTGAGGGCGTCGAGGTCGTCCAGGTGGCCATCGCCGCGCATACCGTGGGTACATGACCTTCGCCGGCACCCCTCGTCCGCGCCCGCGCTGGTACCACGCGGAGACGGACCTGGACGACTTCGCCATCGTCAGCTACCGCGTGGACCCCGGCGCCCTGGCCCGGCACCTGCCCAAGGGCTTCGCCCCGATGGAGATGATCTTCGAGGACGGCCCGGGGGCCCTGGTCTCCGCCGTGGCCTTCACCGACCGCGACTTCCACTTCCGGTTCCTGCCGCAGGTGGGCATCGACTGCGGGCAGATCAACTACCGGGCGTACGTCACCGCGTACGGCAGGCCGGGCGTCTGGTTCTTCGGCACCGCGCTCGACCACCCCGTCGTCGCGATCCCGCGCTACGTGTGGGGCATGCCGTGGCGTCGCGACCGCATCCGCATCGACGCGGACTGGGCCGCCGCCCCGGCCCGCTGGCGGCTGCGGGCCGGGCAGGCGCACTGCGAGGCGAGCGAGCTCCCCGAGCCGCTCGCCCGCCTCGAAGGCTTCACCGGCGAGCAGGACTGGCTGGAGCGGCTCACCCACCCCACCCTGGGCTGGTACCGGCGCAGGGACAACCGGGTGGGCACGTACAGCATCTGGCATCCGGTGATGCGCCCCCGCCATCTCACCGCCTCCTCCGCCAGGTTCCCCGTCTTCGAGCGCCTGGGCCTGATCAAGGAGGACACACCGCCGCACTCGGTCCTGGCGCAACCCAGCCTGCACTTCGACATCCACACCCCGCCGCGCCCGTTCGTCAGACCAGCACCCCGGGGTTGAGGATGCCCCGGGGGTCCAGGGCGGCCTTGGCGGCCTTGAGCGCGAGGGCGAACGGGTCCGGCCGCTGCCGGTCGTAGAAGGGGCGGTGGTCGCGGCCGACGGCGTGGTGGTGGGTGATCGTGCCGCCCATGCGCAGGACGGTCTCCGAGACGCGGCGCTTGAGGTCGTCCCACTGCTCCAGCTCGGCGCCCTTCACGGCGGGGACGATGATCGTGTAGTACGGCGCGGGCCCGTCGGGGTAGGCGAAGGCCAGGCGGCAGGTCGTCGTGCCGGCCTCGCCCTCCGCCAGGACGGCCTCGTGCAGGGCGGGGAAGCGGTCCCAGGTGACGGCCGTCTCGATCGTCTCGGCGATCACGCCCAGCCCCGGGTAGGCGTTGCGCAGATACGGCATCCGGGTGAACGCCCCCTTCCACGCCAGGTCCTGGCGGGCCTCACCGGCGACGCCGCCGTGCCAGGAGACGATCTCCAGCGCCCGCGACATCCACGCGTCCACCGGATGCCCGGCCGACTCGAAACCGACGATGAGCACGGCGTGCCGCCCGTCGCCGCCGGAGGTCAGGGCGGCCTCGCGGGCGTCCAGCAGGCGGCAGTTGGACGGGTGCAGGCCCGACTGGGCCAGATCGTGCACGGCCGCCACCCCGGCCTGCCACTCCGCGAAGCGCACCGGCAGCGAGATCTTGTGCACCGGGCGGCGGTGGACGCGGATCCAGGCGCGGGTGATCACGCCCAGCGCGCCCTCCGAGCCGAGCAGCCAGCGGTCCGGCGACGGGCCCGCGCCCGAGCCCGGCAGGCGGCGCGACTCCCACATCCCGGCGGGGGTGCTGGCGCGGATGGACTCCACGAGGTCGTCGATGTGGGTGTGCAGGGTGGCGAAGTGGCCGCCCGCCCTGGTGGCGATCCAGCCGCCGAGCGTGGAGTACTCATACGACTGGGGGAAGAAACGCAGTTGCAGACCGTCGGGCAGCCCCGCGTTGATCTCAGGGCCCGTGGCGCCGGCCTCCACCAGGGCCGCCTGCGAGTCCTGGTCCACCTCCAGGACGCGGTTCATGCGACCCAGGTCCAGGCAGAGCGAGGGGCCGTCGAAGCGCGACTCGACGCCGCCCACGACGCTCGTGCCGCCGCCCCTGGGCACGACCGCCACGCCCTGGTCGGAGGCCCATTCGAGGACCCGCGCGATCTCGTCCTCGTCGCGGGGCAGCGCCACCAGGTCGGGGGCGTTGGCGAAGTCGCCCCGGTAGGCGCGGATCAGGTCCCGGTAGGCCTGCCCGTACGTGCGCACGGCCCGCTCGTAGGGATCGGCCGTGCAGAACGGCGGCACGGGAATCCGGGGCGCGGGCACCAGCCCCGGCGAGAACGGCACGGGCGGCTCCCACGCGTCCGGCTCACCCAGCCCCGTGTGCTCGGTGAACAACCGGGCGATCTCTCGTAACTCTGACTCGGCGGGCTCGGGGCCCCACGCCCAGTGGCTTGTCGGCATAGGACGATTGTCATACCGGGATGAGGATCGATCACCCCTGTGACGCGTCAGAGCGTGTAGTCGAAGGTGTAGGAGTGGGTGCCGTCGGGAGCGATGGCGATGCCGATCTCGCCTCTCAGACCCCGCAACTCCCCCGTCGCCGAGTCCGCGACGACCCTGACGCTCACCGACTGCTCGCCGCCGTCTCCCCTGGCGTCGTGCTGGACCACGAAGCTGCCCGTCCGGCCGTCGAGGGTGCCTTCGAAGCGCTCCAGCGCCACGTACGAGCGCGAGGTCTCCACCGGGGTGGTGGCGATCAGCATGGTGACGACGCTGGTGCCGGTCAGGTCGCCGTGCCAGGCCTTGTCCAGGGTCACGAGCCCGAGCGTGACGCCGTCGCGGTCGTCGAAGGGCGGCTGGGGAGTCCAGTTGGCGGTGTCGAAGGTTCCCTTTGCGGTCATGGCGCCATCGTGGCAGGCATACCTGTCAGGTGGCGTCAGGTACCGGCGAGCCGCTCCACGACCGGCGCGAAGTCGTCCATGAACTGGGCGTTCACCGACACGTACGAGACCCCGAGATGATCCCTGCGCCGCCGCAGCGTGTCGGCCATCTGCTGGGGCGTGCCCGTGAGGATGCCGGTGCCGGTGCGGCCGAAGCGTTCGAGGGCCCACCCGGGCGGTTCCTCGCCGGCGCAGACCAGGTTCATGCCGAGCTCCAGGGTGTGGAAGCGGTCGCCGGCCAGCTCGTACAGTTCGTCGAGCTTGGCCGCCACCTGCTCCTCGGTGTACTGCGGCGGCACGCCGAGCGTCACCGTGTCGGCCTTCTGGGCGGCCAGCCGCAGCAGTTTGGTGCCGGCAGCGGCCACGAGGATCCTGACGTCCTTGACGGCGTCGATGGTCTGGGAGAGGCGCTCGATGCGCTGGCCGGGCGTGCCGAACCTGACGCCGAGGGTGGCCGCGTCCCGCTCGGCGTCCGGCCGTCCGGCCCCGAGGCCCAGCTCGAACCGGCCGCCGGTGAGCGTGTGCAGGCTCGCGGTCTCCCACGCGACCGCTCGCGGGGTGCGGTTGGGCGCGCTCAGCACGAACGTGCCGACGCGCAGGGTCGTCGTGGCCGTGGCGGCGACGGCCACGGCCGTGAACGGTGACAGCGTGCCCAGTGTGTCGGGCACCAGCAGGGTCGCGTAGCCGAGGCCCTCCGCCCGGCGGGCCAGGCCGGTCCACGCGTCGGCGTCGGGGGCTTGTCCGGCGACCGCGCCGAACCTGAACGTGTGATCGGTCATGAGTCCTCCTTCGTCGGCCTCATGACCAAGGTGCTGCGTCTAATGATGATCTCGACAAGCTCGCTCATGCATCAACGATGTCCGACAGGCCGACCGGGCACATCGTCCCCCGGACCGGTGGGGCGCTACATCCGGGGGCGCAAGCCCTCCGCCGCTTCCTACTCCCCCAGCAGTACCCGCGTGAAATCGTTGCCGAACTTGCCCTCCGGGTCGAGCCGCCGCACCAGCGAACGGAACCGCTCCGGGCACTCGGGCAGGCGGGTGAACAGCTTGCCCCAGTGCGGCCGCGGCTCGAACGGCGCCAGCGTCTCCTCCACCAGCTCCAGCACCGGCATCACCGCGGCCACGTCCCTGATCCAGGTGAAGTGGATGCCCACGCTGTCGCGGCCGTGGAACGGGCTGAGCCACAGGTCGTCGGCGGCGACAGAACGCACCTCGGAGATCTGCAGGACCGGCCGGATACGGTCACCGATCGCGTACAACTCGCGCAGCGCCTTGACCGCGTGCTCCCTCGGCACCAGCAGCTCCGACTGCAGCTCGTCGCCGGCGCCGCTGGGCGGGAAGTCGGGGCGGAAGTGCGGCAGCCGCTCGTGCCACGGGCCGGGCACGCCGAGCTGCACCGTGCAGCTGTCGGCCGGCATGGCGGGCAGGGGGTGGCGGGGGCCGTCGGCGGCGGTGGTGCCGTACCAGTCTGGGGTGGTCAGCTCCTCCTCGCGCTTCAGCCAGACGCGGGTGTCGCGGTAGTCGGTGAACAGGCTGACGCTGTAGCCGCTGGACATGATCGTGTCGAAGTCGGAGAGGGCTTCCACGGGCAGGCCCTCGCGTACGTACTGACGCAGCTCGAAGGCGGGCACCAGGTCCAGCGTCAGCGACGTGACGATGCCGAGGGCGCCGATCGACACCACCGCGCCGGGGAAGTCGGCGTCGCCGCGCCTCAGCGACAGGGGTGAGCCGTCGGCGGTGACGAGGTCGATCCCGGACACGGCGGCGGCCAGGCTGGGAATGCCCTCGCCGGAGCCGTGCGTGCCCGTCGCGACCGAGCCGGCCACGGAGATGTGCGGCAGCGAGGCCATGTTGGCCAGCGCGAACCCGGCCTCGTGCAGCCGCGGGGCGAGCCGGGCGTAGGTCATGCGCGCCCCGACGCGTACCTTGGCCGCCGCGCTGTCGATCTCCACCAGATCCAGCATCCGGTCCAGCACCACGAGGTCGCCGGTGGTGTCGGCGACGTGGTTGAAGGAGTGCCCGCTCCCGAGTGCCCGTACCCGGGCGGCGGCCGCGACGAGCCGCTGAAGCTCGTCGAGCGAGGTCGGATGATGCACAGCACTTGCCTGGAATGTGGTGTTTCCAGACCAATTGGTCAGCGTCACGGCCTTACCTTCCCACAGCAACACCTTGTCAGCCCGACCGGGTGCCGCTAGTTTCAGGTGCCGCCGACGGAGGTATGCCGTGCTCTATCTGTCCGAGGTCCTCGGTCTGGTCACGCTCGTACTCTGGCTCTATTGCGTCTTCGACGTGATCACCACGCCAGACGCGCTGTGCCGTAACCTGCCGAAGATCGCCTGGGTGATCGTCGTGTTGTTGTTCCCGTTGATCGGGTCGGTCGCCTGGCTGGTCGCGGGCCGCCCCGAGCGGGCCTCGCAGGCGGTCACGCGGCCCAGCGCCTTCCCGGAGTACGACCGCCCGGGCCGCTTCGCCGCCACCAGCCCGGACGACGACGAGGAGTTCCTGCGCCGCTGCCGCGAACGCGCCGAGGAACAACGCCGCAACGCCCCCAAAGACCCGCCGACGACCAACCTCGGTCCCTCAGAGGGGAGCCCATGACGACACCCCACTTCGGCGCACGCTCCTCACCGCGGGCCGGCCTCCGCGAGCCGGCCTCCCCCTCTCACCCCTGAAGGACCCCGGCCGGAGTACGGCCGGAAGGGGAGGGCGGGCCCGCAGGAGACCTAGAAGCCCTGGGCGAGGCGGTAGTAGGCCTGGTTCCAGCGCAGCTCCTTGGCGAAGCGCTCGGTGGTGGTGTCGGCGTCGATGACCACCAGCTCGACCGCCAGCATGTCCGCCAGGTCGGTCAGCTCCTCCCGCCCGACAGCCTTGGACAACACCGTGTGGTGCGGCGCACCGGCGGTGAGCCACGACTCGGTGGAGGTGCGCAGGTTCGGCCGCGGGCTCCACACCGCCCGCGCCACCGGCAGCTTGGGCAGCGGATGAGGCGGCGTGACGACGTCGATCTCGTTGGCCACGAGCCGGAACCGGTCCCCCATGTCGGCCAGGCCGACCACGATGCCGGGCCCGGGCTCGGCGTCGAACACGAGCCGCACCGGGTCCTCACGGCCGCCGATGCCCAGCGGGTGGATCTCGCACGACGGCGTGCCTGAGGCGATGGACGGGCAGACCTCCAGCATGTGCGCCCCGAGGATGAGCTCCTGCCCTGGCGTCATGTTGTAGGTGTAGTCCTCCATGAAGGAGGTGCCGCCGGGCTCCATGGCCTTCAGCGTCCGCAGCAGCACGGAGGTCTTCCAGTCGCCCTCACCGCCGAAGCCGTAGCCGTCGGCCATGAGCCGCTGCACGGCCAGGCCGGGGAGCTGCCGCAGCCCGCCGAGGTCCTCGAAGTTCGTGGTGAACGCCTTGAACCCGCCCGACTCCAGGAAGCTCCGCAGCCCCAGCTCGATCCTGGCCGCGTAGCGCAGCGACTCGTTACGCTCCCCGAGCAGCTCGGGCGCCACGGTGTAGAGCTCCGCGTACTCCTTGACCAGCGCCGTCACATCGGCGTCGGAGGCGGCGTCCACGGCCTCGACCAGGTCGTTCACGCCGTAGGTGTTGACCGAGACGCCGAACCTGAGCTGCGCCTCGACCTTGTCGCCCTCGGTGACCGCCACGTCGCGCATGTTGTCGCCGAAGCGGGCCAGCTTCAGCGTGCGCACCTCGGCCAGGCCCTTGGCGGCGCGCAGCCAGGTCAGGATGCGCTCGCCCACGGCCGGGTCGCTGACGTGCCCGGCCACGGTCTTGCGCGGCACGCCGAGCCGGGTCTGGATGTGCCCGAACTCGCGGTCGCCGTGCGCGGCCTGGTTGAGGTTCATGAAGTCCATGTCGATGGAGCTCCACGGCAGCTCCACGTTGGCCTGCGTGTGCAGGTGCAGCAGCGGCTTGCGCAGCGCGTCGAGCCCGGCGATCCACATCTTGGCAGGTGAGAAGGTGTGCATCCACGCGATCACACCGGCGCACGAGTCGTCGGCGTTGGCCTCCAGCATGATCCGCCGGATGGCCGCGGCGTCGGTCAGGACGGGCTTCCACTCCACCGGCATGGGGAGCTGCTCGGCGATGCGCTGGGACTGCTCGGCCACCTGGCGCAGCGTGTCCTCGCCGTACAGTCCCTGGCTGCCGGTCAGAAACCAGATGTTCAACGCGGGCTCCTCTGTCCGTAGACGTTCTGATAGCGGTCGTAAAGGCGGTCGATGTCGTCCTGCGGGATGGGCAGCGGGTCGCCGAGCTGGCGGGCCACATGCACGGTACGCGCCACGTCCTCGCACATCACGGCGGCCTTCACCGCGGCCTTGGCGTCCTTGCCGATGCTGAACACGCCGTGGTTCTGCATGAGGACGGCCTTGGAGCGGTGCCCCTTGAGCGTCTCGACGATGCCCTGCCCGATCGAGTCGTCACCGATCAGCGCGAACGGCCCGAGCGGGATCTCGCCGCCGAACTCGTCGGCCATCGCGGTCAGCACACACGGGATGGCCTCGCCGCGGGCGGCCCACGCCGAGGCGTAGGTGGAGTGGGTGTGCACGACACCGCCCACGTCGGGCATGTTGCGATAGACGTACGCGTGCGCGGCCGTGTCACTGGACGGCGAGTGCTCGCCCTCCACCAGGTTGCCGTCGAGGTCGCACACGACCATGTTCTCCGGCGTCAGCTCGTCGTAGGAGACCCCTGAGGGCTTGATGACGAACAGGTCCTCGCCCGGGATCCGGCCGGAGACGTTCCCCGCCGTCCAGGCCACCAGGTTGTAGCGGACCAGCTCGGCATGCAGGTCAGCGACGATCTTTCTCATGCGTGGGCCTCGTTCCTGATCGCGCGCAGCGCGTGCAACATCTGTCCGTCTCCGAAGAAGTCGTGGAGCCTGCGGTACTCGGCGTAGAGCCGGTCGTAGGCGTCGGCGCGGGCCTCGTCGGGCACGTACGCGCTCTCGGCGCGCTTGCCCATCGCCCCGGCGGCCTCGTCGATGGAGGCGTACTCCCCCGCGGCGACGGCCGCGTGGATGGCCGAGCCGAGCGCGGGCCCCTGGTCGGAGCCGATGACCGACAGCGGGCGGCGCAGCACGTCGGCGTAGACCTGCATGAGGAAGGGGTTCTTCAGCAGCCCGCCGGCGACCACGAACTCCTCGACCGGCACGCCCGACTTCTCGAACGTCTCCACGATCATGCGGGCGCCGTACGCGGTGGACTCGATGAGCGCCCGGTAGACGTCCTCGGGCTTGGTCGCCAGGGTCTGGCCGACGATCACGCCGGAGAGGTTGTGGTCCACCAGCACCGAGCGGTTGCCGCCGAACCAGTCGAGCGCGACCAGCCCGTGCTCGCCCACGGCTTGCTTCTCGGCCAGCGCCGTGAGGGCGTCGTGCCCGTCGGTGCCGAAGTTGTCGACGTACCAGGCGAAGATGTCGCCGACCGCCGACTGCCCGGCCTCGTAGCCCCACAGGCCGGGCACGATGCCGTCCTGGACCACGCCGCACATGCCGGGCACCTCGGCGAGCCGGTCGCTGGGCATGATGTGGCAGGTGGAGGTGCCCATGATGGCCACCATCTGGCCGGGCTTGACGGCGTCCGCGGCGGCGGCGGTGACATGCGCGTCCACGTTGCCGACGGCCACGGCCACACCCTCGGGCAGGCCGGTCCACTCGGCTGCCTGGGCGGTCACGTGCCCGGCGAGGCCGCCCAGCGGGGCCAGCGTGACGCCGTTGACGTCGTCGCCGACCTGGCCGGTGGCGAGCTTGCCGGCGAATCCGGCGAAAGCGGGGTTGAGCTCGGCGAGATACTCCTGGGACGGGTAGGCGCCGTCCTGGAAGACACCCTTGTAGCCGACCGTGCAGATGTTGCGGCTCTCGACGCCGGTGAGCTGCCAGATGATCCAGTCGGCGGCCTCGATCCAGCGCTCCGCCCTGGCGTACACCTCGGGGGCCTCCTCCAGGACCTGCAGGCCCTTGGCGAACTCCCACTCCGAGGAGATCTTGCCGCCGTAGCGCGGCAGCCAGCTCTCGCCCCTGCGCGCGGCCAGCTCGTTGATCCGGTCGGCGTGCGACTGGGCGGCGTGGTGCTTCCACAACTTGGGCCAGGCGTGCGGCTCGGCGGGCGTCTCGAAGCACAGCGGGGTGCCGTCGGCCGTGGTGACCCGCCAGTACTCGCCGTT
>NZ_JBHSPA010000135.1:93545-141021 GCF_042656245.1 Nonomuraea insulae
CAGCGGGGTGCCGTCGGCCGTGGTGGGCAGCACGGTGCAGGCGGTGAAGTCGGTGCCGATGCCGACGACCTCCTCGGGCCGCACACCTGCCGCCGCGACCGCCTGGGGCACCGCGATCTTGAGCACGTCGATCCAGTCCTGCGGCGACTGCAGCGCCCAGTCAGGACCGAGGCGCACGTCCGTGCCAGGCAGGGTGGCCTCGATCACGCGGTGGGCGTACTCGTGGACGGCGCTGCCCAGCTCGGCGCCGTCACTCACGCGTACGACGACGGCACGCCCTGAGAGCGTGCCGAAGTCCACTCCTACTACGTATTTGTTAGCGTTCACATTGAACTCCAGGGGTTTCCGGGGGCATGCCCATCATCTACCGACGGGAGCCGTGCTGGACCTCACGACGAAGCTCGGCCGTACGACCAGGCGCTCGAACGCGGTGGGCCCCACATCGATCTGCCGCAGCAGCACCTCGATGCAGTGCCGGCCCACCACGTCGAAGTCCTGCCTGACCGTGGTGAGCGGGGGCGAGAAGAACTCCGACTCGGGGATGTCGTCGAAACCGACCACGCTGATCCGGCCGGGAACCGGCACCCCCTTCTCCGACAGGGCGCGCAGCACGCCGAGCGCCATCTGGTCGTTGGCCGCGAAGACGGCCGTGACCTCCTCCATCGCGGCCAGGCTCTTGCCCGCCTCGTAACCGGCGCGCGGGCTCCAGTCGCCCGCCAGCGGCTCCGGCACCGGGCGGCCCGCCTCCTCCAGCGCGGTCCGCCAGCCCTCCAGCCGGCCCTCGGTCTCCAGCCAGTCGTGCGGTCCGCTGACGTGCCAGACGGTCTCGTGGCCCTGGTCGAGCAAGTGCCGCGTGGCCAGCTTGGCGCCCTCCATCTGGTCGATGCACACCACCGACACGTCGGCCGCGTGCGTGCCCTCGACCGCCACGGCCGGCAGGCCGGCGGGCAGGTTCTCCAGGGCACGCCCGGCCGAGCGCTGCGGCGCTACCACGATGACGCCGTCCACACCCTGCTCGGCGAGGTAGTCGATGGCGTCGCTCACGCTGGTCGCGTCGATCGACTTCAGGCTGACGATGCTGACGAAGTAGCCCGCGGTCCTGGCCGCCTGCTCGATGCCGTAGATGGTGCTGGCGGGGCCGTACAGCGTGGTGTCGAAGGACACCACGCCGAGAGTCCTCGAACGCTTGGTGACCAGGGCCCGCGCGACCAGGTTGCGCCGGTAGCCCAGCCGGGAGATCGCCTCCTCCACGCGGGCCCGGGTGTCGGCCCGGACGTTCGGATGGTGGTTGAGCACCCGGGAGACCGTCTGATGCGACACGCCCGCCTCCTTGGCCACGTCGGCCATGACCGGCAAGCGGCGCTTGGGGGTCGTCACGGTCTCTCCTTTCGCTGTGCCCATTCGCCGGGCTTCGTGGATCCTACTCAGCGGGCGGCGCCGGCCCTGCGCTTCGTCCAGACGTCGAACGCGACCGCCGCCAGGAGCACCGCGCCCTTGACGAGCATGACCCGCTCGCTGGGCGAGCCGATCAGGGACATGCCGTTGTTGATGACCGCCATGATCAGACCGCCGGTGATGGCGCCGACGACCTTGCCCACACCGCCCTGCACGGCCGCGCCGCCGATGAAGGCCGCCGCGATGGCGTCCAGCTCGAAGCTGTTACCCGCGGTCGGGCCCGCCTGGTTGAGCCGGCCGGCGAAGATGATGCCGGCGATGGCCGACAACACGCCCATGTTCACAAAGATCCAGAACACGACGGACTTGACCTTGACGCCGGACATGACCGCCGCCTGGAGGTTGCCGCCGATGGCGTAGATCTGCCGGCCGAAGACCGTGCGGTTGGCCATCAGCGAGTACGCCAGCACGAGGATCGCCAGCAGCACCAGCACCCACGGCAGGTTCTTGAACCGGGCGAGCTGCACGACCAGGAAGAGGATCAGCGCGGCCCCGGCCACCATCTTCAGCGCGAACAGCCCCATCGGCTCGACCGCCTGGCCGTAGCCCTTGCGGGCACCCCTGGTGCGCCACTGGGCCGTGACCATGCCGACGACCGCGACGACGCCGATCAGCAGGCTGAACAGGTCGGCGCCGCCGAGCGGGCCGAGGCCGATGTTGCCGAGGTAGGTGTCGGTGAAACCGTTGGCCAGCGTGCGGACCTGGTCGGGGAACGGTCCGATGCCCTGGTTGCCCAGGACGGTGAGGGTCAGCGCCCGGAACAACAACATGCCGGCCAGCGTCACGATGAAGGCCGGGATGCCGAAGTAGGCGATCCAGTAGCCCTGCCAGGCCCCGATCAGCGCTCCGGCCACCAGCGTGGCGAGCAGGGCCAGCGGCCACGGCCATCCCATGTTCACCATGAGCACCGCGGACAGCGCTCCCGTGACCGCCACCACCGAGCCGACCGACAGGTCGATGTGCCCGGCGATGATGATCAGGATCATCCCGATCGCGAGGATCAGGACGTAGGAGTTCTGGACGATGATGTTCGAGATGTTCTGCGGCGTGAGCAGCGCACCGTCGGTCAGGACCGAGAAAAGCACGATGATCAGTGCGAAGGCGATGTAGATTCCGCTGGATCGCAGGTTGAGCGAGATGCCGCCGAGCGACACCCGGCCCGGCTGCCGCGGCCCTCCCCCATCGCCCTTGGCGCCGACCTGCACGTCGGCGGGCGTGATACTGCTCATCCGAGCTACTCCTGTCCCTTGGTCATGAGATACATGAGGCTTTCCTGGGTGGCCTCCTGGCGTGGAACCTCGCCGGTGATGCGTCCTTCGGAGAGTGTGTAGATGCGGTCGCACAGGCCGAGCAGCTCAGGCAGCTCAGAGGAGATCACCAGCACGGCCTTGCCCTCGTCGGCCAGGCGGTTGATGATCGTGTAGATCTCGTACTTGGCTCCGACGTCGATGCCCCGGGTCGGCTCGTCGAGGATGAGCACGTCGGGCTGGGTCAGGATCCACTTGGAGAGCACGACCTTCTGCTGGTTGCCGCCGCTCAGCTGGCCGACGACGCTGTTGACGCTGGGCGCCTTGATGTTCATGCTCTTGTGGAACTCTTCGGCGACCCGATACTCCTCGTTCTCGTTCACCAGGCCGCGCTTGGCCAGGCTGGGGAGCCAGGCCGCGCTGATGTTGCGCTTGACGTCCTCGATGAGGTTGAGCCCGTAGCGCTTGCGGTCCTCGGTGGCGTAGGCGATGCCGTGCCGGATCGCGTCCTGCACGTTGCGGATCTCGACCGGCTTGCCGTCCTTGAAGACCTTGCCGGAGATGTGCACGCCGTACGTACGCCCGAACACGCTCATCGCCAGCTCGGTGCGCCCGGCGCCCATCAGCCCCGCGAGGCCGACGATCTCGCCGCGCCGCAGCGTGAGCGCGGCCCCGTCGACCACCTTCCGGTCGGGCTGGCTGGGACTGTAGACCGTCCAGTCCTCGATCCGCAGCGCCTCCTCGCCGATCGTCGGCTCGTGGGGCGGGAAGCGGTTGTCGAGGGCGCGGCCGACCATGCCGGAGATGACGCGGTCCTCCGTCACGTGGTCGGCGGCCATGTCCAGGGTCTCGATCGTCCTGCCGTCACGGATGATCGTGACGGAGTCGGCGATCGCGATCACCTCGTTGAGCTTGTGCGAGATGATCACGCAGGTGATGCCCTCGTCCCGCAGCTCGCGCAGCAGGTCGAGCAGGTGCGCGGAGTCGTCGTCGTTGAGCGCCGCGGTGGGCTCGTCGAGGATGAGGAGCTTGACCTCCTTCGACAGCGCCTTGGCGATCTCGACGAGCTGCTGCTTGCCCACGCCGATGTCGGAGATGGGGGTCGTCGGGTTCTCGCGCAGGCCCACCCGCTTCATCAGCGCGGCGGCCTCGAAGTTGGTGCGGTTCCAGTCGATGAATCCGCGATTGGCGCGCTCGTTGCCGAGGAAGATGTTCTCCGCGATCGACAACTGGGGGCTGAGCGCCAGCTCCTGGTGGATGATGACGATGCCGGCGTGCTCGCTGTCACGGATGCCGCCGAACTCGCCGCGGTTGCCCTCGAAGAAGATCTCGCCCTCGTAGTCGCCGTGCGGGTAGACCCCGGACAGCACCTTCATCAGCGTCGACTTGCCGGCGCCGTTCTCGCCGCAGATGGCGTGGATCTCACCGCGTCGGACCGACAGATTGACGTCCTGCAGCGCTTTCACGCCGGGGAACGTCTTGGTGATCCCGCTCATCCGCAAGATGTGCTCGGTCATATTTCCCCTCGCTCAGGGAAAGCCCCGGGGAACACGTCCCCGGGGCTGAGGCCCTTACTTGAGCTGGTCCTCGGTGTAGTAGTTGCCGCCGATGATGACTTCCTTGTAGTTGCTCTTGTCCACGATCACCGGGTCGAGCAGGTACGAGGGCACGACCTTGTTGCCGTTGTCGTAGTCCTTGGTGTTGTTCACCTCGGGCTTGGCACCCTTGAGCACGGCGTCGGCCATCTTCACCGTCTGCTCGGCGAGGTTGCGGGTGTCCTTGAAGATGGTGGAGTACTGCTCGTCGGCGATGATCGACTTGACCGACTGGAGCTCGGCGTCCTGCCCGGTCACGATCGGGTACGGCTTGCCGTAGCCGGAGCTCTTCAGCGCCGACAGGATGCCGATGGACAGGCCGTCGTACGGGGACAGCACGCCGTCGACCTTGGTGCTACCCGTGTAGGACTTCGTGATGATGTCCTCCATGCGCTTCTGCGCCGTGGCGGGGTCCCACCGCAGGATGGCGGCCTGCTTGAAGTCGGTCTGGCCGCTCGCGATCTTCAGGGTGCCGTCGTCGATCTTCGGCTTGAGGACCGACATGGCGCCGTTCCAGAAGAAGGTGGCGTTGTTGTCGTCGGGCGAGCCGCCGAACAGCTCGACGTTGAACGGGCCCTTCTTGCCGTCTTCGACACCCAGGCCCTTGAGCAGCGAGGTCGCCTGCTGCACGCCGACCTTGGCGTTGTCGAAGGTGGCGTAGTAGTCCACGTTCGGGCTGTTGCGGATCAGCCGGTCGTAGGCGATGACCGGGATCTTGGCGTCGGCGGCCTGCTGAAGCTGGGAGGTGATCGCCGTGCCGTCGATCGAGGCGATGATCAGGAGCTTGGCGCCCTTGGTGATCTGGTTCTCGATCTGGTTGGCCTGCGTCGGGATGTCGTTCTCGGCGTACTGGAGGTCGACCTTGTAACCGAGCTTCTCGAGCTGCTGCTTGACGTTGTCGCCGTCGTGGATCCAGCGCTCGGAGGACTTGGTGGGCATCGTGACGCCGATTAGGGCGCCCGCGTTACCGGCGGCGGCCGTGGAGGAGGCCTCGGCGTCGACGGTTTTCGTGCTCGAACCACATGCCGTCATGGTCGCGGCGAGCGCGAGTGCGGACACCACGCCCCCGATTCGTCCCAACCTCATGTGCATCCCTTTCCATGGGGGTCGCGGCAGCGCTGGACGCGTGCGGCTGCCGGTATAGCGGGGGTATTCGATCACAGAACGTGACGAATCAGAACAAAGTTCGCGTTCACTTCCGCCGATTGTTATCGCTAACAAAGTCTATGTCAACGGCGCGACATAACCTGACGGAAACTTTCGGGTAACTTTCCCGCAGGTCAGCGACGCGAGCGCGCGGAGAACAGCCGTTGTAGCAGGATGAAGACGAAGAGCAACATTCCGATGAAGATCTTGGTCCACCAAGACGAGAACGTCCCTTCGAAGCTGATGATCGTCTGGATCAGGCCGAGCACGAGCACGCCGAGCACGGTGCCCAGCAGGAAGCCGCTACCGCCGGTGAGCAGAGTGCCACCGATGACCACCGCCGCGATCGCGTCCAGCTCCATTCCCGCCGCGTGCAGCCCGTAGCCGGACAACATGTAGAACGACAGCAGAACACCGCCCAGCGCCGAGCAGAACCCGCTGACCGTGTAAACAGTGATCTTGGTCCGGCCCACGGGCAGCCCCATGAGCAACGCCGACTGCTCGCTGCCGCCGGCGGCGTAGACGGAGCGGCCGAAGCGCGTGTAGTGCAGCACGTACGCCGCCACCCCCACGACCACCAGCGAGATGATCACACTCGGCGAGATCCACATGTCGGCGAACAGGTCGACCCTGGTCTGCGCGAACGCCGTGAACGTCGGGTCATCGATCGGGATCGACTCGGTGCCGATCGTGTAACACAACCCCCGCGCCAGGAACATCCCGGCCAGGGTCACGATGAACGGCTGGATGTCGAAGGCGTGCACGATGTACCCCATCACCAGCCCCAGCCCGGACCCGATGAGCAACACCAGCGGAACCACCAGGTACGGCGGCCACCCCGGCCCCTCCATGAGGCTGGCCGAGATCATCGTGGACAACGCCACCACCGACCCCACCGACAGGTCGATGCCCCCGGTGAGGATCACGAACGTCATCCCCACCGCCACCACCAGCAGGAACGCGTTGTCGATGAAGACGTTGAGTATCACCTGCCCGCTGGCGAACCCCTCGTAGCGGAACCCGCCCACCACGAACATCGCGAGGAACAGACAGGCGGTCACCAGGACCGGCAGGTACTTGGCGGGAACGGACGCCCGCCCGACGGTCAGCGTGGTCATGTGGTAACCCGCACCTTCTCCTCGGAGGCGGGGACGGGCGGAGCCGTGCGGCCTCTGCGGCGGAACGCCTTCGCGCGGAAGGACGGGGACTGGATGAGGCAGACCGCCGTCACGACCAGGGCCTTGAACAGCAGCGTGGTCTCCGGCGGCACGCCGATCGAGTAGATCGTGGTCGTCAGGGTCTGGATGATGAGCGCGCCCAGCACGGTGCCGCCGAGCGAGAACCGCCCGCCGGACAACGACGTGCCGCCGATCACCACGGCCAGGATCGCGTCCAGCTCGATCCACAGGCCCGCGTTGTTGCCGTCGGCGCTGGAGACGTTCGAGCTGACCATCAGCCCGGCCACGCCCGCGCACAGGGCGGCGAACGCGTACACCATGATGATGATCCCGCGCGACCTGATGCCCGCCAGCCTGCTGGCCTCGGCGTTGCCGCCGACGGACTCGATCAGCATGCCCAGCGCCAGCCGCCTGGTCAGGAACGCGGTGATCGCCAGCACCCCGAGCACGATGAGGATGCCGAACGGCACGGTCAGCCAGTAGCCGCCGCCGATCACCTTGTACGCCGGGCTGTTGACGGTGATGATCTGCCCGTCGGTGATGAGCTGGGCCAGGCCGCGCCCCGCCACCATGAGGATGAGCGTGGCGATGATCGGCTGGATCCCGATCCCGGCGACCAGGAACCCGTTCCACGCCCCGAGCACCAGGCTCAGCCCGAGCGCCAGCGCCACGGCGGTGAACAGGCTGGAGTCCTCGCTGATCTGCAGGCAGGCCAGCGCGCCCGAGATCGCCACCACCGAGCCCACCGACAGGTCGATGCCGCCGGTGGCGATGACCAGCGTCATGCCGAGCGAGACCAGGATCAGCGGGGCGCCGAAGCGCAGGATGTCGATCAGGCTCCCGTACAGGTGGCCGTCCCTGACCTGGATCGAGAAGAAGCCGGGCGTGAACACGTTCACCGCCAGCAGCAGGGCCAGCACCACCAGCGGCCACAGCAGGCGTCTCATCATCAAGCTCGCCCTCCGCTCGCGATGGTCTCCATCAGGACGTCAGTCGTCAACCGCTCGTCGTTGGGCAGCTCGGCCACCAGCCGCCGGTCGCGCAGCACCTCGACCTTGTGGCTGAGCCGCAGCACCTCCTCCAGCTCGGCGGAGATGAACAGCACGGCCACGCCGCCGTCAGACAGCTCCGTGACCAGCCGCTGGATCTCGGTCTTCGCCCCGACGTCGATGCCCCGGGTGGGCTCGTCCAGGATGAGCAGCCGGGGCTCCAGGATCAGCCACCTGGCCAGCACGACCTTCTGCTGGTTGCCGCCGCTGAGGTTGCGTACCAGGTGCTCGGGGTTGGGCGGGTTGATCTTCAGGGCCTTGATGTACCTCCCGACCAGCTCATCCTGCTGCTCGCGCGGCACCGGCCTGGTCCAGCCCCTGGTGGCCTGGAGGGCGAGGATGATGTTCTCGCGCATGGTGAGGTCGGGGATGAGACCGTCGGTCTTGCGGTTCTCCGAGCAGAACGCGATCTTCTGGGTCATGGCCGCGCGCGGCGTGCGTAACGAGGACGGGGTGCCGTTCACCACGATCTCGCCCGTTCCCGCGTGGTCGGCGCCGAACAACAACCGGGCGATCTCCGTACGGCCGGAGCCGAGCAGCCCCGCCAGGCCCACGACCTCGCCCTCGTGGATGGTCAGGCTGAACGGCTCGATCGCCCCGGCACGGCCCAGCCCGCGCGCCTCGACCAGCGGGCGGTCGAACACCTTGGCCTCGCCGTGCAGCCGCTCCAGCGCGGCCAGCTCCTGGCCGATCATCTTGGCGACCAGCTCGACCTGCGGAAGCTGTTTCGTCAGGTACTCGCCGACGAGCCGCCCGTTACGAAGGATCGTCATACGATCCGAAATTTCGTAGACCTGGTCGAGAAAGTGGGAGACGAAGAGGATGGCGATGCCCTCCTCCTTCAGCCGCCTCATCACCCTGAAGAGCTGCGCGACCTCGTCCGCGTCCAGGCTGGATGTGGGCTCGTCCAGGATCAGCACCCTGGCGTCGATGTCGATCGCCCGCGCGATGGCCACCATCTGCTGGATGGCCGGCGAGTACGACGACAGCGGCGCCGACACCTCCAGGCTCAGCTCCAGCCGGGCCAGCAGCTCGCCCGCCCTGACCCGCATGCGCTTCCAGTCGATGCGCCCCAGGCGGCGCGGCTCGCGGCCGAGCAGGATGTTCTCGGCCACCGAGAGGTTCGCGCAGAGGTTGACCTCCTGGTAGACCGTGCTGATCCCGGCCTGCTGCGCCTCCAGCGGGCTGCCGAACGCCACGGGCACGCCGCCCAGGTCGACGGTGCCCGCGTCGGCGGGGTGCACGCCGGTGAGCACCTTGATCAGAGTGGACTTGCCCGCACCGTTCTCTCCCATGAGCGCGTGCACCTCGCCGGGCAGCAGCCGCAGGTCCACACCGTCCAGGGCCTTCACCCCCGGGAACTGTTTGCCGATCCCGCTCATCGTCAGGACCGGCGGGGGCGATATGCCCATCTCGCCTCTTCCGTCTTCATGTTTCGTCACTACGCTCCCTCGGCCCCGCCGTCCAGCTCCCATGCCCCCGCGCTCAGGAAGCCGGAGGCACGGGCGGCGCCCGTACCCCCGGAAAGAACCCCAGCCGGCGTGCGGGGGCAGGTGGATCAGTACTGGCGGGAGGACAGGGCCTGCTTGGCCTGCTCCTGGGTGAACGTGGTCTCCTCGGTCACCACGCGGGTGGGCACCTGCTCACCCTTGAGAACCTTCTTGGCCAGGTCCATGAGCTGCGGGCCGAGCAGCGGAGAGCACTCGACGATGAAGTTGATCTTCCCGTCCGCGAGCGCCTGCATGCCGTCCTTCACCGCGTCCACAGTGATGATCTTGATGTCCTTGCCGGGTACCTTGCCCGCGCCCTCGATCGCCTCGATCGCGCCCAGACCCATGTCGTCGTTGTGCGCGTAGAGCACGTCGATGTCCGGGTTGGACTTCAGGAAGGCCTCCATGACCTCCTTGCCCTTGGCCCGGGTGAAGTCACCGGTCTGCGAGGCGATGACCCTGAACTTCGGCTCGCCCTGGATGACCTCCTGGAAGCCGGCCTTGCGGTCGTTGGCCGGCGCGGAACCCGTCGTGCCCTGCAGTTCGACGATGTTCACGGTGTCCTTGGAGTCCTTGTACTCCTCGGTCAGCCACTGACCGGCCTTCTTGCCCTCCTCGATGAAGTCCGAGCCGAGGAAGGTCTTGTAGAGGGAGGTGTCCTTGGAGTCCACGGCGCGGTCGGTCAGGATGACCGGGATCTTCGCGTTCTGGGCTTCCTTGAGCACCGTGTCCCAGCCGGACTCCACCACCGGCGAGAAGGCGATGACGTCCACCTTCTGCTGGATGTAGGAGCGAATGGCCTTGATCTGGTTCTCCTGCTTCTGCTGGGCGTCGGAGAACTTGAGCGTGACACCCGCGTTCTTGGCCGAGTCCTGGACGGACTTGGTGTTCGCGGTCCGCCAGCCGCTCTCCGCGCCCACCTGGGAGAAGCCCATGGTGATCGCATCGCCACCGCCACCCGTACCGGCGCTGGTGGTGCCACCGCCACTGCCACACGAAGCCACCGACATCGCGGTAAGACCGGCGAGCAACAACGCCGAGATCCTCTTTAACACGTGGGGGGTTCCCTTCTCATGTGAGCGCTAACAACCCAGGTCGGCCGCCAGCGCGTCCTGCCTTCCCGTACGGACTCACACCCGGGTCGTGCTGACCCTGGCGACGAACATGGGCGGCACCACGAGCCGTTCGGGCTCCTGGGGACCACCTTCGAGCTGCCGCACGAGCACCTCGATGCTGTGCCTGCCCACCGCGTCGAAGTCCTGCCTGATGGTCGTGAGCGGCGGCGAGAAGAACTCCGACTCGGGGATGTCGTCGAAACCGACCACGCTCACCCGTTCTGGCACTCTCACCCCCTGCTCGGTGAACGCCCGCAGCACGCCCAGCGCCATCTGGTCGTTGGCGACGAAGACCGCGGTCACGTTCGTCATGCTCGCCAGGCTGCGCCCCGCCTCGTATCCCGAGCGCGGGCTCCAGTCCCCGGCGAGCGGTCGCGGGGCCTCGCGGCCCGCCTGCTCAAGCGCGGCCCGCCAGCCGGCCACGCGCCCTTCGGCCTCCAGCCAGTCGGAGGGGCCGCTGACGTGCCACACCGTCTCGTGGCCCAGCGACAGCAGATGCTCGGTGGCGAGCCTGCCTCCCTCGACCTGGTCCACGCTGACCACGGACACCTCTCCCGCCTCCCCGCCTTCGACGGCGACGGTGGGGACCCCGAGCGGGAGGTCGGCCAGGGCCTGGGCGGCCGAGCGTTGCGGCGCGACCACCACGATGCCGTCCACAGCCTGGTCGGCCAGGTAGTCGAGGGCGTCGCGGACGCCGGCCCTGTCGATCGACTTCAGGCTGACGATGCTGACGAAGTAGCCGGCCGCCCTGGCCGCCTGCTCGATGCCGTAGACGGTGCTGGCCGGGCCGTACAGCGTGGTGTCGAAGCTGACCACTCCGAGTGTTCTGGAGTGCTTGGTGACCAGGGCGCGGGCGACGAGGTTGCGGCGGTAGCCGAGCTTGTCGATCGCTTCGAGCACCCGCGTACGGGTCTCGCCGCGCACGTTCGGGTGGTCGTTGAGCACACGGGAGACCGTCTGGTGCGACACGCCCGCCTCCTTGGCCACATCGGCCATGACCGGCGGTCGGCGCCCCAGGGTGGATCTCACGCCCGTGCTCCCTTCCTGGCTTGGCCCCGACTGTGAACGCTAACAACCCGTCTCGTCAAGGGTCCGCGAGATTACGGTCGGATTACACGAGTTCACCCGGCCGGGCCCTTGACGGGCTGCGTGAGCGGTCCTTAACTGGTCGCGAATCGCCGTTGTTAACGCTCACTTCATTGTTAACGCTAACAGCCCTTGAGGAGCCCCCCGCTCATGCTGCGAATCGCCTTATCCGCCCTGCTCCTAGCGGGTTTGATCGTCGCTCCCCCGGCCGTCGCCGCGGTGGCGGAGCCGATCCCCGAAGGCGCCGTCGTGGACCAGTTCGACGGCACCACGCTCGGCGAGGACTGGGCGGTGTTGTCGCCGGACGACTCCCGCTGGAGCCTGTCGGGCAGCGCCCTGCACCTGGACACGCTGGCCGGTGACACCCACCAGGCCACCAACAACGCCAGGAACCTCTTCCTCGTGGACGTCCCCGATGGCGACTTCGAGGTGGTGGCCAGGCTCAGCGCGCCGGTGACGCTGGACTACCAGAGCGCGGGCCTGCTGGCCTGGCAGGACTGGGACAACTACGTACGCGCCGGGCTGGCCCACGTGGGGTTCGCCGGCGGACCGGTGATCGAGACGGCCACCGAGGTCGGCGCGGCCTTCACCTCGAACTTCGCGGCCAGGCCCGGCTCGGCCGCCGAGATCGTCAAGCTGGCCAGGACCGGCGACGAGTTCGTCTCCTCCTACTGGGACGGCGCCGCCTGGGTCCAGGCGGCGAGGATGACCGCCGCGCTGAAGATCGGGCAGGTCGGCCTGTTCGGGCTCTCGGCGCAGAACGGCACCTCCGTCCGGGCCGACTTCGACTATTTCGCGATCAAGGCGGCCGAGGGCGCGGCCGTGGTGCCGGAGGGGGCGTTCACGTTGCGGGCGGCGGCGCTGCCGTACCTGTCGGCCGACCGCTCTGGCACGGTGCGCGCCTCGGCGAAGGCCCCGATGACGGGCCTCGCCGTCGCGGCGGAGCCCAGCGGCGACGGGGTCAAGCTCAAGGACGTGGCGAGCGGCAGGTACCTGGAGGCGGCGGCCAAGGTCCGGCTGAGCACGAACGCCTCGGTCTTCCGGCTCATGGACGCCGGCGGCGGCAAGGTCACCGTCTCCTCGGGCGACCGGAACCTCTCGATCAGCGACGGGACGCTGGTCATGGGCACCGACACGACGAAGTTCACGGTCGAGGGCTACACCTCGGGCAAGCTCGCCGTGGACACCGGGGCCAAGGGCACCAAGGTCAGCCCCGACCTGTACGGCGTCTTCTACGAGGACATCAACCACGCCGCCGACGGCGGCCTCTACGCCGAACTGGTGCAGAACCGCTCGTTCGAGTTCAACGCGACCGACGAGCGCTCCTACACGGGCCTGACCGCGTGGTCGAAGACCGAGCGCGGCGCCACCGCCACCCTCGCGGTCACCGGTGAGGACCCGCTGAACGCGGGCAACCGCAACCACCTGCGGCTCGACGTGACGGGCGACGGCACGGCGGGGGTGAGCAACGCCGGGTTCAACCGCGGGCTGCCGCTCAAGGCGGGCAGACGGTACGACCTGTCGTTGTGGGCCAGGCGCTCGGAGGCGGGCCCGCTGACGGTCACCGCGGAGGACGGCAGGAGCGTCATTGGCAAGGCGACGCTGCAGGTCAAGGCGGGTGGCTGGGCCAAGTACAAGGCGTCGTTCACCTCCTCGGCCACCACCGACGCCGGACGCCTGATCGTCCAGGCCCCGGCCGGGCGGACCGACCTGGACATGGTCTCGCTGTTCCCCCGGGACACCTTCAAGGGGCACGGCATGCGGACGGACCTGGCCGAGCTGATCGCCGGCCTGGAGCCGCGGTTCCTGCGTTTCCCCGGCGGTTGCGTGACGAACGTGGGCACCTACGACCCGTACAGCGTGAACCAGGACCGGCGCCGCATCTACCAGTGGAAGGAGACGATCGGCCCGGTCGAGGAGCGGCCGACGAACTTCAACTTCTGGGGCTACAACCAGAGCTACGGCATCGGTTACTACGAGTACTTCCAGTTCGCCGAGGACATCGGGGCCGAGGCGCTGCCGGTGTTGTCGGTGGGCGTGAACGGCTGCGGCGAGAACCGGCCGCTGACCGACGAGGCCAAGCTGGCCCAGTGGGTGCGGGACACCCTTGACCTGATCGAGTTCGCCAACGGCCCGGTCACCTCCGCCTGGGGGAAGAAGCGGGCGCGGATGGGGCATCCGAAGCCGTTCGGGCTGGAGTACATCGGGCTCGGGAACGAGGAGATCTACGAGGAGTTCTTCGCCAACTATCCGAAGTTCGCGGACGCGATCAGGGCGAAATATCCCACTATCAAGATCCTCAGTAATTCGGGGCAGACGTCGCAGGGCGGCTGGTTCGACCGGATGTGGCAGTTCGCCCGCGACCAGAAGGCCGACCTGGTCGACGAGCACTACTACAACAACCCCGACTGGTTCCTGGCCAACAACCACCGCTACGACTCCTACGACCGGAGCGGGCCGAAGGTGTTCGTGGGCGAGTACGCCTCCAGGGGCAACACGTTCTACAACGCGCTGAGCGAGGCGTCGTTCATGACCGGCCTCGAACGCAACTCCGACGTCGTGCGGCTGGCCTCGTACGCGCCGCTGCTGGCCAACGTGGACTACGTGGACTGGACGCCGGACCTGATCTGGTTCGACAACGACCAGGCGTACGGCTCGCCGAGCTACCACGTCCAGCGCCTGTTCTCCACGAACGTGGGCGAGCGCATCGTGCCCAGCACCTTCGAGGGCGAGGCCGAGCCCGTCGAGGACATCAGGGGCGCGGTCGGGCTGGGCGCGTGGAACACCGCCGTCCGCTACGACGACGTCAAGGTCACCGCGGCGGACGGCACCGTGCTGCTGGCGGACGACTTCTCGGCCGGCTCCGGCACGTGGTCGCCCGGCCTGGGCACCTGGGCCGTGCAGGACGGGGGTTACGTGCAGAGCGCGCAGGTCGAGGACGCCAGGTCCACGGCGGGCTCGGCCGGCTGGTCGAACTACACGATGGAGGTGACCGCCAGGAAGACCGCGGGGGCGGAGGGCTTCCTGGTGATGTTCGGGGTGCGTGACACCGGCAACTTCTACTGGTGGAACGTCGGCGGCTGGGGCAACACCCAGTCGGCCATCGAGAAGGCCGTCAACGGCGGCAAGTCCTCGGTCGCCACCTCGGCCACCACCGTCCAGACCGGCCGCGACTACCGTCTCAAGGTCCAGGTCAGCGGGCCTACGATCACGACCTGGCTGGACGGGCAGAAGGTCAACGAGTTCGTGGACAGCGCCAGGATCGAACCGCTGTACCAGGTGGTGTCGAGAGACGGGAAGTCCGTGACGCTCAAGGTCGTCAACGCGCAGGACTCGGCGGTGCGCGGCAGCGTGGACCTGGGTTCCGCGCGGTTCCGGCCGACGGCCATGGTGACCTCGCTGACCGGCTCGCCGTCGGACGTGAACTCGATCTCCGACCCCGCGCGGATCGCGCCGGAGCGGCGGCAGGTGAACGGCTTCTCCTCGGCCTTCGCCTACGACTTCCCGGCGTACTCGGTGACGTTCATCGAGCTCACCGAGCGGTAGACCAGGCTGGGGCGGGCCTCGCCGGAGGCCCGCCCTCCCCTACGGCACGACCCTGAAGTGGGTGGTCATCCGTCCCTCGTCGTCGAGCACGTGGAAGGCGATCAGCGGCGGCTGGTCGTAGTCGACGCTGTCGCCCAACCGCGGGCCACGCTCCCACGGCAGCTTGATCGTGGACACCACGCCCCCACCCACCAGCAGCGGCAGCCCGGCGAACGTGGTGGCGGCGGCCGTGTGCGCGTGCCCCACGAGCACGGCGGGCACGTTCGCGCGCCCGGCGAGCAGCGACTCCAGCCGCTCGGCCCGGCGCAGCCCGATCTCGTCCACCGGACCGTGCAGGACCACCGGCGGGTGGTGGAAGGCCACGAACACCGGCAGGTCCGCGCCGTCCAGCACGCCTTCGAGCCAGTCGAGCGTCTCGTCCTCCAGGTCCCCCGCGGCCTGGCCGGGGATGGACGAGTCGCACATCGCGTAGATCGCCCTGGAGGTGCGCAGGACCTGGTTGACCGGCCCGGCCGTGGCCTCCCAGCCCAGCAGGACCCGCCGGAACTCCTGCCTGACGTCGTGGTTGCCCGGGCCGACCAGCAGGGGGTGGCGGGAGCTGAGCAGCTTGGCGGCCGTCTCGTACTCCTCGGCGAACCCGTGGTCGGCGATGTCGCCGGTGACGAGCACGGCGTCGAAGTCGCCTGGCAGCGCGTCCAGGTAACGCAGGACGGCGTCGGCGCGGGGCACGCTCTCGGGCGTGGCGCCGATGTGGATGTCACTCACGTGAGCGATCACGATCATGGGCACGGTCCTTCCTGTTCTCCAGCCCACCGTAAGCCCGCCCTCGCCCGGGAACCCGGCGGCCCTCCCGTCCGTTCTTCCGGGTGAGCGCACGATGGCGGAGGAGGGACATGGGCTGGCACTACCGAAAGTCGATCAAGGTCGGGCCGTTCCGGATCAACCTGTCACGGCACGGCGTCGGTCACAGCTACGGCAACCGTCGCTTCCATGTCTCGACCACTCACGATGGCCGCCGCCACGTGACCGTGCGCCTGCCCGGCGGATTCCAGCTCGGCAAGACGTTCGGGAGCAGGCGCTACCGGCGGCACTACTGACCCTCGGCGGTCTCACGACCGCTTGAGATAGAACGGGCCGGAGGCGAAAGCCTCCGGCCCGTCCCCTTTCGTTCCCCCGCTCCTGGCTTCAGAGTGGGCGAATGAGCCCTCACATGACCCCTGAGGAGTTCCGCCGCCACGGCAAGCAGGCCATCGACTGGATCGCGGACTACCTCGCCGGCATCGAGTCCTATCCCGTGATGTCACAGGTCAAGCCGGGTGATATCCGGCACGCCCTGCCATCGGAGCCGCCCGAGCACGGGGAGCCGTTCGAGAACGTGCTGTCGGATCTCGGGCGGATCCTGCTGCCCGGCGTCACGCACTGGCAACATCCGGGCTTCTTCGCCTACTTCCCCTCCAACGCCAGCGGCCCGGCCGTCCTGGGCGACCTGCTGTCCAGCGGGCTGGGCGTGCAGGGCATGTTGTGGGTCACCAGCCCGGCGTGCACGGAGCTGGAGACGGTGGTGGTCGACTGGCTGGCCGGGCTGCTCGGCCTGCCTGAGCACTTCCGTACGGACGCGGCGGGCGGCGGCGTCATCCAGGACTCGGCGTCGAGCGCGTGCCTGGTCGCGCTGCTGGCCGCCCTGCATCGCGCCGGAGCCGACGGGATCGATCGCGACTACACCTTGTACGTCTCCTCACAGACCCACTCGTCCCTGGAACGGGCGGCGCGCATCGCGGGCCTCGGCACGGCCGGGGTCCGGGTCGTGGACGTCGATCAGGACACGCTCGCCATGGACCCCGGCCACCTGCGCGCCCTCATGGACCAGGACCGGGCGGCCGGCGCCGTGCCCGCCATGGTGTGCGCCACCGTCGGCACCACCTCCACCACGGCCGTCGACCCGGTGGCCGCGATCGGCGAGGTGTGCGCGGAGCGGGGCGTCTGGTTGCACGTGGACGCCGCCTATGCCGGGGTGGCGGCGATCTGCCCGGAGTTCCGCTGGCTCAACGACGGCGTGAGCGAGTACGCCGACTCCTACGCCACCAACCCCCACAAATGGCTCCTGACCAACTTCGACTGCACCGTCCTGTGGACCGCCGACCGCGCCCCGCTGCTCGCCGCCCTCTCGACCCTGCCCGAATACCTGAGGAACGCCGCCACCACGGCCGGAGCCGTCATCGACTACCGGGACTGGCAGGTGCCGCTGGGCCGGCGGTTCAGGGCGCTGAAGTTGTGGTCGGTGATCCGCTGGTACGGGGCGGAGGGGCTGCGCGCCCACATCCGCAAGGGCGTCACGCTGGCGGCGGAGCTGGCGGGGTGGGTCGCCGCGGATCCCGGGTTCGAGCTGCACGAGCCGCACCCGTTCGGGCTGGTGTGCCTGCGCCCGCTGTGGCCGGGGCTCGCGGAGGAGGAGGCGGACCGGGCGACGACACGGCTGATGGAGCTGCTCAACGCGAGCGGGTCGATGTACCTGACGCACACCAGGATCGCCGGCCGGGTGGTGCTGCGGATGGCCATCGGCGGCGTGGCGACGGAGCGGCGGCACGTGGAGCAGGCGTGGGAGCACATCCGCTGGGAGCACGCGGCCCTGTCCAGGACCCTGCCTCGGACGCTGCCTCAAACGCTGCCTCAGACGCTGCCTCATGAGTAGCGCGCGACGAGCTCGGCCCCGATCCTGGCCAGCTCGGCGCGGACCTCCTCCGGCTCCGCCACCTCCACCCGGGCGCCCCACCCGGCGAGCTGCTCGGCGATCGTCACCGCCATCGGCGCCGCGACCCGCACCCGTGCCCGGCCGTCCGCCATCTCCTCAAGGACCCGGCAGTGACGGCCGAAGTGATCGCGCAGGACGGGAAGGAGCCTGGCGGCGATGAGCACGGTGGCCGAGACCGTCGAGCGCCGCCGCTCCATCTCCTCGACGACGCCCTCCCACGCCTGGGACAGCTCGAAGTCGCCGGGCCGCTCGAACTCCAGCTCCGTCACCACGGCCTCGGCGATCCGGTCCACGCGGAAGGTGCGCTGGCCGCGCTCGGTCCCCGCCAGCAGGTACCAGACGTCGTCCTTGTCCACCAGCCCCCACGGATCGACCAGCCGTTCGGTACGGTCGCGGCGGCTCTCGTACACGAGCCTGACCCTGCGCCGCCGCACGGTGGCGGCCTGCAGGACCCGCACCAGCTCGGGCCGCTCCTTGTCCGGCTCGCCCCAGCGGGACGGATCGACCACCACCGCGTCGGCGGCGGCCTCCGCCTCGGCCCTGAACGTCTGCGGCAGCGCCCGCAGCAGCTTGCGCAGCGCGGACTTGACCTCGGGGGCGGCGGGCGCGGCCGGCCCGGCGAGCAGGAACAACGCCTGTGCCTCGTGCGCGGTGAGCCCGCTGAGGTCGGTCCGCGCGCCGCCCAGCAACTGCCACCCGCCGCCCCGCCCCGCCTGCGGGTAGACGGGGATGCCCGCCGTGGACAGCGCTTCGAGGTCGCGGCGCGCGGTGGCCACGGACACCTCCAGCTCCTCGGCCAGCTCCGCCGCGGTCACCCGGCCGCGCGCCTGCATGAGCAGCAGCGCGGCCACCAGTCGATCGGCTCGCATGACCCCTATTCTTGTGGGCAAACCGCTCGTTCATTGAGCACTTTCGCGGCGTCTGCCATCCTGGAGCGGTGTCCAGGCCGCGTATCCTGCTCACCGCCCCGCCCCGCACGGGCAAGACCACCGTCGTCCGCCGGCTCGCCGGGCTCCTGCGGGAGGCGGACGTGCCGGTGTGCGGTTTCCTCACCGACGAGCTGCGCGAGCACGGCCGGCGCGCCGGGTTCGCCGTGGCGGACCTCGACGGCCGCAAGGCCGTGATGGCGCACCTGTCATGGGTCTCGGGGCCGAAGATCGGCCGGTACGGCGTCAACGTGCCCGCGTTCGAACGCATCGCGCTGCCGGCCATGCAGCGGGCGCTGGACGCGAAGGGCGCGGTGGCGCTCATCGACGAGATCGGGCCGATGGAGCTGCTGTCGCCCGCGTTCCTGCCCCGTTGCCTGGCCCTGTTCACGGCCGGCATCCCAGTCGTGGCCACGATCCACCAGCGCAGCCACCCGGCGCTGAAGGCCCACATCGACGCCGAGCTGATCACCGTGACCCCGCAGAACCGCGACGACCTCCCGCGGTCCCTCAGCCGGCTGCTCACCTCCTGACGGGACGGCTCCTCCCGGCGCTGTACGACGACGCGGGATCATGATCCTTCCGTCGGCTCAGGACTCACGACGGGCCTTCCAGTACGCACAACCCTGACCTCGGCGTCGGAGCCAGGTAAGAACAGCGCCCGGTACGCGGGCATACTGGGACAGTGGAAGCGACATGCTCCGAGGACGTCTCGCCCCCGGCCGAGCACACCCGCCGTAGCGAACTACTCCGCATCGCCGCCGAGGTGTTCTCCCGCGCGGGTTATTCCGGCACGTCGCTGCGTGACATCGCCGACGCGGCCGGGATCCTGGCCGGGAGCCTCTACCACCACTTCCCGTCCAAGGAGTCACTCGCGATCGAGCTGATCTCCGCCTTCCACACGGAGATCGACGCGCTGGCCGATGTGCCGGAGAAGGACGCGGCGCATCCGCTGACCGGCATCGTGGAGTTCGCCGAGCAGGTCGGGCGGATCGCCGAGCGGCACCGGGCGGCGGTCCAGATGTGCCGCTACGACGCGCCGTCGAGCGCGACGGAGGCGCTGAGCACACTGGTCAGGCGGGAGCCGCTGGGCCTCAACAGCCGATGGGCGAAGCTGCTGAACGACGCCCGCGAGTCCGGCGCCATCCGCGCCGAGGTGGACCCGCCGATGTTGCGGACCGTGTTGTCCGGCGCCGTCCTCGACCTGGCGCTGCTGGCCGGCCCCGACCCGACCGTCGGCCTCGTGCGCTCGCTGACCTCGCTGCTGCTGCACGGCCTGGCCACCGACCGGCGGGCGCCCGCCCGGCTCGACGCCTCCGCCGCCTCCCGGATCGCCGCGGACCACGTCACGACATGGTCGGCGCTGGCGGCGGCCACCGGCGAGGGCCGCCGCGACCTGATCCTGGCCACCGCCCGCCAGGAGTTCGCCCGCCGCGGCTACGAGGCCACGACGATCCGCGACATCGCGGCCGCCTCCGGGGTGCGGCCGAGCAGCATCTACCGCCATTTCACCTCCAAGCAGGAGATCCTCACCGGCATCGTGGAGCGGTTCTCCCGCTTCCTGCTGGCCGGTTACGAGGCCGTCGCCGGGGCCCGCAGCACGGCGGCGGAACGCCTCGACGCCCTGTGCCGGTTGATGGCGTCGGCGGGGTCGTTGTTCCAGCCGGAGTTCGTGATCGTCAAGGACTGGTGGCGGGTGCTCAACTCGCCCGCCGACGCGCCGCCCGAGGACAACGCGACCCGGCTGCGCCTGCTGGAGAGCGTGATCTCCGACGGGATCGCGGCCGGGGAGTTCGTCAGGCCGCGGGATCCGGCGCTGCTCGCGGTGGCCATGCGCGCCACGCTCTGGGTGCCGCTCGGCGACTCCGCCTCCGCCCAGCGCCACGTCTTCCTGCGGCAGTGCCTGCTCGACGGCGCCGCCTCCGCTGAGGAGCGCGAGAGCATCCAGTCCCTTTGACGACGAAAACGGCGGTGTCTCCGAGGAAACACCGCCGTGTGTGTGGAGCTATGGGGATTCGAACCCCAGACCTCCTCCATGCCATGGAGGCGCGCTACCAACTGCGCCATAGCCCCTTGCGATCAGTAAGTGTAACGGAATCCGGGAGCCCTCGTGTCACGCCGAAGCCGCCGTGATACGTCTAGGAGTCATGCCGCCTTCAGATTTCGCCGAGCCCGCGAAGCCTCCAGATTTCGCCGAGCCCGCGAAGCCCTCTGATTTCGCCGAGCCCGCGAGGCCGTCAGGCTTCGCGGATTCCGCGAGCACCTTCGAGGAGCACCGGAGTCTGCTGACCGGAGTCGCCTACCGGATCCTGGGCAGCGTCGCCGACGCCGAGGACGTCGTCCAGGAGGCGTGGCTGCGCTGGTCGGGGGTGGACGAGGCGGCCGTCGCGGAGCCGAAGGCGTACCTGGTCAGGGTGGCCTCGCGGCTGGCCATCGACCGGCTGCGGTGGGCGAAGTCGCGGCGGGAGTCGTACGTGGGGCCGTGGTTGCCCGAGCCGATCAGCACCGCTCCCGACGTCGCCGAGCAGGCCGAGCTGGCCGACTCCGTGGAGCTGGCGCTGCTGGTGGTACTGGAGACGTTGTCGCCGCTCGAACGGGCCGTGTTCGTGTTGCGGGAGGCGTTCGACCTGCCGTTCTCCGAGATCGGGGAGATCATCGGGCGGGCCGAGCCGACCACCAGGCAGCTCGCGCGGCGGGCTCGCGACCACGTACGGGACAAGCGCCCGCGCTTCGACGTGGACCTGGACGAGCGCCGGCGCATCACCGGGCGGTTCATGAACGCCTCCGCGGAGGGGGACCTCGACGGGCTGATCGAGCTGTTCTCCGACCAGGTGACGATCGTCAGCGACGGCGGCGGCAAGGCCAGGGCGGCGCTGCGGATCATCACCGGCTCCGACAACGTCGGCCGCTACCTGCTGTCGATCAACACGCCGGGCAACATCGCCCGCTTCATGGCCTCGATCGGCATGGCGGACATTTCCGACCTGTCGTTCGGGATGGCGACGGTGAACAACTCCCCCGCCATGATCATCTCGGCCGGTGGGCGGGTGATCTCGGTCATCTCGCTGCTGGTTCTGGAGGGCAAGATCGAGACGATCTACCTGATGGCCAACCCGGAGAAGATCGCCCACCTCGAACCGGCGCCGTAGCTCACGCCGGCGGGGTCAGGCTGGTGCGCATGGTCAGGGCCGCCTCGTCGAGGGAGAGCGTGACCGTGGCTCCGCCCAGCGCCGCCGTAGCGCCCACGTGGGTGCCGCCGCACGGGATGGACGCCTCCCCCTCCGGCAGCGAGCAGTGCCAGGTCCTGCGCGCCGTCAGCCCGGGCCCCGGCACCTCCAGCCGGACCGGGGCGTCGGCGGCGGCCCACGCCTCCAGCTGGTCGTTCACCTGGCGGGCGACCAGCCGGACGACCGCCACGTCGAGGTCCTCCGTGGCGAAGCCCTTCTTGCGCAACGACTTGCCCAGCCGGTAGACGTCCACGCTGCCGTACGGGCCGATCCGCGAGGAGGTGATCGCCGCCTGGTCGAAGTCGGGACGTCCGAGCGAGTCGGCCCGCGCCTCCTTGCGCCAGCGGCCGGCCAGCGCCGCGTTGAGCGCGAGCGCGGCCAGGTGGCAGGCGGTGTGCCCGGCCGAGAGCGCTGCCCGGAAGTCCGCGTCCACCCACAGGTCGACCTCGGACTCCACGGGCAGCGGCCGCTCGGTGACGTGCACGACCAGCCACCGCCAGCCCTCGGCGCCGCGCCGGACCGGGATGTCGGCGCCGAGGAAGACCTCGCCGGTGTTCGACTGTGCCCCTGTAACGCAGTCGACGACCGGCAGGCCCCCGATCGTGCCGCGGTCGGCGGGCTGGTCGGGCCAGGTGTGGTCGAGGGGATGGAACGGCGTCTCGGCCACGACGAGACCGTGCCGGTCCCCCTCTACCGGCACGGTCCCGACGATCATGGAGCGGCCGCTGGTCAGGCCGCCGGGGAAGGTGACGAGGGTGGAATTCATCCGGTCATTGTGGCAGGGCTCCGCTCGTCCTCCAGGTAGCGGTTGCGGCCGACGTACAGGCCGGTGAAGAGCTGCACGACGAGCATCGCGAAGATCAGCGCGTACGGCAGCGTCCACCCCCCGGTCGCCTCCCGCAACACGCCCACGAGCAGCGGCCCCGCGCCCGCGATGAGGTAGCCGGCGCTCTGCCCGAACGCCGACAGCGCGGCCGTGGTCTCCGGCGTACGGGTGCGCAGCGCCAGCATCATCAGCGCCAGCGGGAACGACCCCATCCCCACGGCCACGAACACCACCCAGACCATCGCCGTGGAAGGCGGCGCGAACCACAACCCGAGGAAGCCGACCACGTAGGACGAGACCAGCCCCACCACGGCCGGACGCTGGTCACGGAAGCGGGAGGCGACCATGGGCACGACGATCGAGACGGGGATGTTCAGCGCGGTGAACACGCCGAGGATGACCCCGGCCTGCGAGGTGCTGTAGCCGCTGTCGGTGAGGATCGTGGCGAGCCAGCCGAACATGATGTAGGCGATCATCGACTGGGTGCCGAAGTAGATCGCGATCATCCACGCCAGCTTGCTCCCGAGCAGCCCCCTGATCCCCTTGTCCTGGCTGCCCGTGTCCCGCTCCGGCTCACTGCGCAGCAGCGCAAGCCACGGAATGGCGGCGACGACGGCCAGCGCCGCCCACACGCCGAGCGCGATGTGCCAGTCCCCCGACGCGCGCTCGATCGGCACGGTCGCGGCGGCGGCCAGCATGGTGCCGACCGCCAGCGCCGTGGTGTAGACGGTGGTCATGACCCCGGTGCGAGCCGGGAAGTGACGCTTGATCAGCGTCGGGATGAGCACGTTGCCGACCGCGCCGCCGGACAGCGCGACCGCGCTGCTCAGCAGGAACACCGGCGCCGAGCCGACCAGCGACCTGACCAGCAGTCCCGCGCTCAGCGTGACGAGGGCGAGCAGCAGCAGCCGGTGCTCGCCGATACGCCTGGCCAGCGTGGGGGTGATGACGCCCACGCTGGCGAAGGCCAGCACGGGTAGCGTGGTCAGCAGGCCGGTGGTGACGCTCGACATGCCGAGGGCGCTGGTGAGCTGGTCGAGCAGCGGACCTACGCTGGTGACGCCCGTACGCAGGTTGAGCGCGGCGAGGATGATTCCCAGCACGAGAAGCCAGGCCAGGGGGGTGGTTCTGCCTCGGGTCTCTTGGGCGAGCACGCTCATGCGGGGAAGGTCCTCCACTCATCAAGTCATGGGACGAATCATCTCCTTAACAGGACCGAAATGTACGTTTATTCCTGGTCATGACAAAACCCCCGGAACAAGGTCCGGGGGTTTTGTGCCGGGCGGGTTCAGAGCACCGGCCGCGGGCCCTCGGGAGGCTCTCGGCCGGGCGGCACCGGCCCCGGAGGAGGCGCGTGGCGGGGCGGCGCCGGCCTCGGAGGAGACTCGCGGCCGGGCGGCACGGGTCCCGGAGGGGGCAGCGCGCCCTCGGGCGGATAGTCGCCGCGCCCCACGGTGCCGGGCGGCATGGGCTGGTCGCTCTCGCCGTAGGAGGAGCCGGGCTGATGCGGCCCCGGCACGTCGCCGCGCCAGCCGCCGCTGTCCCTGCCGCTCGACTCGACGAACGTCTTGAAGCGCTTGACGTCACCGACCACGCGCAGGCGCACGAGCTGCAGCCAGTCGCCGGCCGTCTCGACGAAGCCCTCGGGGTCGTACTCCATCTGGAGCGTCACCCGGGTCGTGTCGTCGTCGATCCGGTGAAAGGTCACCACACCCGCGTGGTGGGGCTTGTCCTCACTGCGCCAGGCGATGCGCTCGTCGGGGTGCTGCTCGGTGATCTCGGCCTCGAACTCGCGCCTGACCCCGGCGATCTCCGCCACCCACGCCGTACGCGTGTCGCCGATCTGTTTGACCGACTCCACGCCGTCCATGAACTCGGGGAAGCTCTCGAACTGTGTCCACTGGTTGTAGGCCACCCTGACGGGGACCGCGACGTCTTCGGAATGTTCGATCGTGCTCATGGGGTCTGCCACTGCCCCCGCACAACGGGCGTTAACGCCTGCGCCACAGCCAGAACAGGCCCACGAGAGGCAGCACGAGGGGGATGAACAGGTAACCCTTGCCGTAGGCCGACCACACGGTCTCGTCGGGGAAGGCGGCCTGGTCGAGCAGGCTGAGCGTGCCGATGACCAGCACCCCGGCCAGCTCGATGCCGAGCGAGACCAGCGCCAGCCGGCGCGCGCCGCGCCAGAGCGCGACGGTGAGCAGGATGTAGACGACCGCCGCGAAGGCCGACAACGAGTACGCCAGCGGCGCCTCCCAGAAACGAGAGGCGATCTGCACGCCCGCCCGCGACCCCGCGGCCAGCGCGAACAACCCGTAGACGGCGATCAGCGCGCGCCCCGGCCCGGTGCCGATGGAGGTCGTCACGCCGCGCCCTGCCAGATCTGCAGCAGCCGGGCGGTCATCACCGCGATCGCGAACCCGGCCACGACCAGGATCGCGGGCCCCCACCTGCTCCGCTCGGCCAGCGCAAGGAACACCCCGGCCGGCGGGATCAGCACCTCGCCCCCGACGTATCCGAACAGCGTGACCTTGTCCGCGGGCCCCCCGCCGCCAGCCACCCCCGCGATCACGAAGCCCGCCTGCACCAGCACGGCCACTTCGAGCACGGCGAAGCCGACCAGCAGCACCATGCCCATGGGCCGGTCACGGATCGCGACGATCAGGCTCACCAGCATCAGCAGCAGCGAGCCGGGGATGACGATCGTGGAGACGATGGTGTTCATCGGGGGCAAGGCTATCGCCCGGGTACGCCGCCCCGGATCACGCCCTCGATCCCGTCCAGCACCCAGGAGAGCCCGCGCTCGAAGTTGTCGTCCGCCCCCTGCACACCCTGCTCGATCATCGGCGCCAGCCGGGGGAACTCACCGCTCTCGACGAGCTCCTTGATGTACGGCTCCGCCACCGCCGCCCGCTCGGCGTCGTTGATCCCGCGCTCCCGGGGCGCCCTCCGCTCCACGTGCTCTCTGACCACGAACCCGGTCATGTAGTCGTTGAACACCGCCAGGCACCGCCACGCCGTCAGCCGATCGAGCCCGAGCCCGTCGAACGCCGTCAGCTTCTGCTCCACGTGCCGCATCCCGTTGGGCCCGACGGCCACCCGCTGCGCGATCAGATCGACCCGCCAGGGATGCCGCCGCACCAGCTCGCGCTCGCGCCGGGCGAGCACCATCAGCGCGTCGCGCCAGCCGGCCGGCAACGGCTCCCCGGCCAGCGCCTCGGCGGCGATCTCGTCCGCCATGAGGGCGAGCAGGTCCTCCTTGCGCTCGATGTAGGAGTAGAGCGTCATGGCCCGCGCGCCCAGCTCGGCGGCCACGCGCCTGATCGACACCGCGTCCAGCCCTTCCGCGTCGGCGAGGGCGACGGCGGCGGCCACGATCGCCTCCCTGGTCAGCACCGGGCGGCGGGGTGGCGTGGGTCTCGACCAGATCGATGTCACGGCTCCGATTCTAGACAGCGTACGAAAGTGTTACGGTGTACGACATGCGATACGCCGTACGAACTCCCTTCTGGACCACGGGTCTGGTGGTCCTGCTCGGCGTCGTCATGACGATGCTCGACACCACGATCGTCAACGTCGCCCTCAGCACCCTGGCCCGCGACTTCCACACCACGCTCGCCACCATGCAGTGGGCCGTCACCGGCTACCTGCTGGCCCTGTCCATGACGGTCCCGGTCACCGGCTGGGCGGTGGGCAGGTTCGGCGGCAGGAACGTCTGGCTCGTCTCGCTCGTGCTGTTCATCGCCGGCTCCGCGCTCAGCGCCGCCGCCTGGTCGGTCTGGAGCCTGGTGGCCTTCCGCGCCGTACAGGGGCTGGGCGGGGGCCTGCTCCTGCCGGTCGGTCAGATGATGCTGGCCCAGGCGGCGGGCAAGGAGCGGATGGGCCGGGCGATGGGCATGATCTCCGTCCCCGCGATGCTGGTGCCCGTGCTCGGGCCGCCACTCGGCGGGGTGATCGTCGAGGGCCTCGGCTGGCGGTGGTTGTTCCTGGTCAACGTGCCGATCTGCGCGGTGGCGCTGCTGGCCGCGTTCCTGCTGCTGCCCCGCGAGGCGGGCGCGGGCCCGCGCGGCCTCGACCTGCTCGGCCTGGCGCTGCTCTCCCCCGGTCTGGCCGCCCTGGTCTACGGGCTGTCGGAGGTGGGCAACGGGGCCTCCCTCGCGCATCCGGTGTTGTGGGTCGGCGTGGTGCTGGTGGCCGCGTTCGCGGTGCGGGCGCTGCGGGCCCCGGGGACGCTGCTGGACCTGCGGCTGTTCGGTGATCGCACGTTCGCCGCGGCCGTCGCCGCGATGGTGTGCTACTCGGCCGCGCTGTTCGACTTCACCGTGCTCGTGCCGCTCTACAGCCAGCTCGCGGAAGGCGGCAGCGCGCTGGATGCCGGGTTGCTGCTGGCGCCGATGGGGATCGGCGCGGCGATCACGATGCCGATCGCGGGCAGGCTCACCGACAGCAGGGGACCGCGCGGGGTCGGCGCCGCCGGGGTGCTCGTGGCGGTGGCCGGGATCGTGGCGTTCGTGCTGCTCGGTGGCGGCCTGGTGCCGATGTTCGTGCTCGGGCTCGGGCACGGGTTGGTGTCCACCTCGGTGGTCGCGGCCGCGTTCAAGACGCTGGACCGGGCCACGATCCCGGCGGCGACCACGCTGAGCACGATCGCGATACGCCTGGCCGCGCCGTTCGGCGTCGCCGTGCTGGCCGTGCTGTTGCAGGTGTTCACCAGGGCGGGGGTGGAGCAGCCGTTCACGTACGTGTTCTGGGTGGTGGTCGCGCTGGCCGCCGTCTCGTTGTTGCCGATCGCGCTCATAGGATCGAAGACGTGGAGAAGATCCTCGTCAGCGCCTGCCTGATGGGCCGCAAGGTGCGCTACGACGGCCGCGCGAAGACCAGCTCCGACGCCTTGCTCGCCGGGTGGCGGGAGGAGGGGCGGCTGGTGACGTTCTGCCCGGAGGTGTCGGGCGGGCTGCCCGTCCCCCGTCCCGCCGCCGAGATCGAGGGCGGCGCGGGCGGGGCGGCCGTCCTGTCCGGCGGCGCGCGCGTGGTGGCGACGGACGGCTCCAACGTGACGGCGGAGTTCGTGGCGGGCGCGGAGGGGGCGCTCGGCGTCGCGCGTGCGCACGGCATCCGGATGGCGGTGCTCAAGGAGGGCAGTCCCTCCTGCGGCTCGCTGTCGATCTACGACGGTACGTTCCAGGGGCGGCGCACGCCGGGGCAGGGCATCACGACGGCGCTGCTGGAGCAGAACGGCATCCGGGTGTTCAGTGAGGACCATCTCCCTGAGGCCGCCGGCTACCTGCGCACCCTGGAGACGTAGAAGGAGCCGGTCAGGCCGGCGGCGAGGGCCAGCGCCATCGCGCTGTGATACCAGGTGAGCAGCGCGGTCGCCGCGCCCGGGCTCAACGTCAGCGACAGGATCCCCAGCATCACCCCGCCCAGCGCGGCCGACTGGGTGTAGATCAGCCCGTCCCACGCCCAGGCCCGGCCGGACAACGCGCCGTACGCCCCGGTGAGCATGGCCGCGGCGCACAACGTCTCGACGATCGTGGCCGGCACGATCACGGGTTCGCGCACGGGGCCGAGCGGCAGCCCGGCGTGCAGGAGCGCGAACAGCAGGAAGATCAGCGCGTGGAGCAGCAAGAGCCCGCCCAGTGCCCGGCGAAGTGCGTCCATGCCTCCACGCTCCCACCGCGCGCCGATCACGGAATCGTCCTCAGGGAGGCTGCTCCGCTACGCCGTTCGCGGTAGGCAGCAGCCGTCTCACCAGGCGGATCACCTCGTCGATGGTCACCTGCGCGTCCAGGGCGGACTCGCACGCGGCCACCTCGCGGCCCGCCTCGCCCATCATCGTGGTCAGCAGCACCACCAGCACGTGGCTCTCCCGCGTGTCCGCCAGGCCGAGCAGGCGCTTGTTGCCGCCGATCCAGTTCCAGCCCCGCTGCCTGCGCAGGGTGGTGAACTCGGCCGGCCCGTCGCTCTCCAGGAACAACCTGGCCACCTCGCGCTGCTCCCACGACCCCTCCAGGTAGGCGCGGGCGCCCGCCAGGAAGCGCTCCGCGGTGCCCTCGGCCGCCTTGGCCGCCCGGGAGGTGCGCTCCTCCTGGCCGCGCGTGAACTGCTCCCACAACGCCAGGAACAGGCCCGGTTTGCCGCCGAAGTGGTGGTAGAGGCTGCCGACGCTGATCCCCGACGCCGCCACGAGATCGGCGACCGTGGCCTCGGCGTACCCCTTGGCCAGGAAGACCTCGCGCGCCGCGCGCAGCAGCGCGTCGCGGGTGCCGCTCGACCGGCTCCAGCGTCGGCTCCTCACTAGTACTCCCAGGTGTCGGTACGCCGCTCATGGCTGATGCAGAACACCCCCGTGCCGTGCTCGCCCTTCACCAGGTCCACCCGGATCCAGCCCTCTGCGCGGGCGACCTTGGCGGTGAAGCCGCCGGCCGGGGTGGCCGAGACCAGGCGGCAACCTTCGTCCCCGAGCGTGAACGTCACCTCGCCGCCTTTCACGGTCACCACCTTGAGCGGTTTGCCTGGCGCCGGCGTTTTCGTATTTGTCGGCCTTTTCGTGGTGCGGCGGGGTGTCGGAGTAACGGCAGGAACGGGCGAATTGTCGGGTGGAGCGATGGTTGGCGCGAGGAATGGTTGAACATTCACATCATCCACGAACTCATTACGCAGCACACCCCGCACGCCGAACCACGAGACCGACACGGCGACGACGGTGGCCCCACACCAGATCGCGGCATATCGCATGGCTCGACGCATGAGAGGCATTATGTACGTCCCCGGTACGGTAGGTGCGCATGGCGACGGTTCTCGTAGTCGAAGACGATGAATTCGTCAGATCGGCGATCATCCACGAGCTCGGCCGGCGGCAGCACGCCGTCCGCAGCGCGGGTTGTGCCCTCGACGCGCTCAGGGAGATCTCGCAGTCCCCTCCCGACGCCGTCATCCTGGACCTCGGCCTGCCCGACCTGGACGGCTCGGAGGCGCTGCGGATGGTGCGCGGCATCTCCGACGTGCCGGTCATCGTGGCCACCGCCCGCGACGACGAGGCCGAGATCGTCAGGCTGCTGCGCGCGGGCGCCGACGACTACCTGGTCAAGCCGTTCTCCGGCGACCATCTCAGCGCCCGGCTCGACGCCGTGCTGCGCCGGGCCAGATCCGCGCCCGAGCCCCGCACGCTGCGGGTCGGCGGCCTGGTCGTGGACGTGGCCCGGCGCGAGGCCGCGCTCGACGGCGGCCCGCTCGCGCTCACCAGGCGCGAGTTCGACCTGCTCGCCTACCTCGCCGCCCGCGCCGACCGGGTCGTCACCCGCAAGGAGCTGCTGGCCGAGGTCTGGCAGGTGGCCTACGGCGACGACCAGACGATCGACGTGCACCTGTCGTGGTTGCGGCGCAAGCTCGGCGAGAGCGCCGCCCAGCCGCGCTACCTGCACACCGTGCGCGGGGTCGGCTTCATGTTGTCCGCGCCTCGATGAGAAGGACCTTGGCGGTGCTGATGGTGGCCGTCACCTCGATGGTCGCGCTGGCGTTCCTGGTGCCGCTCGCGCTGATCGTCAAGGAGACCGCGCAGACCAGAGCAGTGGCGGGCGCGGAACGGCAGGCGTCGGCGCTGGTGCCGGTGCTGGCGGTGACGACGGGGCGCGACGACCTCGGGCACGCGATGGCGCGTACCGAGGCGGGGCGGCGCGGCCTGCTCGCCATTCACGTCAACGGCGGCGCCACGGTGGGCACCTCCCGGGCGCCCGCCGCCGAGGTGGCCGGGGCCGCCGCGCAGACCAGGGCGAGCACGGTCGAGCTGGACGGCGGGTACGTGCTGCTGCGCCCCGTGGCGCTGGACGGCGACCGGGGCGCGGTGATCGAGGTGTTCGTCCCCGCAGACGACCTCAACCAGGGCGTCTTCACCTCCTGGGCGGTGCTCACCGGCGTGGCCGTGGTGCTCGTGCTCGGCTCCGTGCTGGTCGGCGACCGGCTCGGGGCCAGGGTCGTACGCGCCACGCGCCGCCTCGGCACGGCCGCCACCGCCCTCGGCTCCGGCGACCTGAGCGAGCGCATCCACCCAGAAGGCCCGCCCGAGCTCAAGGCCGCGGCGAACGCGTTCAACGCCATGGCCAACCACGTCACCCACCTGCTCGCCGCCGAACGGGAGCTGGCCGCCGACCTGTCCCACCGGCTGCGTACGCCGCTGACCGCGCTCAGGCTCAGCCTGGACCAGCTCGGCCCGCGGGCGGAGCCCAGCAGGCAGGCGCTGGCCCGGCTGGAGGGCGAGGTGACCACGATCATCTCGGCGGCCAGGCGGCCCGCGCGGGCGAACCGGTCGTGCGACGCGGCCGAGGTGTTGCGTGAACGGCTGGCGTTCTGGTCGGCGCTGGCCGAGGACCAGGGGCGGCCGTGGGAGCTGGTCGGGGCCACGTTGCCGGTGCGGGCCCCCGTACCGGCGGGGGAGCTGACGGCGGTGGTGGACGCGCTGCTCGGGAACGTGTTCCGGCACACGGCGGAGGGGACGGCGTTCAGCGTCACGCTGCACGAGGGCAGAGACAGCGTCGGTGTCCTGGTCGCGGACGCGGGGCCTGGAATCCCCGATCCCGAGGCGGCGCTGGAGCGGGGGGCCAGCGGGAGCGGGTCCACGGGGCTGGGGCTGGACATCGCGCGGCGGCTGGCGGAGTCGACCGGCGGGGTGATGCGGCTCGATCGCTCGTCGCTGGGCGGGGCTCAGGTGCAGGTGTGGTTGCGGCTTGAAAAGCTGTCTAAGCCAGCCTTAAAGGACCCTTAAGGCCGATATTTCCGGCGTTCGGGTGGCCCATGGTGTTCTGCATGCAGATCAACCGCAAGGCGTTCGTCGCCACCGCTCTGGCCGCCCCCACGCTCCTCGTGCTCGCCGTCGCCCCCGGCGCGGCCTACGCGCACGGCACCATGAGCAACCCGCCCAGCCGCTTGATGGTCTGCTACAGCGAGGGCCCGGAGAGCCCGAAGACGGCCGCGTGCAAGCAGGCCGTGGCGATCGGCGGCACGCAGCCCCTGTACGACTGGAACGAGGTCAACATCGCCGACGCCGCCGGCCGGCACCGCGAGATCATCCCGGACGGCAAGTTGTGCGGCGCGGGCCGCGACAAGTACCGGGGCTTCGACCAGGCACGGACCGACTGGCCGGCGACCACCATGACGAGCGGCGCCTCCCACACCTTCAAGTACCGGGCGACCGCGCCGCACAAGGGCGCCTTCGAGCTGTACATCACCAAGGACGGCTACGACCCGGCCAAGCCGCTGAAGTGGTCGGACCTCGAGGCCAAGCCGTTCCACACCGTGCAGAACCCGACGGTGGCCGACGGCTTCTACACGATGACGGCCAAGCTCCCGTCCCGGCAGGGACGCCACCTGATCTACGCGATCTGGCAGCGCAGCGACAGCCCCGAGGCGTTCTACTCCTGCTCGGACGTGGTCTTCGGGCAGAGCAACCCCTCCCCCGCGACCACCCCCACCGGCACCCCGACCGCCACCCCCAAGCCCACCCCGACGGCGGCCCCCACGCAGTCTCCTGGGAACGGCACCGCCATCGCCGCGGGCGTCGGCGTGACCCCCGTCACCGCGAAGGCGGGCGGGCAGGTGAAGGTGACGGCCGTGTGCGGCGGATCGCAGGTGCGGGACGTCACCTCCAACGCCTTCGCCACGGCCCGCAACCGGCCCGGCGCGTCCACGGCCGGATGGTCGCCCAGCCTGAAGGCGGCCAGGGCGGGAAAGCACGCGGTGACCGTACGCTGCGCGAACGGCGGCATGGCCAGAACCACGCTCACCGTGAATTGATCAGGAAATTCGGCTGGCCGCTTTCCGGGAAACTTTCTCATCCCCTCGCGAGTCTTACTGGTGGGGCGCGTTGAAAGACGGGGGATTTCTGGGAGCTATTCTCCCGTGACGCGCCAGGGGGCCCTATTTCATCGGAAACGGGGAAAGGGACACGGCAATGCCTGTCGACCTGAACAACGCACAACCCCTGGCCTGGGACTCGGCCACGCTCGACGCGGACACCAAGGCGATGCTCGACAATCTCCAGCCGAACATCCTGCGCGCACACGTGCGCGAGCACCTGTCCTTGCTGTTCGTCCGGTTCAACGACGTGGCGGAGGGCAAGGCCTTCCTGCGCCACATCGCGACCACGAAGATGAAGTCGGCGCGCAGGCACATGGAGGAGGTGCGCGACTTCGCCGCAGGTCGCCGCCGCGGCACTCCTTACGTGGGCATCGGCATCAGCAAGGCCGGCTACCGCGACCTCGGCCACTCGGTCGAGGACGTGCGCGAGTTCGCCGACCCGGTCTTCCGCGACGGCATGAAGCGCCGGGTGGGCCTGGTCGAGGACCCGCCGGTGGACCAGTGGGAGCGCACCTACCAGCGGGAGATCCACGCCGTCATCCTGATCGGCGACGCCGAGCCGGGACCGGTGGCCGCGCTGCGCGAGGAGATCCTCGGCGACCTGCCGGAGAGCGCCCGGCTGCTCGGCGAGGAGAGCGGGCAGGGCATGCGCAACCCGGCCGGCGACGGCATCGAGCACTTCGGCTACGTGGACGGCCGCAGCCAGCCGCTGTTCGTGAAGGACGAGGTGGACAAGGAGCCGAAGAAGCACTGGGACCCGGCCTTCCCGCTGGGCAACGTCCTGGTGCCCGACCCGTTCGCGCCGAACCCCGTCCGTCACCACGGCAGCTACCTGGTGTTCAGGAAGCTGGAGCAGAACGTGCGGGCGTTCAAGGAGATCGAGCGGGACCTGGCCGACGACCTGGGCCTGAAGGGCGATGACCGCCACCGCGCCGGCGCCATGCTCGTCGGCCGCTTCAAGGACGGCACCCCGCTGACGCTCAAGCCCAAGGCGGCCGGCGGGCCGGTGAACAACGACTTCACCTTCGACGACGACGAGGAGGGCTCGAAGTGCCCGATCGCCGGGCACATCAGGAAGACGAACCCGCGCTCGTTCGGACGTGACGTGCTCATGGCCAGGCGCGGGCAGACCTACGGCGAGCGCGCCGACGACCCGTCCGACGACTCCCCGCCGGAGGACCGGCCCAGCGGGGAGGTCGGGCTGCTGTTCATGGCGTTCAACAGCAGGCTGATCGACCAGTTCGAGTTCACGCAGCAGACCTGGGCGAACAACCCCGACTTCCAGGTCCCCGGGGTCACCGGCCACGACCCGGTCATCGGGCAGGGCGATCGCCATCTCAAGGTGACCTTTCCCAAGGTGTGGGGCAAGCCGGAGTTGTCCGTCCCGCAGGCCCAGGTGGGTCAGACGGTGACGATGAAGGGCGGCGAATACTTCTTCGCGCCGTCCCTGGCGTACCTGCGCAACCTCTAGGAAACACCGCTGGGGGCCGCGCGGCCCCCAGCGGTTTCGCCTGTTCGGCCGGGGAATGAGCAGAAGGATGTACGCCGGGTTCAGCCCGCCGGAGGAGGCGGGCAGGGGCCGGGAATCAGCATGATTTCCCTATGACGATCGCACTGCTGCTCACCCTCGCGGCCCTGGCGGTGGTCGACAGCACCAGCTTCGGCACCCTCGGCATCCCCGTCTACCTGCTGCTGACCTCCGACCGGTCGCGGGGACCCCGGCTGCTGATCTACCTGACCACCGTGGCGCTCTTCTACTACCTGGTGGGTGTGGCGCTCATGCTGGGGCTGTCCACGGCGATGAACGCCTTCGGCGACGTGCTGGAGAGCCGGCCGGTGCGCATCGTGGAACTCGTCCTCGGCGTGGGGCTGTTCGTGCTGAGCTACCGGTTCGACCCGAAGTGGCGGGCGAAGCGGGGCAAACCCCAGCGCACGTTCGAGCCCCGGACAGGCGGGCCGCGGACGATGGTGATGCTCGGGCTGACCGCCGGGGCGCTGGAGGTGGCCACGATGGTGCCGTACCTGGCGGCGATCGGGATCATGACGACCGCCGGCCTCGCGGTGACGCAGTGGGGGCCGCTGCTGGCGGCGTACGTGCTGGTCATGATCTTGCCGCCGCTGGCGCTCATGGGGCTGCGCGCGGTGGCGGGGAAGTGGCTGGAGCCGAAGCTGGAGCGGCTGCGCGCCTGGCTCACCAAGCACTCGGCGTCCATGCTGAGCTGGGGAATCGCCATCGTCGGGATTCTGCTGGCCAGGGACGCGGCCGTCTACCTGTTCACCTAGCCGCCTGACTTAGGATCAGATCTCCGGGGGGAGATCTGAGATGTTGCGGGCGTTCCTGAGGACCGAGGCCGGCAGCACGAGCGTGCTGCTCGTGGCCACCGTGCTGGCGCTGCTGTGGGCGAACTCACCGTGGAGCGGCACCTACGAGGCGTTCTGGCACACGCCGACAGGGATCTCCTTCGGCGACGCCCACTTCTCGCTGGACCTGCGGCACTGGGTCAACGACGGGCTGATGAGCGTGTTCTTCTTCCTCATCGGGCTCGAGGTCTCCTACGAGGTGCGGCTCGGGCAGCTCAGGGACCGGCGGCTGATCGCGGTGCCGGCCGTGGCGGCGTTCGGCGGGATGCTCGTGCCGGCCGGCGTCTACCTGCTGCTCAACTTCGGCGGTCCTGGAGCCGGCGGGTGGGGGGTGCCGATCGCCACCGACACCGCCTTCGTGCTGGGCCTGCTCGCCGTGGTGGGGGCGCGGTGCCCCGATCCGCTGCGGGCGTTCCTGCTGACGCTGGCCATCGTGGACGACGTGCTCGCGATCATGATCATCGCGATCTTCTACACCGCCGACCTGTCCGTGCCCGCGCTGCTCGTGGCCGCGCTGCTGCTGGCGGCCATCGTGACGTTGCGATGGCTGAAGATCTGGCGGGCGCCGGCGTACATCCTGCTGGCGTTCGCGCTGTGGGTGGCCACGCTGGAGAGCGGGATCCACCCGACGCTGATCGGCATCGCGCTCGGGATCCTCGTCTTCGTGTACGCGCCCACCGACCACAAACTGCTGCTGGCCGGGGAGGCCGTGCAGGAGTTCACCAGCGAGCCGAGCGCGCAGGCCGCCAGGGAGGCCGCGCGGCGCGTCCAGCGGGCCGTGTCGGTGAACGAGCGGCTGCAACTGCGGCTGCAGCCGTGGAGCAGCTATGTGATCGTGCCCATCTTCGCCCTGGCCAACGCCGGGGTGCGGCTCGACGGCGAGACCCTGCGCGAGGCCGCCACCTCGCCGGTCGCCATCGGGATCGCGCTGGGACTGCTGGTGGGCAAGTTCGTCGGGATCGCGCTGGGCACGTGGCTGCCGCTGCGGTTCGGGTGGGGGATCCTGCCGGGGAACCTGGTGTGGGGGCAGCTGCTGGGCGGGGCCGCGGTGTCGGGGATCGGGTTCACGGTGGCGCTGTTCATCGTGGACCTGGCCTTCGAGGGCTCGCCCCTGCACGACACCGCCAAGATCGGGATCCTGGCCGGGTCGCTGCTGTCCGCCGTGATGGGGTGGGTGATCTTCAAGCTGGCGTGGGACCGCGGCGGGGTGTGCGCGCCGCCCGACGCCGAGCCCCCCGAGGAGCTGCCGAACACGCTGTCCGTGCCGGTCGCGCCGGAGGACCACGTGCGAGGGCCCGCGAACGCCCGGGTGACGATCGTCGAGTACGGCGACTTCGAGTGCCCCTACTGCGGCCGGCTCCACCCCGTCCTGGAGGAGATCCGCAGGAAGAACCCCGACGTCCGGCTCGTGTTCCGGCACTACCCGGTGCGCTCCCTGCACCCGCGCGCCACCTCCGCCGCCATCGTGGCGGAGGCCGCCGCCGACCAGGGCAGGTTCTGGGAGATGCACGACATCCTCTACGACAACCAGCGTTTCCTCACCGACGCCGACCTCAACCACTACGCCGCGGAGCTGGACGTGACCCCCTGGACCGACGTGCCGCGGCATTCGTCGAGGATCGCGGCGGACGAGGCGTCCGGCCGCGAGAGCGGGGTGCGCGGCACGCCCACCCTCTTCCTGAACGGCATCCGCTACGAGGGCGGCCACGACCTGGGTTCGATCACCCGGGCGGTGGCAGAACTACGCCAGTCCGCGTAACGTCATCAAGTCGTCGCCTACCGCGCTGGAGACTCCTTGATGTCCTCGCTCGCCTCCCTTTTCAGTATCCTCCCCCAGATCGTCATGGTCATCGTGCTCCTGGGCGGTGCCATCCTGATGGCGGTACGCAGAGGGGAGCACGGTCGCGGGGCGGTGCTGGGCATGGCGGGCTGCATCGTGCTCTTCCTGGGAGTGGTGTGCAACGGCATCCTGGTCTTCGCCACTCCCTCCTTGGTCTCCAGCATGGGAGTCAGCGGGATCCAGCCCCTCTTCCTGGTCGTCAACCTGGTCATCCTGATCTTTCAGGTTGTCGGCACGGTGCTGCTGATCTCCGGCGTGGTCGCGCGCAGGAACCCGGCTGCTCCGGCTCAGCAGGGGCAGTGGCAGCCCGAATGGCAGCCCCAGTCCCCCTACCAGCAGCAGCCCCCGCAGCAGCCGGCGCCTCAGCAGCAGCAGCAGCCGGGCTGGCAGTCGCCGCCGCAACCGCCTTTCGGCGGCGGCCAGGGCTGAGTGACAATGGGGGTGTAAGCGACACTCCGCAGCGTGTCCGAGGACATCCATGACGCGAGAACCACCGGAGCCCGATCCGAACCAGACGATCAGGCGCCGTTACCCCCATCCCACCGACCTGCCTTCCCAGGGCCCACCGGACGCGCCCGGCACGCGGCGGCTCCCGTACACGCCGGACATGTTGCCCGACGTGTCGCACTACGAGACCAAGCCGCCGAGGTCGACCTGGTGGTGGGTGATCGTGGCCGGCGGCCTCGTGCTGCTCATCGCCGCCGTGGCCGTGGCCGTGATCTTCTGGGTCCGCGCCGACACCGGCACCAAGGCCCTCCAGACCGGGACGGCCGTCACGCCCGGGTGAGGTCCATCGTCCAGTTCGTCTCCCAGGTCCGCCCGTCGTCCTCCGAGAACGCCTGCTCCCAGCGGGCGGCGTCGCCGCCGGAGACCGTCCAGACGAACCGGCAGCGCACCGGCCTGCCCTCGCAGGTCTCCTCGCCGAAGAACTCGCCCCGATCGCCCTCGAACCCGCCCACCATGGGCCGGGTGTCAAGCACGCCGCTGGTGCTGCTCGCCCAGTAGATGGACCACAACCCGCTCTCCGCGTCGCGCACGCGCACGGTCAGCCCGCTGGAGCCCTTCGTCGGGAACTCGATCTCGTCGAAGCTGGCCGCGCCGCCGAAGTGCCGGGTGGCCACCGAGACGCCGGGGAACTCCTCCCATTCGGTGCTGCCGGACAGGGGCTTGGCGAGCCGGCGGTTGGTGACGTTCCAGTGGCCGGTGAGGAAGTCGAAGTCGTTCATGAGCCACACCGTATGGCATAGTCACTGACAGGTAGTGTCAGTGATATGCGAGCTTCCCGCCTGGTCTCGATCCTGCTGCTCCTCCAGACGCGCGGCCGGATGACCGCGCAGGAGCTGGCCGAGCGGCTGGAGGTCTCCATCCGCACCATCTACCGCGATGTCGAGTCCCTGCACTCCGCCGGCATCCCCCTCTACGGCGACGCGGGCCCCAAGGGCGGATACCAGCTCCTCGACGGTTACCGCACCCGGCTCACCGGCCTGACCACCGACGAGGCCGAGTCCCTCTTCCTGGCCGGCCTGCCGGGTCCCGCGGCCGAGCTGGGGCTGGGCGCGGTGGTGACGGCCGCGCAGCTCAAGCTGATGGCCGCGCTCCCGGTCGAGCTGCGCGACCGCGCGGGCCGCATCCAGGAGCGGTTCCACCTCGACGCGCCCACCTGGTACCGCGACCGGGAGCCGGTGACCTACCTGCCCGCCGTGGCCGACGCGGTCTGGAACGAGCGGCGGGTGCAGGTCAGATACCGGCGGTGGAAGGCGCCGCAGGAGGTGGAGCGGCGGCTGGAGCCGTACGGGCTGGTGGTCAAGGCCGGGCGGTGGTATCTGGTCGCGCGGGCGGGCGAGGACGTCCGCACCTATCGCGTCTCGCAGATCCTCGACCTGCATCCGCTCTCCGAGGGGTTCACCAGGCCGGAGGGGTTCGATCTGGCCGCCTACTGGCGGGACTACCTGGCCGAGTTCGAGACCAGGCTGCGGTGGGGCGAGGCCCTGGTGCGGCTCTCGGCGCGCGGCATGGAGCGGCTGGCCGATCTCATGACGCCCGGCGTGGTGGAGGCGGCCAGGGAGAGCGCGCAGGGGCCGGACGAGGAGGGGTGGACGCGGGTCACGGTGCCGATCGAGTCGATCGAGCACGCGGTGGGCGAGTTCCTCAGGCTGGGCACGGATGCCGAGGTGCTCTCCCCCGGTGAGCTGCGGGATCGGCTGGCGGTGACGACGTACGAGCTGGCGGAGCGTTATCGCGCGTCCTGAGGGGGATATTTCGGGGTACAGACCTCCCGGCCCCAGAGAGCGCGCGCCATGGACCTCCACGAGCGCCTGCTGGTCCAGGTCAGCGCCAGGGACGTCTACGACGCGGTGGCGCTGGCCGGGCATCCCGGCTCCGGCCTGGTCTTCACCGGCCAGGCCGCGCACGACGCGGTCCGCATGGTGCGCCGGATCGGCTACGACGGCCCCCTCCTGGCCGACCGCCGCCGTTACGCCGGGTCGGCCCGGGTACGCGGCACGGCGGCGCTGTCCCCCGACTGGATCGCGGACCAGGTGGAGGCGGGCGCGACGGCCCCCCTCACCGATTCCGGATATATCGGTAAAGGGGACCACGAAGCTCTGCACACCATCCTCGAACAGGCCGTCCATTGGGAGGGCACGATCGCGGTGTTGCCCGTGCACGCGCGATGGGTCATCGAGGATCGCCTGCCGCTGCTGCGGACGGTCGCCGACTACGGGGTGCCGGTGGCGCTGGTGGTCGAGGACGGGCCCGCCTACCGGCCGGTTCCGCTGCCCCTGCTCTCTGCCGGGATCACGGCCCTGGCGGCGCTGGCGTACGGGGCCGAGTGGGCCGCGATCGGGGTGCGCGAGGTGCTGCGGCACCTGTACCCGGAGCCGCACGAGGTGCGCGGCGGCTGGCGGCGGGGCGGGGCGCGCAACGCGTTCGTGCCGGAACTGCTGGAGTTCGTGCCGGTCGAGCGGCTCGGTGAGGGCACGTGCGGCTGCTCCACCTGCCACGGCCGCCCGCTGCGCCGCCTGGCCGGAGCGGAGGAGCTGGAGGTGAACACGCACAACGCCAAGGCGCTGCACCGCCTGCACAACCGCCTGCTGCGCTCGACCCACCGGGAGCGGTGGTGGCAGGAGCTGACGCTCACTGCCTGACCGCGGCCTGATAGCAGTGCGTCCAGCGCCCCTCCCCCAGGTCCGTACGCTCGGGGGCCTCCTCGGAGCACACCGGCAACGCGATCGGGCACCGCGGATGGAACCGGCACCCGCCCGGCGGATCGATCAGGCTCGGCGGCTCACCGTGCCGCTCGGCCGCCGGTGGCGCCAGCCGGTCGGGATCGGGCGCGGAGTCCAGCAACAGCCGCGTGTACGGATGCCGTGCCCCCTGTGTGAGCTCCTCACTCGGCCCGCTCTCGATCAGCCGCCCCGCGTACATGACCGTGATGTCCTCGGCGAAGTAGCGCGCGCTGGCGATGTCATGCGTGATGTACAGGAGCGCCAGTCCGCTCTCCTGGGCCAGCCCCTCCAGCAGTCGCAGCACGCCGAGCCTGATCGAGACGTCCAGCATCGACACGGGCTCGTCGGCGATCAGCGCGACGGGCCGCACCGCCAGCGCCCGCGCGATCGCCACCCGCTGCCGCTGCCCGCCGGACAACTCGTGCGGCAGCTTGTCCATGAACTGCTCGACGGGCGTGAGGCTGACGCGTTCGAGCAGTTCGGCGACCAGTTCGCGTTCGTGGGCGTCGGAGCGGGCGTGCCCGTGCAGGCGCAGCGGCCTGGCCAGGTGGTAGCGCACGCGGTGGAAGGGGTTCAGGGAGGCGAACGGGTCCTGGAAGATGAGCTGGACCTGCCGCCGGTAGTCGCGGAAGGCGGCGCCGCGATGGGCGCGTACGTGCTCGCCGCGCAGCAGCACCTCGCCCGACGTGGCCGGATAGACCTGCGCGAGCAGCCGCGCCACCGTGCTCTTGCCGCAACCGCTCTCCCCGACCAGCGCCGACACCGACCCGGCGCGCAACGCGATCGACACGTCCTCGACGGCCCGCACGGGCGGCCTGCGCCCGAACCTGCCCCGGGGCCCGTGGGCGGCGGCGAAGTGTTTGGTGAGGTTCCGCCCCTCCAGGATGATCATGACACTCCCGTCCCGTCGTTCAGCAGGCACGCCACCTCGCCGCCCTTGCGGGGCACGAGCGCGGGCATGGTGGCGGAGCACTCGTCCATGGCCAGCCCGCACCTGGGGTGAAAGGCGCAGCCCGGAGGTGGTGAGCGCAGGTCGGGCGGGGTGCCGGGGATGCCGAGCAACTCCTCGCGCGGCCCGCGCAGGCGGGGGAACGAGCGGAGCAGCCCCCCGGTGTACGGATGCCGCGCCGCCCGATGCAGCCCCTCCGCGGTGCCGGTCTCCACGACCCGGCCCGCGTACATGATGGCGATCCTGTCGGAGATCTCCATGAGCAACGACAGGTCGTGCGTGATGAACACGACCGCGAAGCCGTACTCCTCCCTGAGCGCCCTGATCTCTCCGAGGATGTCGCGCTGCACCACCACGTCGAGCGCGGTCGTCGGCTCGTCCATGATGATGATCTCGGGGTTGAGCGCGAGCGCGATGGCGATGGCGGCCCGCTGCCGCATGCCCCCGGACAGCTCGTGCGGATAGGAGCGACGCCTGTCGGCGCTGATCCCGACGCGTTGCAGCAGCTCCACGACCCGTTCCGCACGCTCGGCCCGGGACATCTCCGGCTCGTGGATGCGCAGCACGTCCTCGATCTGGGCGCCGACGGTGCTGACCGGATTGAGCGAGTTCATGGCGCTCTGGAAGACGACGGCCAGTTCCTTCCAGCGGAAGGCGCGCAGCTCGTTCTTCCGCAGGGCGAGCACGTCCACCTCGGTGCCGTCGCGGCGGTGGTAGACGACCGACCCGGACGTGATCGCGGCCGGGGGCCGCAGCAGGCGGGCCACGGCATTGGCCAGCGTGGACTTGCCGCTGCCGCTCTCCCCGGCGAGGCCGAGTATCTCGCCGCGGCGCAGGTCGAGCGAGACGCCGGCGACCGCGTGCACGGCTCCGGTGCCGGACAGGTAGTCCACGCCGAGGTCGCGGATCTCCAGGACGTTCATGCGCGGGCCTTCCGGGGGACCTTGATCGTACGCAGCCGGGGGTTGGCGATCTCGTCGATGCCGAAGTTCACCAGGGCCAGGCCGGTGCCGATGAGCGCGATGCACAACCCCGGCGGGATGAACCACCACCAGGCCCCGATGAGCAGCGCCTGCCCGTTCTGCGCGAAGTAGAGCATGCTGCCCCAGCTCACCGTGGACAGGTCGGCCAGGCCCAGGAACGACAGCCCGGCCTCGGCCAGGATCGCGGCGACCACGGTGGCCAGGAAACTGGTGGCGATGACGGGCAGCAACACCGGCATGATCTCGTAGAACACGATGCGCAGCGGGCCCTCGCCGCTCGCCCTGGCGGCCTGGACGAAGTCACGCCGCCGTACGGACAGGGTCTGGGCGCGCAGCACCCGGGCGCCCCAGGCCCAGCCGGTCACCGCGATCACCACGGCGACCGAGGCCACGCCGCGCTGCGGCAGGTAGCCGGCCAGCACGATGATCAGCGGGAGGGCGGGCAGCACCAGGAAGATGTTGGTGAGCACGGACAACACCTCGTCCACGACGCCGCCGACGTACCCGCCGATCAGGCCGACCGCGATCGCGAGCATGGTGGCGATGAGCGCGGACAACACGCCGACGCCGAGGGAGACGCGGGCGCCGTACACGGTCTGGACGAGGATGTCCTGGCCGGTCTGCGTGGTGCCCAGCCAGTGCTCGGCGGAGGGGCCCTGGAGCCCGGCTTCGCTGGTCGCGGCGGGGTCGGCGCTGATGAGCAGCGGCCCGAGGACGGCCACCAGCGCGAAGAGGACGAGGATCCCGGCCCCGATCTTGATCTTCATTCGGCCTCCTGCCTGGTCCTGGGGTCGAGCACCACGTACGCCAGGTCGGCCAGGAAGTTGGCGACGAGCACGGCCAGCGAGATGACGAGGAAGATGCCCTGCATGAGCGGGAAGTCCTCGTTCTCCACCCCTTTGAGCAACATCGAGCCGATACCGGGATAAGAGAAGACGATCTCCGTCAGCACTGAGCCGCCCACCACGAAGCCGAGCGAGAGGGCGAAGCTGGTGATGTTCGGCAGGATCGCGTTGCGGGCGGCGTAGGCCCACATGACCCGCCGCGACGTCAGCCCCTTGGCCTCGGCCATCACCACGTAGTCCTCGCCGAGCGTGGTCACCATGACGTTGCGCATGCCGAGGATGCGGTCGGCCATCGACGCAAGCACGATCGTGATCGCCGGCAGCGCCGCGTGGTAGGCCACGCTGCCCGCGAACTCCCCGGTGAAGCCGGGCATGACATCCAGCCCGTACGCCCGGCTGACCGGGAACCACTGCAACGTCACGCCGAAGACGAACACCAGCGCCAGCGCCACCCAGAAGTACGGCACCGCGTGCATGAACGTGGCCGCCGGCAGCACCCCGTCCAGCCAGGTGCCCCGCTTCCACGCCATCAGCACGCCCAGCGAGGTGCCGACCAGGTAGCTGATCAGCGTGGCGATCCCGACGACCCCGATCGTCCACGGCAGGCTGTCGGAGATGACCGTGGACACCTCGGTGGGAAAGAACGTGATCGAGCGGCCGAGTTCCCCTCGTGCGAGATTGCCCAGATAGTCCAGGTACTGCTGCCACAGGCTCGCGTCGCTGATCCCGAACGCCCGCCGCATCGCGTCGATGGCGGCCGGCTCGACGTTCCCCTTCATCCGGGCCACCAGCAGCTCCACCGGATCCCCCGGCATGAGCCGGGGGATCAGGAAGTTGAGCGTGACTGCGGCCCAGGCCGTCAGGAGGTAGAAGCCGAGCCGCCGGGCCAGGAACCTCACTTGGGAGCCGGCTTCAGGTGCAGCAGCACCACGGCCGCGTCGGGCGAGGTGTAGGGGGACGGCATCGCGTACGGGTCCTGCTCGGAGGGCCAGCCCACGTACTTGTCCGTCCGGTACTGCGCCCACGACGGGCTGTAGAACAGCGGCAGCGTCGGCAGCTTCTCCACCATGATCTTGCTGAGCCCCTGCGTGACCTTCTGCTGCTCGGCCTCGTCCTCGGTGGCGGCGTAGGCGTCGATCAACCGGTCGGTCTCGGCGTCCTTCCACCGCTGGTAGTTGCCGGTGGCGGCCTCACCCACGGGCGTGGCCAGCCCGCCGAAGAGCATCGAGCGCATCTGGAAGTACGGGGTCGGCCCCGACGGTGTGGCCCTGATCGACAGGTCGTAGTTGCCCTTGCCGACCTTGGACACCCAGTCCGCGAACGCCACGCCCCTGGTCTCGACCGTGATGCCGACCTTGGCCAGGTCCTCCCTGATGAGCTGGGCCGCGTTCACCCAGTCCGTGAACGGCGAGGGCACCAGCAACGTGAACTTGAGCTGACCCGGATCGATGCCCTTGAGCAGCTCTTTCGCCTGTTCGACGTTCACCTTGAAGGCCGCACCGCGATATTCGGGGGACACGTACGCGTCCCCGCCCGGCATCGGCACCCCGGTCGGATGCGCGACCTTCGTGTACCCCCGCTCGGCCACCCGTACGATCTTGTCCCGATCGACGGCCAGGCTGATCGCCTGGCGCACCTCGGGCTTGGCCAGCACGGGGTTGGTCAGGTTCGGCAGCAACGTCACCACGCCCTCGGGCGGGAAGTAGAACTTGTTCTGCTCCGGCTTGCCCTGCACGTAGATCTTCTGGATGTCCGGCACGAACGCGCCCGCCCAGTCCAGCTCGCCCTGCTGCAGCGCCGTCTGCACGGCATTGGCCGTGTACGCAGGGAAGCGCAGCACCGGCACCTCCGGCTTGCCCGGCTGCCAGTAGGACGGGTTCTTGACGAACTCGTAGAGCTGCGCCGAGAACTTCGACAACGTGTAGGGCCCGGTGCCGACCGGCTTCGGGTTGGTGAAGGTGACCGGGTCCTTCTGCTTCTCCCACAGGTGCTTGGGCACGATGGGCGTGTTGCCGGCGATGTTGAACAGCTTGGCGTACGAGGTGTTCTTGAAGTCCACGCGCACCTGGTCCGGCGCGAGCGCCTTCGCCGCCTCGACCTCCAGCGCGTTCCTGTTGAGCTGCGGGTTGTCCTTCAACATCTGGAACGTGAACGCCACGTCGTCGGCCGTGAACGGCTGCCCGTCCGACCACTTCACGCCCTGCCGCAGCGTGAACGTGACCGACTTGCCGTTGTTCGACCACTCGTGCTTCAACGCCAGCCAGGGCGTGATCTCGCCCGGCTTGAGCTTGTTGAAGTACATCAGGGTCTCGTGGATCATCCCGCTGGTGCCGAAGTTCACGCCTTCGAGGTGGTACGGGTTGAAGTCCTCCTGGAAGGTGCCCGCGTCCACGGCGTGGATCACCAGCGGCGGAGCACTCGTGCTCTGCGTGGCGGTGCCGCCGCCGCTCGAACATCCGGCCACCGCCAGTGCGGCGAGGACCGCCAGAACGCGTCTCATCGGGGGGCCGCCTTTCCGAAGTACTTCGTCCGGAGGTCGCGCGAGCCCTTCGGTGCGGCGAAGGCCTGGGCGCGGCCGAATCCGGCTGGCGCGCCGCGCACGATGGTCAGCGCGCGGTAGTAGTCCACGTACGGGAAGCCGTAGGTCTCGCCCCTGGCGTAGGCGTAGCCGGTGATCGCCTGCGACCAGATCTCGTACGCCTCCTCGTCCAGTTCGACGAACACGTCCGGCGCGTAGCCCTCGGCGTCCTCCCAGTTGTCGGCGTAGTAGAGCTCGCTCGCCCAGTACGCCGGGTGCTCGCGTTCGAGGGTCTTCAGGCCGCCATAGAAGCGGGCGTCCTCGACGATCCGGTGCGTGCGAGCGTGGTCCTTGTGGATGGAGGCGCTCCAGTGCGTCAGGATGACGTCCGGCCGCAGCTCCCTGATGAGGTCGCCGACCCGCATCTTGACCTCGTCGTCCTCGGGCAGCAGGCCGTCCTCGTGGTCGAGGAACCTGACGCCCGCGCCGATCCGCTCCGCGAACGTCTCGGCCTCCTCGCGCTTCTGCTTGGCGTAGTCGGGGACGGACATCCGGGGATGGCCGCGCTCGCCGAGCGTGAGGTGCAGCAGCGTGGCGCGGTCGCCGCGCAGGACGTGCTGGGCGAGCACGGCGCCCGCCGTCAGGTCGAGGTCGCCCGCGTGCGCCCCGATGGCCAGCACATGCGTCATGCCGTTCGCCTCATCACGTGGAACCGCCTGGTGATCTCGTAGCCCGCCTTGCTGTAGAGGTGGCCGGCCGGGCTGGTCTCGCCGGTCCACAGGAACCAGGACGAATGCAGCCCTTCGGCTCGCATCCTGGTCATGGTGAGATGGAGCAGGATCTTGCCCAGGCCGGTGCCGCGTTGCCCGGGGTCGACGCCGAAGGGGCCGAAGCGCTCGGGGATGCCGCGGTAGGCCGCGTACAGGGCGAAGCCGACTATGTGCTCTTTTTTCGCGATAATGATGCGTTCGAGGTCGCGGTGCTGCCGGATGGCCTCGCCCCAGTCGGGATTGAAGGCGTCGGCCGCGAAGCGGATCAGTTCGGGCAACTCGCCGGCGGTGGGGCTGCGGAACTCGTACTCGTCCCGCTCGCGCCGCAGCGCGTGCACCTCGTCAGGCGTCTGGTAGCCGACCAGGGTGCGGTCCATGGCGACCGGCGAGTACAGCGTGCGGAAGCCGAGCTCCTCCAGCAGCCGGTGGCCGTCCGGGTAGCGCTCGGGGTCCGCGCCCGGCAACACGTAGTTCGGGGTGTACGACGAGAAGTCCACCTTCGTACGGCCGGTGCCGTGCAGGAACGCCAGCGCCTCCGTCATCAGCCGCCGGCCGAGCCCGCCGCCGCGATGCTCGGGGACGACGAAGAAGAATGGGATCCAGCCGAGGTCCGGCTCCAGGTCGGTGCCGGGGGCTAAGGGGGTCAGGCGGCGCACGGCGTACGCGCAACCGACCACCTCGCCGCCTTCGACGGCCACACGCAGGCCCTCGGGGTCGAAGTTGGGGTCGAGCAACACGCAGTCGCGGAACCAGCCGGATGACGTCGGATCGGCCGGCATGCTGCGATTCGAGGCGTCGACCAGGGAGATCTCGTCGCCGGACAGGAAGGGGCGGAGGGTGACCATGGGGGTGGACCTTTCACCTTTCAGAGCTCCCGCCACAGCTTTCCCACTGTTAACCGCCCAGGTCAAGAAGATTTAAGAAGAAATTTTTCCTCATGTCGCACATCTAGAAAATTAGTTTCTCCTGCGGTATGTATGAGATGTGTGCCCCTTTAGGGGATGTGTGCAATGTCATACCGGGAAGGGAATCGGCGCACGCCACCGGGGGTTACACGTGATCGACTGACCAAACAGGCCAGCCTCGTAACGCCATTGGCGGAGGTTCTCATGAAGGCATGGTCACGCTGGCAGGACTGGGTCACCCTGGTCGCCGGCCTCTACGCGGCACTCTCCCCGATCTGGGTCGACGGCGCTTCGGGCGCCACACCCTCACTGGTCGTGCTGGGCGCACTCACCGCGATCACATCGCTCGTGGCACTCGCGAATCCGGGTGCCCTGGCGACGGAGTGGATCAACGCCCTGTGGGGCGTGCTGCTGTTCATCGCGCCGTGGGCCGTCACGTACCTGCAGAGCCAGGGGGCGTCGTGGACGTCCTGGGTCGTCGGGGTCGTCACAGTGGTCCTCAGCCTGACCGCGGTGCCCGCCAGCAGGGCGGCACACCGTCAGGCCGTCCAGCACTGACGACGGTCGTCACCATCCGAGGCCGGGCCC